>JAYZKL010000039.1:0-4614 GCA_036163455.1 Pseudomonadota bacterium
GTTAGGTTCAATATTCCAATTATTTTAGTTTTTTTCATTTTTCCAATTTGTTGTAATTTACAGAATATATATGAAAATCCTCTTTCACATCTATAGCCATCAAATCATGTGCATATTTTATTTTGAATTGATTGTTGGTTGAATCTTTAATTTTTTTTAAGACTGGCTCTAATCTCATTCCGCCTAACGCGAGCACATGTGTAAGAATAGTCAATCTTGGCTTTGTGAGCTTTAATACCTTTATCATTTCTTCGGGTGTAGTGTGATAATTCATAAGCCCTTCAATTTTTTTACTTTTCTCAATCAAAGGTTTTGGTGCGAAAGCAATTTCATGAATTAATAAGTCGGAATCTTTAGCATGACTAACTAGATTCTCCGAAAAATTGGTATCTCCAGAAATAACTACTGTATGTTTACCATTAGAAATTTTGTAGCCATAGGCTTCTTTAACGCCGCCGCCATGACTAACGCTGAATGCATAAACTTTCAGTTTATCTTTTTGATAAATTAAACCTTCATCTATTTCTTTTATATTTATATTAAGTCCAGATAGTTGAAGCTTTTCCGGATGTTTAGTTCTGATTTCTATATCTTCATGAAATGCTTCTTTTATGTTATTAATAAATTTCTTAGTTCCATGTGGACCAAAAACCTTCATTTCTCTATTCCTGTGGTAAACCCATCCAGTCATTATTAAATCTGGCATGCCAATCGTATGATCTGAATGTAAATGAGTCAAAAATACCTTATCAATTTCTTGTATTGAAATATTTGCTTGGCTCATTCTAATAGTTGCCCCACGGCCAACGTCAAATAATAGCTTCTCATTGCCAGATTCTATTAGGATGGATTGGCTGAAGCGTTCTATATCTAATCTGGGTGTTCCGGTTCCTAGAAATATAACTCTCATTAGATCTGCATAGGAATTAAATGAAAACGTAATTAGAAAAATTAGTAAAAAGAATCTCATCGTTTGTATAGTTTATTTGTAATATAATCTAACAGATAATGAGTAATAGTAAAATAAATAACATTGATTTAACTAATGCTAAGAGGCCTAAAACAAAAGATATTGTTGTTCGAGATGAATACGGCCAAACTAGAGAGTTTCCGATAACTGGTGAATTGCCCTTAACTATTTTTGTAAATAAAAAGGAGATTGTCACACTGATGACTTTAGGGCACTATCCAGAATCACTAGTTATTGGTTATCTTCGTAATCAGGGGTTTATAGAAAGTTTGGATGAATTAATCTCTGTTCATGTTGATTGGGATACAAATAGCGCAGCAGTAAAGACATCCTCTAATGTGGAATCATGGGAAAACAAGCTAACGCATAAAATTGTTACATCTGGCTGCGGACAAGGTACTACCTTTTCTGGAGTTTGGGATGAAATTAAGAATAAAAAAATAGAAGGAGATAAACTAAAACAATCATCAATATATAAAATACTAAAATTACTTCATGATAAAAATGAAATTTATAGACAATCAGGAGCTGTACATGGTTGTGCATTGTGCGATAAAGAGAAAATAATAGATTTTGTTGAAGATGTGGGCAGACATAACGCGGTAGATGCAATTGCAGGAAATATGTGGCTTGATGATATTGAAAGTACGGACAAAATATTTTATACAACGGGAAGACTAACATCAGAGATGGTAATTAAAGTAGCACAAATGGAGATACCATATTTAATTTCAAGATCTGGTATAACTGAAATGGGTTTAACTGTAGCACAAGAAACAGGTGTTACTTTAATGGGAAGGGCTAAAGGAAAACATTTCTTAATTTATAATGGTTCTGAAAATATAGAGTTTGATGATAAACCTGAACCAAGACCTGTGAACGCTCCAGATATATGGAAAAGAAGATAAATAGAATTAAAATGGACAAATTCAGTACTTATATTCTATTCGTCTGTATCAGTATATTCTGGATCTAGTAGTTCGTAAAAGCCATTTTTTCCACCATCTTTTTTGATATCATAGTTTAATGATGGTTTTTCTTCTTCTTGTAAAAGCTGACCATAAGCAGATACTAGCCCGAACACATCATTATTATCCCAATTTTTTATCTCATCTAATGTTATTAGATTATTGTAGTAAAACTTGTAATGACCTTTCTCTCGTAACCTCGCAATCTCTGCCTCTTCAGAAACTTCCAAAAATTGAATGATCGTCTGAAAATCTTGTTTTTCTTCAGATGATAATATTTGTTCTAAAGCCGATATGGTAGATTTAATATCTTTCATACATTCATCAATAATCTTTTTATCTTGAAGGTCGTCAGATATGCTAGTGTCAATCTTATTAACTAATAATCTTGCCTCTAAACATCTAGAAAATATGAATTTCTCTAGATTTGTTTTATCTGATTCCTTAAGCTCATCTAAGTCAGTTCGAATATTAAAAAAAAGATCTTTTTTCAATGAGATGAGCTTCTTTTCATTATCTTGCCTTCTCATCTCTTCTGATATTTGTCTAGTTGCTAACAAATTATGTTTTGTTGCATCCAAGATATCCTGACTAGTTTGATGCATTTGTTTTTGTGAATCTATCAACTCATCAGTTTTTCCTAATTGAAATTCCTGAAGACGTTGTGTTTCTTCACCCAAAGAGACTAGTTCTTTAAGTGATTGCATGGATTTATAATTCGTAAACGCATTTACGGCATTTATCCCTGTATTGAGTTTCTCGTAATCAACTGCCACAACTATAACTCCTATTTTAGTTTGATTATTTTTTATACCTATTAGGGAATAAGTCCTTTATAAACTCATATTTTTTTGATAATTTTTTAAGTTCAACAGATTCATTAACAATACTTTCTTCTAGTTCTTCAATTTTCTTTTCTTCTGGCCACTTTTTTGAAATTTTATTAATTTTAAGATACATTCCCTGCAAACCTAAAATAAGTTTTTCCATGTGGTTTTTTATCAAAGGCACATGTTTTGCATTATTTTTATTTATCTCACTTATTTTATCCAAATATTCAGACTCAGTGATGGATTCACTATTTTTGAGACTATACAAGCTATCTACTTCTTTGTTTAATCTTCGACCTAAAAACTTTTTATAAAATTTGCTTTCTCTAGATATAGAACGATTAGCTCTTTTTTCTTTGAGGCGTATTTGTTCTAGCTCCTTTTTTCTCTTCTTCCTACTAGTTGAATCACGAGAAAGTAGAACTAAAATTATTATCGCTAACAGTAACCACCAATACCAATCCACATCTTGTCTCGCAAAATTAATCTTTTTTTCTGTTTGCTAATTTTTCCTCAGCTTTTTTAATACCATCACGAAGACCCTTATTTCTAGCAATTTCTTCTTCATGCGTTTTTTCTACAGTTTCTTGCCAATTTCCTCGGCTCTCTATGAGTTTAGTATTTGTTTGTAATCTCTCCGTAAGTTCCTCACTATCACCTTCTCCTGAAGCCATATCATCCCTTAATTGAGCATTTTCTTTTTCAAGATATTTAATGAATGCGTCTGAATCTTCTATATAGGTATCAAAATTAGAATGATCAAATAAGGCTCCAAAGGCAGCCTCTTCTTCTCTCTCTAACTCTCCAATCAGAATTTTTTTATCTTTAAATTGCAAAGTTATATCAAAACAATACCTATCATGCACTGTTTTCTCACCTATTTTTTTACTATATGAACGCCCCGGAGCATATGACACTCTAGTTGTTACATCCTTTTGCTTTGTTTTTTCGACAGTTTTTATGCGATATGTGCCTTTAATATAGTCATCAGGAATTTGATAAGTCTTGATATCTAATTCAGGGGATTCTTCTTTTTTTGCAACCTTTTTTCTATCATTTCCAATTACTAACAATAAACCTTTTTCATTTTTTCTTACATCTACATCAGATTGAAAGTCACCTCTACAATTTTCAAAGTCACAAACATACTCACCATATTTTAACATTTCATTATTTTTTCTTATGGTTCGCTCATCTAGTGCCGCGCCAGCCTTGTCAACAACATTTTTTGCTGCATTTTTTATCTTATCTGTCGCACCTTTTATTTTATCAAATAGACCCATTTTAACCCCCTATAGTATATCTATTAGTCTCAATCAATACCTCAATCACATTAAAACGCCCTAATCATAATTATAAATTGAAGTAGAATCATCTGCAGCGTTATCTAAGGGCTTCTTAATCAAAATAAATGTTCGGTATAAATTTCCTTCTGGTATGGTTAATACCTCCGAAACCTCATAATCGTGTATTTCCATATTGACCACATTATGTGCGTTTGATTCAATCTCAGATGCAGTTGTCAATTTCTCTCCAACATACTTTTCCATACTCATCGTTGTATCTTCTGCTACAATATTGCCACTAATTTTATCTGCCAGTTCTACCTTTGCATAAAGGGTCGCCTTCTTGATCGACATTTGATAATCTTTCGAGACTGCCGTTGCTGCAGCATAAATTGCTGATTCAGAAGTTAGTGGTATTTTGAACCAATCAGGCGCAATTTTAGTTATATGCATAATTTCTTGATGGCGATTTTCAGGTATAAAGCTAGCATCTCCTGGTATAGCAGCACAAGAGGCAAGAAAAGAACTAATTATTAGAGCAATTATATTTTTCATAATTC
>JAYZKL010000040.1:0-24718 GCA_036163455.1 Pseudomonadota bacterium
CTGCAGAAGAAGCTAAAGCAGAAGAAAAGCCTGCCGAAGAAGCTAAAGCAGAAGAAGCTAAAGCAGAAGAAAAGCCTGCAGAAGAAGCTAAAGCAGAAGAAGCTAAAGCAGAAGAAAAACCTGTAGAAAAATCCAAGGAAGAAAACCTAAAAAAAGAATAAACTACATTAATGACAAATACAGACTATATTGTCGTTGGTGAATTTCTTAGTGTTCATGGAATCAAAGGTTGGTTAACTATAAGATCCTATACTCACCCGATAGATAATATTTTTAATTATAGTTTATTTATTGAGCAATCAAATGGGTTTAATCGCGTAGATATAGAAGAAAATAAGATACTTCCTAAGAAAATCATTATTAAACTTAAATCTATTGAAACGATAAATGATGCAGAAAAATATATAAATAAAAAAATATTTGTTTTAAAAGAAAATTTACCAACGACTGACAAAGACGAATTTTATTGGCATCAATTGATTGACCGAGTTGTTTATAATGAAGATAATCACAAGATAGGAATAGTTGAGTCTATTTTTTCAACAAAATCAAATGATATCGTTGTTGTAAAACCTATTTCTAATAACAAAAATGAAGTTGAAATATTAATTCCATTCATTAAAGATTATATTTTAAAGGTACCTGAGAAAGAAGATATTATAATTGTGAGATGGAACAATGATCATTAATGTTATAACAATATTCCCAGATATTATTGATAGTTTTAAAGAAACAGGGTTTATTAAAAGAGCAATTGAGAAAAATATTCTCTTTATTAATGTTATTAATCTGAGAGATTTTTCTGTTAATAAACACAAAAAGGTTGATGATAAACCATTTGGTGGTGGACCAGGCATGGTGCTGCAATATGAGCCTATAAAAGAGGCTTTATTGTCTATAGAAAATAAATCAAATGAAAAACAAAGGATTATTTATTTATCTCCACAAGGAAAAGCACTAACTCAAAAAAAATTTGATTTTCTATCAAAACAGAAAAATATTACTTTACTGTGTGGGAGATATGAAGGTGTGGATCAGAGAGTTTTAGACCACCTTGTTGATGAAGAGGTTTCTCTTGGAGATTATGTTATATCAGGCGGAGAAGTACCAAGCATGGTGATAATGGAAGGCGTATGTCGTTTATTAGAGGGAGCCATAGATGATGAAGAATCAATCAAGCAAGATTCTTTCCAAGAAAATTTGTTAGATCACCCTCATTACACAAGACCAGAAGTAATTAATGATAAAAGAGTTCCAGAAGTACTTTTAAAAGGAAATCATTTAGAAATTAATAAATGGAGAAGGAAGCAAGCTTTAGGTGTTACATGGAGAAAAAGACCAGAATTATTAAAAAAGGTGAAACTTTCTAAAGAAGATGATAAACTCCTCAGAGATTATAAATCTGAGTTTGAAGAAACCTAGCTATGAAGAAGATTATTGACAAAATTGAGGCATCACAATTAAAAAAATACCCAAGTTTTTCGAGTGGCGATACTGTTGAGGTATTAGTTAAAGTCAAAGAAGGGAAAAGAGAAAGATTACAATCCTTCGAAGGGGTCGTTATAGGAAAAAAAAATAGAGGAATCAATTCATCATTTACAATAAGAAAAATCTCATATGGTGAAGGTGTAGAAAGAGTTTTTCAACTCCACAGTAAAATTATTTCTGACATTAAGTTAAAAAGAAAAGGTAGTGTAAAAAGGTCAAAACTATATTACTTAAGAGAAAGGTCTGGAAAGTCTGCTAGAATCAAAGAAAAAGTAAACTAAAATTACCGATTCAAACTTGAATACAGTATATATAGCCTTAGGTAGTAATCAAAATAACCCTATTTATCATATACAAAAAGGGATGAAGGAAATTAATCATCTGAATAATACACATATCGTTAGAAGGTCTTCTCTATATAGCAGTAAACCATTAGGCCCAAAAAATCAACCTGATTACATTAATGCAGTCATCAAAATTGAAACTAGTTTAAAACCCGAAGAACTTTTAAAATCACTACAAAGCATTGAAAACTTACATCACAGAAAAAGAATTAAGAAATGGGGGCCAAGAACCTTAGATCTTGATATTCTAATTTATGATAATTTAGAGATTAATAGCGATAGACTTACAATACCGCATCCAGATATGACAAAAAGAGAGTTTGTTTTAATTCCATTATTAGAAATCACTAATTATCGATTTAATATTCCAAAGTATGGAAAATTGGTTCATTATTTAAAGAAAGATTTCTAATTTTATACTTATGGCTGGGAAAGAAAAATTTATAGTAATTGAAGGACCTATTGGGGTTGGCAAGACAACGCTTGCAAAGAAGTTAGCCAAGACATTTAATTGTGAATTGATGCTTGAGGGGTTTAGTAAAAATCCTTTTTTAAAAAAGTTTTATCAAAATCAAGAGCAATATGCCTTTTCAACACAGTTACATTTCTTGTTAATGCGTTCAAAGCAATATGCAGAGTATAAGCTTGAAAAATCTAATAAGTCTGCAACCATTTCTGATTATTTCTTAGGGAAAGACTTATTGTTTGCCGAATTAACTCTCAATAAGGAAGAGCTTAAGATGTATAGTGAAATTTATAATATATTAGGTTTTAATCATCCAAAACCAGATTTAGTAATTTATCTTCAGGCACCTATTGACAAACTAATGAATAGAATTAAAACGAGAGCAATTGATTATGAGCAAGGGATTACAGAAAAATATTTAAATACCGTTGTTGATGCTTACACTAATTATTTCCATACATATAATCAGTCTCCTTTATTAATTATAAATACATCAAATGTAAATATTAATGAAGATTATGATTATAAAATGCTAATTAATGAAATTAGTAAGGACATTAAAGGCAAAAAATATTTCAATCCAACAACACCAAATGAATAATATATGAGGAAAATGACTTTAAAAAAAATCTGTTCCATGAAAAAAAAGCATACAGGAATAGCGTGTTTAACCGCTTATGACGCTAGTTTTGCAAAATACATAGATGATTGTGGTATTGATATTATTCTTATAGGTGACTCTCTTGGCGTTGTTGTGCAAGGACATGTTAATACACATAATGTAACTCAAACAGATATTGAATATCATACTAAATTAGTAAGTCGAGGAAATACGAACGCTTATCTAATATCTGACATGCCAATCAATACATATAGAACACCAAAAAGCGCTCTTCTAAATGCAAAAAAATTAATAAAAGATTGTGGGGCTCAAATGGTTAAACTGGAAACAGATCTTACTAATATAAAAATTGTAGAATTTTTAAGTCATAATAGAATTCCAGTATGTGCACACATTGGTGTTAGGCCACAAAAAATAATGTCTAATTCTGAATATAGAAAACAAGGTAAGACTGTTGCAACAAAAAATAAGATTCTACATGAAGCAATCTTGCTTCAAGATGCAGGCGCAAAATTATTAATTGTTGAATGTGTTGATGAGTGCCTTGCTAAAATAATATCAAAAAACCTTTCAATTCCTGTTATTGGAATAGCATCTGGGGAA
Organism: Pseudomonadota bacterium; assembly: GCA_036163455.1. Lineage (GTDB taxonomy): Bacteria > Pseudomonadota > Gammaproteobacteria. The sequence continues at coordinate 3,524 of JAYZKL010000040.1, forward strand.
GAATGCGATGGTCAGATCTTGGTTTTATATGACCTTCTTGAAATAAGTTTCAGTGGAATACCTAATTTTGTTGATAAAAATCTTTTCAAAATTAAAGATATCAAGAAAAGAATAGAGTTTTTTATAAAAAAAACAAAGCAAAAAATTAGGTCTTAAGAAATTGGATATTATTACTACCTCAACAAAAATGTCTGAATATATTTCAGGTTTAAGAAAAAAGAATCATAAAATTTCATTTATCCCTACAATGGGTGGATTACATGAAGGACATATTTCGCTAATTACAAGATCAAAAAAAGAAAAAACTAAAAAAATTGTTTCAATTTTTGTAAACCCTTTACAATTTAATAAAAAAAGTGATTACGATAACTATCCTATTACTATAGAAAAAGATTTAGAGAAATTAATTGAACACAATATAGATTGTTTATTTCTGCCAAGTAAAGAGATTTTAAATGAAGTTAAACAGCATAAGTTACATGAAAAATTATATTTACTTGATTGTCTTTGTGCGAAATATAGACCAAATCATTTTGAAGGCGTATATGCAATTATTTGCACGTTATTTAATTTAGTAAATCCAGACTATGTATATTTTGGTGATAAAGATTATCAACAAACCTTATTGATTGAATATATGATAGAAAAACTATATAACAATAAGATTACTCTTATTAGATGTGAAACTGTTAGGGACAAACTTGGTTTAGCAGTGAGTTCAAGAAATACCAGACTATCAGAACAAGAAAAAAAAGATGCTAGCAATATGTATAAAGAATTAGAAATAATTAGAAAAAAAATTCTAAATAATTTTCATTTATTTGATGATTTAAAAAAAGAGACAATTAAAAATTTAAAGAAATTCAATCTGGATGTTGAATACTTAGAATTGCTAACTCTAGATAAATTAAAAAAGAGTGAAGGCGGTAGTAATAATCTTATGCTATTCATTGCTGTAGTTATTTCAGATGTAAGATTAATAGATAATATTAAAATTTAATCTTTTGAATTTATTTTTTTATAGTATTATATGTTTATTATGACAAGAACTTTTCTTAATGGAAAAATACATAAGGCAACTGTTACAAATTCTCGTATAGAGTACGAGGGTTCCTGTGAGATTGATATTTCTTTACTCAATGCTTGCGGGATTAAACCTTTTGAAAAAATTGATATTTATAACATCACTAATGGCGAAAGATTATCTACATATGCTATACCAGGTAAAGCTGAATCAGGAGTGATTTGTGTAAATGGAGCTGCTTGCCATAAAATTGGTATCAAAGATCAAATAATCATCTGTTCATATATAGAATTACATGCAGAAGAAATTATTAATCATAAGCCAACAATTATTTACGTTGATAGTGAAAATAAAATAATAGAAAAAGAAAATTATGGTAGTATTAATCTAGCAAATGAGAACAATTAAAAAAGATGAGTGTTTTGTTAAATATAAATGATATTGGTGGCAAAATTGCCAAAGAAGATGACCGATATGTAGTTAAGGACAATACTCTTTTAAAAGGTTTAGTTGTTAGCAGCACTAATCTCCATCCTATGAAAAGCACTACTGGTCATGAACATGAAGGCCAAGAAGAAGTATATTTTTTTGTGAAAGGAAACGGAAGAATGGAATTAGATGATAAAGAGATTAATGTAGGAGCTGGAGATACGGTTCTTATAGAAGATGGAGTTTTTCACAGAGTCCACGCAGGTCCAGAAGGCTGTTATTTTGTATGTGTTTTTCAAGGGAAAAGAACTATCTAAATAATTTTTTTGTTTAAATTGTTTAATTTTGTATGAATTTTTTTAACATCGTTATCAATTATAGTTATGTGACCTAATTTTCTTTTCTCTCTCTCACTTTTGCCATAATCATAAAAATACATTTCATCATCTAGATTTAAAACATCTTTTTTAGGGAGTTTAGAAATCAGATTTATCATTGCAGCACAACCTTGGGTTTCTATATTGTCTATATTCATACCAGAGATAGCTCTGATATGAGCTTCAAATTGACTAAGATTTGCACCTTCTATTGTCCAATGCCCTGAATTATGTACTCTCGGCGCCATTTCATTAACTAATAGTTGAAAATTTTTCGTGAGAAAAAATTCTATTACTAAAACACCTACATAGTTCAAAAGTTCTGTTATTTTTTTATGTATTGCTTCTGCTTGTTGTTGTAGTTCAGAATTTTTATAGGGGACGATACTAATGCTAAGAATGCCATCTTTATGGAAGTTTTGAACAAGAGGATAAAAATGCGTTTCTCCTGATTCTAATCTAACACCAATAAGGGATACTTCTGTTAAGAAGTCTATTTTTTTTTCAAGAATTGATGGGACTTCACCAATTCCTTTCCAAACTTGCTTTATACTCTTATCGCCTACAATAATTTGGTTTTTTCCATCATAACCAAATCTTCTTGACTTTAATATGGAATCACATCCAAGTTCTTTTATTGAGTGTTTTAAATCTTTTTCAGAATCAATGGAAAAGAATTCATTGGTAGGTATATTATTTTCTACAAAGAGTGTTTTTTCATTTAATCTATCTTGGCAAATTTCCACTGCTCTTGGATTTGGATGCACTTTTATAAATTTTTGGAGTTCAAGAAGTGTATTTGATGGTACATTTTCAAAATCAATAGTTACCACATCACATTCCTCTGAAAGTAATTTTAAAACTTTCGGATCAGTGTATTCCATTTTTATGCATTTAGCATATTTAGATGCAGGGGGATTATCTGATGGATCAACGACTAAAAAATCAATATCATACTTTTTATGAGCAGAACTAACCATCATCATTGCTAGTTGACCACCACCAAGTATTCCTATCCGCATTTTATTTTCTAGGATCTCCAATAGCTAAAACTGTACGTGTTTGTCGAGACCTATATTTCTTGAGTTGTTGTTTAATAGCAGGATATTTATTACTTAATATACTTGCAGCTAATAAAGCAGAATTTATAGCTCCGCTTTTACCAATAGCTACGGTTCCTACAGGTATTCCAGATGGCATTTGTATTATAGAAAGTAATGAGTCTACTCCATCTAGGCTCTTTGTTTTAATTGGTACTCCAATTACTGGGAGAGTTGTTTTTGATGAGGTCATCCCAGGTAGATGAGCCGACCCACCAGCACCAGCAATAATAACTTCTATACCTCTAGAGTCAGCTGTGTCAGCATATTTATATAATAAATCAGGTGTACGATGCGCAGAAACTACCTTAGATTCATATTTAATTTTGAGCTTATCTAGCATATTAGCTGCGTGTTTCATGGTTGGCCAATCTGATTTAGATCCCATTATCAAGCCTACTAAACAAGTCATTTTTTTCATATAGAGATTGTATCAGCATAAAATGTTTCTGAACAATACTTATTGTGTTTTTATTGGTTTAATTGTATTAGTTTCTATATAATCTTATTAGTTAATATAATTCAAGATTATTAATATGATTGTTGTAACAGGCGGCTCAGGCTTTATAGGTAGCAATTTAGTAGAAGCTCTAAATAAAAATAATTTTAATGAAATCCTCATAGTTGAAGAGTTAGATACTTATAAGGAGAAGTTTAATAATTTAAAAGGCTTACAATATACAGATTGTGTTAGCAAAGAATCTTTTCTTAATCAGTTACAAACTGCCAACAAATCTTTTGTAAAAAATTTAGATTATATTTTTCATCTCGGTGCATGTTCTAAAACAACTGAAAAGGATAGAAATTACATATTATCTACAAACTTTGAATATTCAAAAGATATTTTAGAATTTTGCGCCAACTCAAAAACCAATTTAACATATGCCTCATCAGCCTCTGTTTATGGTTCAGGTAAAAAATTTGTAGAAGATCCAAGCAATGAATCTTTTTTAAATTATTATGCAGAATCTAAATTGATGTTTGATAATTATTTTCGGGAGAATCAGTCAAAGATTAGTTCTCAGGTAGTTGGTTTAAGATATTTTAATGTCTTTGGGCCTCGTGAACATCACAAGCTTGTAATGTCTAGTGTAATCTATCATTTTTTCAAACAAATTAAAGACAATAATAGAATCAAATTATTTAAAGGTAGTCATGGGTATAATGATGGCGAGCAAAGGAGAGATTTTATTTTTGTTAATGATACTGTCAATATCAAATTATGGTTTATGAATAATTCTGAAATCTCTGGCATATATAATATTGGAACAGGTAAAAGCAGAACCTTTAATGATGTTGCTTCAGCTGTTATATCATATTTTAAAAATGGAGAAATAGAATATATAGATTTTCCAACAGGTTTAAAAGAACAGTATCAAGCCTTTACTGAAGCTGACACCTCAAAATTAAAATCAGTCGGTTACAACGAAGAATTTACAAGTCTTGAAAAAGGTGTTTTCGAATATTTAGATTGGCTTTCCAAAGAAAATATATGAGCTCAAATGAAAACATCCTAGTAGTAGCACCATCATGGATTGGTGACTTTGTTATATCTCAATCTTTATTTAAATATTTAAAATTAAATAATAAAAATTGTCTCATTGATGTAGTAATTAGAGGTAATTTAGTACCGATAGCAAACAAAATGTCACAAATTAACAGAAAGTTAGTACTAGATGTCCCTCATGGATCACTGGGCATTTTTTATCGTTATAGACTTGCAAAAGAATTAAGAAATTATTCATATCATAAAGCATACATTTTAACTAATAGCTTCAAATCAGCAATAATTCCCTGGTTAGCATATATACCTATTAGAGTTGGATACATAGGAGAGATGAGGTATGGCTTAATAAATAAAAGATTTTCAGAAAAAAAATTTGAAACATCTATGGTAAATAGATTTTTAAAACTTGCTGATTCAGTATATAAAGAGGATTTACTGCCAGAACTTACTCTTGATGAGGAAACAAATAAAGAAGTAATTTCAAAGTTTAATATTGATACAGGCAAGAAAAATATATTCCTTTGTCCTGATGCAGAATATGGGCCAGCAAAGAGATGGCCATCTGAAAAATGGTATGAACTTGCAAAAATATTAGATTCACTTAACTATAAAGTATATTTTTTAGGAAAATCTGACTTAGGGTTTGAAAACTTATCTCTTTTATCTAATGTAACTTCCTTACTTAATAAAACAACCGTAGATGAAACTATATATTTATTATCTATAGCAGATTTAGTTATCTCCAATGATTCTGGATTAATGCACGTTGCTTCAGCTGTTAGTACTAAAACTTTAGCTATTTTTGGTTCAACATCACCTAAGTATACACCTCCACTGACAAAGAAAGGGTTTAGCAAGATTGCATATCATAATGTAGATTGTAGTCCATGTTTTAAAAGAAAATGTCCGTATGGGCATCTAAAATGTCTTAATGAAATTGAAGTGGATGAGATTATGACAGAAGCAGACAATCTTTTATGAAAAATTCAAAAATTTCTGAATTTCTAAAAGAACCTTCTTTGTGTTAATTGAAATACTTTTTTTATCGCCACCAATATCACTAAACTCAATTCTTTTATCAAAGTCATTTATTGTTTGCCATCTTAAATGTGTAGACGATTGTTTTATAGGATAAAAAGCAATGGTTCGTTTATTAAGGGCCCCGGCAACATGTAGTGGTCCGGTTGAACCTGAACAAAATACATCGCAACTATTTATATTATACAATAATTCTTCAATACTAGCTGTTGGTTCTATTAAATGAAAATTGACAGAGTCATCTAGTAGTTTTGATAGTGAATCACCAATATTCTTTTCTTTTTTTGAAAAATGAATTATAAAATTATAATCATCAAATCTTCTTAAACCATTACAAATATCAGCATATGTTTCTATAGGTATATTTTTTGATGAACCACCCGTTCCAGGATGTATAAAAATAATCTTTTTCTCTGGTTTTAAACTATATTTTTGAGCAAACTCTTCCTTTTTTATTATTTCTTTTTTAGAGTCTAAGATAAGGTATGGAGCCCCATCCATTTCTTTAAGTTCATTTCTAATAAATGTTTCTAAAAACTCAAAGATAAGGTCAGTATTATATTCATGTTCAGGTTTTTTAGATTTTGATCTACTTTGTTTAATCTTATGATTATAAAAAAATTGTGCTAATTTAGTCGCTGGAGCAATCCTTATAGGTATATTTGCACTTTTTAAAGCATAGCCAATTCTAAACGTCGAGAAGAATGATATAGCTGCATCAAACCTTTCTTCTTGTATTATTTTTTTTAGAGTAAATACATTTTGGTCAACAATGAATTTATCAATAAAAGGACAATGTTCTGCTAAAGGCCAAAATTCCTTGTCAATTAAACATGTTATTTCTGTTTGAGGTAAGTTCTTTTTTAGATAAGATAAGGCCGGCCAAGTTAACATAAAGTCACCTAACTTATCATTTCTAACAACAAGAATTTTTTTTATTCCTGAATCCATTAGTTATTTTAGTTGTGTTTTGAAATACTTAATTGTTTCTTTTAGGCCATCATCAATTTCAATATTAGGAGTCCAATCAAGAATTTTTTTTGCTTCACTAATATCTGGCTTCCTTCTAATAGGGTCATCAAGAGGTAAATCTTTATTAATAATCTTAGACTTAGAGTCTGTAAGTTCTATAATTTTTTTTGCTAAATCTATGATTTTTAATTCCGTAGGATTGCCTAGATTTATTGGGCCGATATTTTCTCTTGATGAATCCATCATTTTTTGTAGACCAGATACTAAGTCATCTATGTAACAAAATGAACGAGTTTGTTCTCCATTCCCATATACGGTTAAATCCGTATTTTGTAAGGCTTGCATTATAAAATTACTAACAACTCTTCCATCATTAGGATGCATTTTAGGACCATATGTATTAAATATTCTTACTACTTTAATTTCTAAATCATGCTGACGATAATAGTCAAAAAAAAGAGTCTCAGCACATCTCTTACCTTCATCATAACAGCTACGTGGGCCAATTGGATTAACGTTCCCCCAGTATTTTTCATTTTGAGGGTGCTTTTCAGGGTCTCCATAAACCTCAGACGTTGAAGCCTGAAGAATTTTTACATCAATTCTTTTTGCAAGCCCTAACATATTAATTGCTCCATGAACACTTGTCTTAGTTGTTTGAACAGGATCATGTTGATAATGAATCGGTGAAGCCGGGCATGCTAAATTAAAAATTTCATCAACTTCTACATATAATGGGAAACAAATGTCATGGCGAACCATTTCAAAATAAGGATTAGAAAATAAATCACTTATATTTTTTTTTGTACCAGTAAAATAATTATCTATGCATAGAACATCATTGCCATCTTCAATAAGCTTCTTACATAAATGAGAACCAATAAATCCAGCTCCCCCTGTTACTAAGATTTTTTTCATTAAATAGATGTCCTTGGTTTAATTATTTTATACAATACATTAATCTTAGTATTTTTGCTATAATAATCTAAGCTTATATGAATAAGATATTAGCCATTTGTACTTCACCAGATAAGGGTGGACTTGAACTATACTTTGTTAAGTTAACTCAATATTATCATTCCTATCATCAATCTGTTTTACCAGTATGTAAAAAGAATTCTGAAATTGAAAAACTAGTTTCTCCGGAAGCATTTTTAGTTAATAAGATTAATCTCTTCAATATTTTTTTTTATGCTAAAAAATTAGCAAAAATAGTGGATCAGAGTGGCATAAAAGTTATCCATGTTAGTTGGACAAAAGATATTTTATTAGCAGTATTAACTAAAAAATTATGTAAAGCAAAAGTTACTTTGATTTACTATAGGCAGATGAAGATTACTAGAATGAAAAATGACTTCTACCATAGATTTCTTTATCAGAACTTAGATCTTATTTTAGTAATTACTGACAAATTAATGGCTGAAGCTAAAAAGTTTTTTCCTGTTCCTGGCATGAGAATAAAAAAATTAACCTATGGAATACAAAAACTTATTCCAGAACTTAATCAAAAAACTAAATTTTTTGAGAACAATAGCCTTAATCCTGATTTATTAACACTTGGCATTTTTTCGAGAATAGAAGATCAGAAGGGTCAGCATTTAGTCATAAAAGCAATGAAAAAAATAAAATCTAATATTCAATTAATAATGGTTGGCCATATCATGAATAATGATTACAAAGAAATTTTGGATAAACTAATCAACAAATTTGATCTATCTAACTCTGTTAAATTTATTCCACATTCAAACCAAGCAATGGCCCTCATGCCTTTTTGTGATTTAATAATACTCCCAACATACGAAGAAACTTTTGGTCTTGTAGTTGCAGAAGCAATGATAATGGGTGTGCCAGTTATTGGCAGTAATGCTGGAGGAGTGCCTGAAATCATTGAAGATGGACATAATGGGTTACTATTTAAAAGTAAAGATTCTGATAATCTTGCAGAAAAAATTTTAATGCTTGTAAATGATAAAGAATTAAGGAGAAAACTAGCACAAAATGCTAAAGTGTATGCTGAAGAAACTTATGATTATCAAAACCATTTTAATTTATTAGATGATTATATTAAAAATTTAAGAGCTGAATATGAATAAAATAAGTGGAACAATTATTACTCTTAATAATGAAACTCAAATAGAAAGTTGTATTTTATCTCTTCAATCTATTTGTAATGAAATTATTGTTGTTGATTCGCTTAGTCTTGATGGGACTAGAGAAATAGCAAAAAAACTTGGTGCTCAAGTTATTGAACAAGATTTTCTTGGTGATGGACCTCAAAAAGCATTTGCGTCAAACTTTGCAAAGAATGATTGGGTATTTAGTTTAGATGCAGATGAAAAATTAGAAGATGACTTAATTAAATTTGTTAATGGGCTTGATTTAGAAGGAAGTCAATATGATGGTTACTCTTTTAGAAGAAGAAATTTTGCTGGTAAAAAATGGATAAAGGCTGCAGGCTTTTACCCCGACAGAGTAGTTCGTCTGTACAATAGAAAATTGACAAACTATCATGATCGGACATCTCATTCATATGTGTCTACGAAAAATCAATTTAAATCAGATTGTCATATAACCCACCATACTTATTCATCTTATACTGAATGGGTTGACAAAATAAATTTTTATAGCACTCAAAGCGCAAAGACATTGCATTCTCAAGGAGTAAAGCCATCAAATATTCGACCAATCACACACTCATTTTTTGCTTTATTAAAAAAACTTTTTATCAAAGGAGGAATTTTTCAAGGTATTGATGGTTTTACTGTTGCAATCACTACTATGTTTAATACATATATGAAATATGTAAAGCTGAATGAACTTTATGATAATAAGAAAAAGCCAGATGAGCATTTCCCAAAAAAAACTAAATAAAAAGTAGATCCTCTTTTGTATCAATATCCTTAAGAGTTTGTAAAACCTTATAACTTTCACCAAGCGAATCTAAAAGATTTTTTATTTGTATAAACTCATTATTTTTAATTAAATCTAGAGAATCTTCATTAAATAATTTTAGTCCAAACAAATAAAACCCGCCGTCTCTTGAAGGACCTACTACATAGTTATTTTTTTCTAAGAATTCCATTGCCATTAGAATAATATTTTTGTTTAATGACGGTATATCTGAACCAACTAAAATAATATTTTGAGATTTTCTTGATTCAGAAAGTATACAGTTTGACATCCTTTCATTGAGTGTATTTCCAATTTGGCTAACTAAATTTATCTTATAATCTAAAAAAATATTTTTAAAGAAAATATGATTATAATTTGGATAAACCCATAAATTGATTGATGTATCTTTAATTTCTCTAGTCTCATTTAAAATATTGAGAATCATATGTTTGCTAATAAAAGTTCTTTCATCTTTTGTTAATAGATCACCTAGACGGCTTTTAGGGTCAGCAGTAAAAGGGCATTTTGTTAATATATTTATTGAAGTCTTTATCAATAGTATCTCCTTAATATCCTTGTACTTAATCCAAGTGCATATAAAATTCTAAATAATCTCATTTTGAAAACCGTTAAATAGAAACCATCTTTTTCCCATTTCCTTGTGGAGGTCATGATATTTGATTTTATAATTAGTGGATTAGAAATTTTTTTTAAAGATTTACATATTGCTAAATCTTCCATTAGTTCTAAATTTGGGAAACCTTTTATTTGTTCAAAAACTTCTTTTTTTATAAAAATTCCTTGATCGCCTGTTGCATAGTTAAAAATATAAGATCTTAAATTTATGCATGTTTCTAAGATTTTATATTTGAAAGTATTTTGAGACAATTCTAAAGAAAAGAAACCCCAGTTAAATTTATTTTTATTATCTTTTAATCTCATTACATTTTCTTCTGATATAAATGTATCTGCATGTAAAAATAATAAAACCTCTCCTTTTGAAACATTTGCTCCAGCATTTAATTGGTAGGATCGATTTGGATTAACTATAATTAGTTTGTCAACTAAATCTCTAATTAGAGAACACGTATTATCTGTACTCTTCCCATCTACAACAATAATTTCACAAACCTTTTTCTTCCTAAGATTTTGAAGGTTGCTAACAGTATCAAGAATTATTTTTGATTCATTGAGTGTAGGGATAATTATAGAAATCATATAAAGAATTTTACGTTAGAGTTCCAGTACAACTGCTGCCACTACCCGCAGTACATCCATAACAATGATCAGCAACATTTATTTTTAATTGATTTAAATCATCTTTTTTAATCGTGCTTATATGTTGTTTTTTATTTTTTGATAATCCAATATTTAACATCTGGTTAAAGTCACAATTATATAAATATCCTTTATAATCTACGCTTAGTAATTTCTTACACATAACATTATTTAAGGCTTCATTTGAAAATGATTCTTTTAATATAGATAAATATTTATTGAAGAGGCCTTTTGAAATTAAAGTGCTGCCAAATCTAGCGATAGGCATATTGGTAATAGTGTATAGGCTGTTGAAATGAATACCATATTCTTTTTTTAATTTTTTTTTGTATTCTGATTGCAATTTAGATTGGTTGGGTGGCAGCTGAGTTCCTTGAGGATTAAAAACTAAATTTAGTATTAAATTATTTTCAATACCATAGCCTAGACTATTTAAAATTTTTAATGCTTCTATACTTTGAAAAAAAACTCCTTTACCTCTTTGGGCATCAACATTTTCTTTTTGATAGCATGGTAGGGAAGCAATAATTTCAACATTATTCTTTGCTAAATAATCTGCTAGATTTTGATTTTTTAATTCTAATAATATAGTTAGATTGCATCTATCTATCACATGACAGTTCAATTCTTTTGCGCTCTTTACTAAAAATCTAAAATGCGGATTTAGTTCCGGCGCCCCTCCAGTGATATCTATAATCTTAATTTTATTTAGCCTTATGAAATTGAGAATTTCTTTCATAGTTCTGATATTCATCATTTCTTTTCTTTTTGGCCCTGCGTTTACATGGCAATGAAGACAGCTTTGATTGCATTTGTATCCAAGATTAATCTGTAAAGTATCAAGTTTTTCCCTGTAAATATCAGGGAATTCAGTCTTTTGTATTAATGGGTAAATCTCATGCATCAGTATCTTTAGGATGTTACAATAGTGATTTATATCTTTATGAGAGACGATTTTTTCAAGAAAGTCAAACAACTAATACCAAACGTTGATTATTGTTCGTTCAGATTTGTCAACAAGTACACTAATGTAATTTCTGTAACTCGTGGAATAACGGAACCAGTGAAAATTTTAGAAGATGATGGCGTAATGATTACAATTTTTAATGCTGGCGGAATAGGTTATGGAGCAACGTCGGATCTAACAGAGGCTGGAATCTCTGATGCTTTGGAAAGAGCCATGGAATGGTCTACATTTTCTAAGGATAAAGTTACTTATTATCCGGATGTATCCCCACTCAAAAATCATAATGGAGATTATTATACAAAAGAGAAAGAATCATGGGCTCAAATTTCTACTAAAGATAAAATAGATTTCCTGAAGAATATAAATCAAAAATTAAAGCGTAGTTCATCTATTTCTAATTGGGCAGCAAGCCTTCGATATAATAAAATTGAGACATTTTTTATGGACTCGAATGATTCCCATATTAGACAAAGAATTTCGTATTTGTTGCCACAGATACTAGTATCGGCCGAATATAAGAAACAAACTCAAACAAGAACTTTTGGTGGTCATGCCCATGCAAGACAAATTGGTTATGACTTTCTAGATGATATAAGTTTTTCAGAGAAATCAATAAGCCTTGCAAATGAGGCAATAGACTTATCTCGCGCCCCTAATTGTCCTGACAAAAAAACCAAAATTGTAATCTCGCCCGACCAAATGATTCTTCAAATACATGAATCTATTGGCCATCCACTTGAGTTAGATCGTATTTTAGGCGATGAAAGAAATTATGCAGGTTCAAGCTTTGTAAACCTTGATATGTTTGGAAAATATAAGTATGGTTCAGAATTGTTGAATATAACATTTGACCCAACATTACCAACTGAATTAGCAACATATAACTTTGATGATGATGCCACAACTGCTTCTAAAGAGTTTTTAATTAAGGATGGTATTTTACTGCGCCCAATCGGTGGATTCTTTTCTGGTCAGAGAGCTAACCTGGATACAGTTGCTTGCTCAAGAGCTTCTAACTGGAACAGACCGACTATTGATAGAATGGGAAATATTAATTTAGAGCCAGGAAATTCTAGTTTTGATGATTTAATTTCATCGGTTGAAGATGGCATATATGTTGAGACGAACAATTCTTGGTCTATTGATGATCAGCGCAGTAAATTTCAATTTGGCTGTGAAAAAGGAACTTTAATTAAAGATGGAAAATTAACAAGCATTGTTAAAAATCCAAATTACAGGGGAATTACTCAAGATTTTTGGCAAAACCTTATTAAGGTTGGTAATGATGATACAAGAAAAACTCTTGGAACTGCAAACTGTGGGAAGGGAGAGCCAAACCAAAGTATTTTTGTTGGTCATTCAACACCTTCATGTGTATTTAATAATGTTGAAGTATTTGGCGGTATTAAATGAAAGATTACTTTTTTAGTATCTCAAAAATCTTGTTTGGACTTATTGAAGATAAAGATTTATTAATATTAAATTTTGATGCGGAAATAGGGGATTATATACGATTTAATCACTCTAAGATTAGACAGGTTGGAAACGTAAAACAAATAACATTAACGTTAGATTTTATTAGAAAAAAGACAACGATAAGTTCAACAATGAGACTTAATGGTGATTTAAAAAAAGACACTAAGCTTGTTGAGAATGCCCTAAATTTTTTGAAAAGAGAATTGTCTGATTTGCCATCGGACCCATATCTTATGTATGCCAAAGAGAAGAATTCTACAGAGAAATTGACTGTGAGCGAAAACATAAATAACAAAAACATAACAGAAAGAATCATTGAAAGTTTCTCTAATTTAGATATGGTTGGAATTTTATCATCAGGTTATATTTATAGAGGGTTTGCTAATTCGCTTGGTCAAACTAATTGGCATGAAAATCAATCATTTAACTTTGATTGGTCAATTTATACAAAATCTGGAAAAGCAGTCAAACAAAACTATTCAGACTTAACATGGCAACAAAATATTTTTGAACAAATACTAAATGAGGGAAAACAAAAACTTATTGCTTTAGAAAATACTGAAATAAAACTTCAACCAAATGACTACAAGGTATATTTATCTCCACATGCACTAAATGAAATTATTGATATGTTATGTTGGGGTGGGTTTAGCTATAAAGCACATAAAATTGGCACGAGCCCATTGCATTTAATGAGTAAGGGAGAATTTAGGCTCCATAATACTGTACACATATCAGAAAATTTAGCTAACGGTATCAACCCTAACTTTCACAGAGACGGTTTTATAAAACCAATTGATACTGAATTAATAGTAAAAGGAGATTATAAGAAATCATTAATTTCTCCACGTTCTGGTCAAGAATATTCTATACAACACAATGGAGCAGAATATCATGAAACTCCAGTAGCCATTAATATGAAAGCTGGCAAAATAAAGCATGATGAAATTCTAAAAACACTTAGTGATGGTATTTATATCAGCAATTTATGGTATTTAAATTTCTCTGATAGAAATAAAGCTCGTATAACTGGTCTAACAAGATTTGGTTGTTTTAAAGTTAAAGATGGAGAGTATCTAGGACCGATTAATACAATGAGGTTTGATGAGACTATTTATAATATTTTAGGAGAAAATCTTATAGGACTAACAAATAATCAGCAGTTAATGATGGATTGTAGCACCTATGAAGAAAGATCAACTTTCAGCAGTTGTTTACCTGGTGCGTTAGTTGATGGATTTAAGATGACTTTATAATTATGGTTAAAACTAGATTTGCACCCAGCCCAACAGGATGGCTTCATATAGGTGGAGTCAGGACAGCGCTATTTTCTTGGTTGTTTTCAAAAAGTCAAAATGGCCAATTTATTTTAAGAATAGATGATACAGATACAACAAGAAGCACAAAAGAATATTCTGAAGCTATTATTTCTGCATTAAAATTATTGGGTCTGAATCATGATAATGAGATTATCTATCAATCTTCTAGATTTGATATGTATATAGATCGTATAGAGCAATTATTGAATAACGGAGATGCTTATTATGACAAAATACAAACTAATGAAAAGACAAAAGATACTGATTTAAAAGTTCAATTTTCAAATCGTTTAAATCAAGAAGGACATGTTATAAGGTTTAAAAATCAGAAAAAAAGCGCAGTTAAGGTTAATGATCTTATTCATGGGGAAATAGTATTTGAGCCTAATTCGTTTCATGATGTTGTGATATTAAGATCTAATGGTATCCCAACATATAATCTAACATCGGTGGTTGATGATATAGATTTTGGAATTACACACATAATTCGTGGAGATGATCATTTGAGTAATGCAGCAGTTCAGATAAATATTTTCAATGCTTTTAAGTCACCATTGCCTATTTTTGCACACTTACCTATGATTCACGGCAAAGACGGGAAAAGATTATCAAAACGTCATGGGGCAGTAGATATAAAATATTTTATTGAGGAAGGCTATCTGAGCGAAGCAATTCTTAATTATCTTGCTAGAACTGGTTGGTCTCACGGAGATAAAGAAATATTTGCCATTAAAGAATTGCTTGAACTATTTACTTTAGAAAAAGTTACAAAATCAGCCGCAATTTTCGATCATGATAAATTAAACTGGCTAAATCAACACTACATTAAAAATAAAGAGATAAATGAAATTATAATAATGCTTTCACCTTATTTAGATGATCTAAATATTAAAGTGGAGGATAAAAAATATCTTGAAAAGATTCTCAAGCTTGGTATTGAGAGAGAATTCAGTCTTAAGAAAATAGCTGAAAGTTTAACTTACTATTTTGTCGATAAAGTAAAGTATGATATGGATGTTATAAATAAATTTGATATAAAATCAATAACTCCTATATTAGATAAGGCAATAGAGCATTTTTCTTTAATAAGTTTTGATAAAAAGGAAAATATTGCAAAGACAATGAAACTTATTTGTGAAGAACTTAATATGAAATTTGTTGAGGTAGGGCCAATAATTAGGTTTGCTTTGACAGGAAGGTTAAAAGCCCCTTCAATAGATGATCTTTGCTTTGTTCTAGGATCAACTAATACATTAAAACGACTTAATGCACTTAAATCCTCAGTCTAGTTTTGTGACATATTTTTTTTAATAAAGCTTATTAAATTTTTTTCTGTGAACCTTGTTGCTTTTGAATCATAGATTACATAGGCACCATTTTCAGTGCAGCTCTTTATAAAGTCTGTTCTATTTTTTAGAGAATCAAGTTTCAAAGTTCCATTTAGATTAGTAGTTTTATAAGACTTATTAAGTTTGAGCATACATTTTTCTGAAAAATTTGTAATAATAGGTTGCCACGGTATATATGCCCCTAAATAAAATGCATAATTATCAAAACCATGATGAGCCATTTCTATTTCTAAATATTTAGTGTTGTAAGCCCCATTGTACTTTTCTGAAAAACTTCTACATTGAATAGCTGGCGTAATAGTGTCTTCTTTGCCACTTATTAATAGTAGTGGTGTTTCAGCAATTTCATTTTCATTAAAATCAAATCCACAAAAAGTATATATTCCTACTAAGAATTTAAAACTATCTTTGTTAAGTTTAAATTTTTCTAAAACCCTTTTGTTTTTTAACAACACAGCACCTATGCCACCCTTTGACCAACCTATATAACCTATTTCACCAGATATAGATGGGTGTTTTTTTAATAAATTATATGCTGCTATAGTATCTGAAATCATCATTGGTTCTGTAATATCAACAAAATTATTATCTAAAACTTTACCTCTTGGATGGAAGTGATTAATTATTAACACAGCATAACCTTGTTCAAGAAAAATTCTTTTGTATTTATGATGAAAACGAAATATACCGCCAGCACCATGTGACATTATTATTGCTGGCACGGGTTTGTCGATATTTTGTGGAAGATAAAGGTTTGCCGGAACTATAATCTCTTTTGCATTCTGGTCTCCAAAATCATAAAGATTGACACTGGAGATACAAATTGTCCCCCAATGCTTTTCACTGGTAAAGGCAGTATCTGCTTTTCTTTCATAACAGGGATGAGCAGGGTTAGTGATTACAAAATATGCAACCAATAATCCAAATAAAAAATATGGCAATGTTTTTTTCATACAAACTCAAAATACTGTATATTTGTTATCATTTTTTTTAATTACTATGTATAATAAAAAACTTATTTATTCATTGATGATAATACTAATTAGTCCCCATCGTCTAGAGGCCTAGGACACCGGGTTTTCATCCCGGCAACAGGGGTTCGACTCCCCTTGGGGACGCTCAAAAAATACACACACATTAAAAAATTGATACAATAATACTTTGATGGAAGATAATCACATAAGACAAAGAATCTCACAGAAATACTGTTCATATTGTGGCTCAGAAGTTTCAATAAAAATACCTGAAGGAGATAATAAAGAAAGAGCTGTCTGTAAAAAATGCGGCAGTATATTTTATGAGAATCCAAAAATTGTTTCAGGCTGTCTTTTAACTTATGAAGATAAAATCTTATTGTGTAAACGTGCTACAGAGCCTAGAGAAGGCTATTGGACTTTACCAGCTGGGTTTTTAGAAAACAATGAAACTATAGAGGAAGGAGCTTCTAGAGAAACTTTTGAGGAAGCAAGAGCTGAAGGAAAAGACTTGCAGCCTTTTTTATTTTGCAATTTACCTCATATTAGTCAGCTTTATATTATGTTTTATGGAAAACTATTTAACGGAAAATTCTCTCCAGGACCAGAAAGTTCAGATGTAAAACTTTTCTCAAAAGAAGAAATCCCTTGGGACAACCTTGCATTTCCAGTAATAAAGAAAACTATAACCTTGTATTATGAGGATAAAAAAAATGGTACGATAGATATACACTTTGAAACTATCAAAAAAAAATAATGAAATACATCAAAACGCTATCATATCTATCTCTTCTTATCTTCTTCACAGCTAATGTCTCCTCTCATCAAGATCAAGATTCTAGAATAAAATTTTGGAAAGAATATTATAATCCTCAAGTAGAAGTAACACAGGAGAAAATACCTGATGTAAAAATAATCTTACATAAAATTGGTCCCTTCTATCAATTAGAGACTAATGTTCAGAATTTTAAATTTACTCCTGATAGAGATATGAAAGATAATAATCCATGGACTGGTTATGGAAAACTTTATATCAATGGCAAATTCGTAACTAGAATTTATAATAAGATTACATTTTTAAAGTCTATACCTATTGGACAAAATGAGATTAAAGTAATTCTTAGCAGTAATATGGATCATGATGTAGCTATTAATAAAAAATTAATTTTTGATCAGATAGATATACGATTTCCAGATTATAATTTCGCTGAAGCAAGAGCATATCATTATGATTTATTTATAAAGTGTGAATTCTCAGATAAAGGTAAAGCAAGAACTAAAAAATTAGCTACAAAAGGACTTAGTGCTAGCGAATCATCGGAATATCTTCAATGTACTCTTGATAGTAATGATGTCATTAAGCCATTTGTCAAAGATATGAGTAAGGTACAAAAAGCTCATTTCAATATCACTATGGATACGCTAGCTAAAAGAATTGATCTTTGGAAATCTTTTGAAAAAAACGAGATTAGTCTTAGCGAAGCAAGAGAAAGTAATAAGTTATTAGATGAGAGCAGTGACGAAAAAATGCAAGCAAAAATGAAGGAATTTGGCAAAAAGTGAGTGATGGTAGTTTCATAGGACAGTTTTTAAGCGCATACACTATCACATCGCAAATAATGTTCCCTATTTTAGTGTTCATTGTCATTTTACTTGTAAGAGATTTTAATAAATATGGAAATGTCTCTACAATGATAAATAATAGGTTAAGTGATTTATCAGACTTAGTTGAAAGCACAGGTTTTAAAAAGGATAATTCTGATAACAACCTTGATTATCTAGAAAAGTATTTATCAACCAAACAAAATAAAACTAAAAAGAAGTAAGTAAATTAAATATTTTTTCAGCAGTTAAATCATACATACAAATATTTTTTGGACATTTCTTGATTTCAGGTGTGTCGTAGCAGGGGCTGCATGGAAGATTCAAAGTTGCCACTTTAATATCATTAGATGATGTTCTAAAAGGTGAGGATTGATAATGATTAGTTGGCCCATGAATAGAAATAGTTTTTTTTGCAGATGCGCCAGCTATATGCACACTGCCGCTATCTGTTGCAATAACACAGTTTGAGAGTTTCATAATAGTAATCAGTTCAGGTACACTTGTTTTTGTAGATAAATCAAAAACTCTATCGCTTAATGGATAAAAAGATTTTAAATATTGTTGTTCATTTTTATTTCCAGTAAGAAAAATATTTAATTTAGTTTCTTTCAGTATTTTTTTTATTAGGTTCTTCCAGTTTTCAAGAGGCCATGCCCTATATCCACGGTAATTATCTTTTTTAAAGTGACTATTTGTTGGGCAAAGCACCACAAAGTCTTTCTCAACAGGAAATTTCTTTTTTATCATAGCCTCATCTACGCCAATGATAGAAGGAACTGATTTTTTCCTATCGTATTTTTTGAGATATTTTTCTAATATTCTTAGCTGATGTTCAACTCTATGTTCTTTAAATATATCATCAACGATATAATGATATGGCATACCAATTTTAACTTTCGATCTTGAGATAGAGACAATGTCATTAAACTTCTTTCCAATTTCTAAATTCAAAATCAAATCGTATGGATGAAACAAGGAATCAAATATAATCTTAAATTTATCAGGGTTAAAAATGAATGGTAAATTAGTATGTTTTAAAACATAAACTTTATTTATTCTATGATCATGCTTAAATAAATCAGAAATACCGGGCCTTGATACCCAGTTTATTTCTACATTATTTTGGAAATGATCTATCAGGGGCTCTATCACTGATGTTGCATCAACAGTATCTCCTAATAATCCACATCTTATGATTAGTACTCTTTTCTTTTTTTTCATATGTATTTAGTTTAGAATACCTTCTTTAACTAACTATTCTAATTAAAAAATTGCAATATGGGTAAATTAAATAAGGAATTTAAGCCTACTAAGATATTGGCATTGTGGAATAATTATAAAACCTTAGCCGATGAAAAGGGGCTTTCGAAGCCTAACAATCCTTTATACCTGAATAAATCAATCTCAAGCATTATTCAACCAGGTGAGAATATAATTAGACCAAAATCCTACACAGAAAGTATTTTTTATGAAGGAGAGTTAGGAATTGTAATTGGTAATGAATGTAAGGATGTAGAAATTCATGAATCAAAAGAATACATACTTGGCTATACATGCGTCAATGACGTAACAGCAATGGACTTGGTCAAAAAAGATCCTACATTTGATCAATGGACGAGAGCAAAAAGCTTCGACACTTTCGGGGTATTTGGACCATGTGTTGTTAATGATATAGATCCAATGAACTTAAGAGTTACATCTAAACTGAATGGGAAAATTGTTCAGGATTACAATACAAGTGATATGTTTTTTAATGTTTTTGAAATTGTAAGCTATCTTTCAAAAGATATGACTCTTTTTCCTGGTGATATTATTGCCTGCGGGACAAATTCTGGTTTAGGGCCAATGAACGAAGGGGATACTATTCAGGTTTCTGTAGAAGGAATAGGCGAGCTGATCAATAAATTAGTATAGTAACTATCAAATACATTTGAATCTAAAGATCTAAGTCTATTACCACTCTAATACCACAAAATACCAAAAACTAAGGTAAAATTAGTGGTAAAAATAAATTAAAATAGAGGTATGAATAAAACACTTCCCATAATTTTAATTTCTTTTCTTTTTGCTGGTTGTATTACCACACAACACACCATGATTGAGCAGAAATGTGTTTACAAAGATGAGATTAAAGTTACTACTAACATCGATAGAGAAGAAACAAAGATTAACGAATTATATTCAATAGATGTGGAGAATAGGCAAAGAAAATGTATTGTTGACTTAAGTATTAAAACTAAAGAGTGGCACAGACTTAAAGGGGAATATGTCTATGGAACAAACATTTCTGAAGATGAGGCATGCGAGAATGCAAAAAAAAATGCGATGAAAAAATTTGTCGATAAAAACTTTAATAGTTTAGTGACCAACATTCAGTTGATTAATTGTTCTGAGGTACAGGCTGATAGAGAAGTCATAGCAATAAATGTTGAAAAACCGTTGCCTAGCGGGGAAGATCAAAAAGGGGTCTTATCAAGTATTTGGGACTCTATGGATCAAAAAACGAAGGATGATATAATAACATCTGTATTCTTCTTAATTTTCTGATGTTAAAATAATACTATGAAAAATATAATTCTTGTAATAATTGGTTCTTTTCTGGTTTCTTGTGCAACAGTACCTGGAGACTCTGGTTTCATACCTGAAAATCGCCATCAGGCAATTGAGCACATAATTAAAATTTCACCGGATTGGTTCAAAAAACCACTAACTTCTGAATCAGCAATTTATGCTGCAGCAACGGCAGTCTCGAAAGATTATCAAATGTCAATCAAGAAGGCGACGCTTTACGCAAAGGTAGAACTGGCAGATAAAATTAGTGGCAATATTGTAGCAGAAGATACAACGATGAGTATGGAAAAGTATGTTGGAGAGAAATTGACAACTGC
>JAYZKL010000041.1:0-3277 GCA_036163455.1 Pseudomonadota bacterium
TGGATATAATTCTGATGAACTTGGGTTCAATGGAGAGTCATGCAAAATAACAACTTTTTTAAACCAACAATCAACTGACATAAAGAAAGGTGTAGACAGAAATAGTATTAAAAAACAAGGCGCAGGAGATCAGGGATTAATGTTTGGATATGCTACCAATGAAACTGAAGTTTTAATGCCAGCCCCAATTTATTATGCTCATCGATTAGTTGAAAAACAGGCACTAATACTAAAAGACAACTCTGTGGATTGGATAAGACCAGATGCAAAAAGTCAGATTACTTTTTTATATGAAGATGGTAAACCAATATTAGTAGATACAGTAGTTTTGTCTACACAGCATAACGAAAATATATCAACCGATAAAATAGAAGAATTTGTCATCAATCAAATTATAAAAGAAGTTATACCGGTAAAATATTTACATCCTAAAACAAAATATTTTGTAAACCCAACTGGTAGTTTTATTGAAGGTGGTCCAATGGGAGACTGTGGGCTAACTGGCAGGAAAATAATTGTTGATACTTACGGAGGTATGGCAAGACATGGAGGTGGAGCATTTTCTGGAAAAGACCCTTCGAAAGTTGACCGTTCTGCAGCATATATGTGTCGCTATGTAGCGAAAAATATTGTTGCATCTGGTATAGCAGACAAATGTGAAATACAGGTTTCTTATGCAATAGGTGTTGATGAACCAACATCAATTGCTATAGACACATTTGGTACTGGAAAAATCGAGGAAAATAAAATTGTTAATATTATTCAAAATGTTTTTGATTTGACACCATTTGGAATTATTGAATCTTTAGATTTATTAAATAAACAATATTTGCCCACATCTGTATTTGGTCATTTTGGAAGAGATGATTCTAATTTCTCATGGGAACAAGCAGATAAGGTTGATATACTCAAGGAAGAAGCATTTTAAATTATAGGAAAAATAATGAAATCAAAAGAAGTAAAACAAATTTTTAATGACTATAAAGTTGCCGATATTTCTCTGTCTGATTTCGGGAAAAAAGAAATAAAGATAGCTGAAACAGAAATGCCGGGTCTCATGAGCCTAAGGTCAGAATTTAAAAATCAAAAACCACTTAAAGGAGCTAGAATTACCGGCTGTCTTCACATGACAATTCAAACTGCAGTTTTGATTGAGACTCTAATTGATTTAGGAGCTGAAGTACGCTGGTCATCATGTAATATTTTTTCAACACAAGATCACGCTGCTGCTGCTATTGCAAGCCAAAATATTCCTGTTTTCGCTTGGAAGAATGAAACTGAAGAAGAATATGAATGGTGTATAAATCAAACATTAAATGGCCCTGATAACTGGAAACCAAATATGCTTCTAGATGATGGGGGTGATTTAACTGCAATAATCCATGAAAAACATAAAGAATTAGCAAAAGATATTATAGGTGTTTCAGAAGAAACTACAACTGGCGTTCATCGCTTATATGAAATGGCTAAAAATAAAAAACTAATGATGCCTGCTATGAATGTAAATGACTCTGTTACAAAATCAAAATTTGATAATTTATATGGTTGTAGAGAATCACTAGTAGATGGAATAAAAAGAGCAACAGACACAATGATCGCTGGCAAACTTGTTGTTGTTTGTGGTTATGGCGATGTTGGTAAGGGCTCAGCTAACTCTCTTAGGAGTTTGGGGGCAAATGTTTTGATTACTGAAATAGATCCTATTTGTGCCCTACAAGCTTCAATGGAAGGCTATAAAGTTGTAAAAATAGAAGATCAAATAGAACAAATTGATATTTTTGTTACAGCAACGGGTAATTTTAATGTTATTAACCATGAGCACATGGTCAAAATGAAAGATGGCGCAATTGTCTGTAACATTGGACATTTTGATAATGAAATTGATGTTGCTAGTCTAAAAAAATATAAATGGGAAAATATTAAACCCCAAGTTGATCAAATTATCTTTCCTGATGGTAAAAAGATTATACTTTTAGCTGAAGGTAGGTTGGTTAACCTTGGTTGTGCTACAGGACACCCTAGTTTTGTAATGTCATGTTCATTTACAAATCAAGTACTTGCCCAAATAGAATTATGGAATAACTATAAAAATTATAATAATGAGGTATATGTGCTTCCTAAAGAATTAGATGAAAAAGTTGCATCACTTCACTTAGGAAAAATTGGAGCAAAAATTACTAAATTAACTGATGAACAAGCTGAATACATAGGTGTAAATAAAAAGGGTCCATTTAAAAAAGACGATTATAGATATTAATTTTTTTAAATTGATACTCTATTTCTAAATCTTAAATATGTCTTCAAAAAAAACGAACAATTTAAAAAAAATTGTTGAGCGGGATTTAAAGGTATTATGGCATCCCTGCACTCAAATGAAGGATCATGAAAATATACCTTTGATACCAATTAAGTCTGGTAAAGGTGTCTGGCTCAAAGATTATAATGGCAAAAAATATATAGATGCAATAAGTTCTTGGTGGGTGAATCTTTTTGGACACTGCAACCCTTATATAAATAGAAAAATAGAAACTCAACTTAAAAATTTAGAACATGTTCTTCTAGCTGGATTTACTCATTTGCCAGCAATCAATTTGTCAGAGAGGCTAATTGAACTCACACCAAAAAAAATAACAAAATGTTTTTTTACAGATAATGGTTCCTCATCCATAGATGCTGCTATGAAAATGAGTTTTCACTATTGGAAAAATAAAGGCTATAAGAAGAAAAGAAAATTTATTGCTTTAACTAATAGCTATCATGGAGAAACGCTTGGGTCACTATCAGTTAGTAATATAGATTTGTATAAGAAAACATATAGAGAAATTCTAAAAAATACTATTATGGTGAAATCTCCTGATTGTTTTTTTAAAGATGAAAAAGATTCTGACAAAGAACATACAATCAAAATGTTTGATGAAATGTTGGATGCTATAAAAAAGAATCATAAAGATGTTTGCGCAGTTATTCTAGAGCCCTTGGTTCAATGCGCTGGATATATGAGAATGTATCATGAGATTTATCTGTCTCTGCTTAGACAAGCATGTACAAAATATAAAATACATCTAATTGTAGATGAAATTGCTGTGGGATTTGGGAGAACAGGCACAATGTTTGCTTTTGAAAAATCAAAAATTACACCCGATATTATTTGTACTTCTAAAGGAATTACAGGAGGGTATATGACATTATCATCTATTCTAACAACTAATGAAATCTATAATGCTTTCTATGACGAATATACTAAATTGAATGCTTTTCTGCATTCACATAGTTATAC
>JAYZKL010000042.1:0-3452 GCA_036163455.1 Pseudomonadota bacterium
ACTTTCAACAATTTTATTCCCTTCAAGTTTTATTTCCGAGATTATAGGTTTTTCTTTTACTCTTATTATTAAAGTATTAAATTCCAAAGTTACGTCTATGTCATCAAAATATTTAGTTGCATATAATCTTTTAATAATGTTCCCTGTTAAGGTGCTAGAAAAAATATCTCCTTCTTCCACTTCTGCATAAGAAAATATAGTGTTAGTGCTGACTCTCTCATTTCCTTTGATAACAATCTTATTAATAGTTGTACCATTTTCAGCGTTAGATAAAATTGGGCTGAAAATTAATAACAAGAATATAGAAATCAAGCAGATTTTAGATCTGCTCATGAAAGTAACCTCAAAAAATCATTATAAAAAGCTAATATCATAATTCCAAACAGAATTATTATGCCTATTTGTTGGCCTGCTAATTGAATTCTTTCTGAAATAGGATTGCCGGTTACAATTTCAAAAAGATAAAACATTAAATGCCCGCCATCTAACATAGGGATTGGTAGTAAATTTAGGACACCAAGACTGATACTTAAGATTGCTAAAATATAAGTAAAATATACTAATCCCATACTTAATGATTTTCCAGTATATTCAGCAATACTTATTGGCCCACTAATATTTTTTAAATTAGCTTGCCCAGTAAACAATTTATAAATCATCTTCAAAGTTAATAATGAATATTGATAAGTTAAAATAAATGAATGATGTATTGAACTAAAAAAAGGATATGAAACTATTACTCTATGTTGATCTAAATTATCAGTGTCAGCACTAACTCCAGCAAAACCAAATGTTGTTTTATTTACTTCTTTGGCTACAGGTATAAGCAAAGTCTTTTGCTCCTGATTGTTACGCAATAGGACAATTTCTAATTCTTGGTTGGGGTTATTTTTTATAATTTGTACCCACTCCAACCATGACTCTATAGTCTTATCATTAATGGTCTTGATAATATCTCCTGCCTCAAGTCCTGCTAGAGATGCTGGGGAATTTGTTTGAACACTCCCAATTATTGGTGGTAAATTTAGTTGTCTTGGTTGTATGCCAAGGTTTCTAATTATGTCTCCCTCTTTTTTTAGAATCTCATTATAATTTATAGATAAATTTACAGAAAAATCTTTATTAGAATTATCTCTCAAATATAAAGTTATTGGCTCTTTATCCACTGCACTATTTAAAATCTGTATTCTTACATCTTGCCACCTTTTTGTATATTCATCATTGACCTTATATATTTCCATATTATCTACTTGTAAATCTGTACCAGAATTATGTATAGAATCTATAGAGGTAACTATTGGTTTAATTCCAGAAATCCCTTTGAAATGCACAAAAGTAAAAAAAATTATAGCAAGTATTAAATTAAAAATTGGTCCAGCGGCAACGATAAGGAATCTTTTGTATACGTTTTGTTTGTCAAAACAAAATTTAAGATCAGAATGCTTCTCTGTTAATTCACTAGATTCTAACATTTTGACATAGCCTCCTAAAGGTATTAAGCCAATGCTATATTCAGTGTCATTCCCTTTAAATTTTTTTGTATAAATATTCTTTCCAAATCCAATAGAGAAATTAAGAACTTTTACGTTGCATAGTCGTGCAACATAATAATGACCAAACTCATGGAAAGTTACCAATATTCCAATTGCAATAATGAATCCAACTATACTTACTAAAACTTCCATCATTTTCTACTATTGATTAATTCAGTTACAAATTCACGGGTTATTCTATCATCTTCAATAATTTTATCTATAGAACTACTTTTTCTTATAGAAACTCCGCTTAGTGCTTTCTCAATTATAACTGGTATATCAGTAAATTTTATCTTATTTTTAAGAAAATTGTTCACACTTATTTCATTGGCAGCATTAAGTATTGTTGGCGCATTTTTTCCAACTTTCATAGCTTTATGTGCCAAGTCCAAACACTTAAATCTCTTCCTATCAACTTTCTTGAAGGTTAAATTCTTAACTTTTACTAAGTCTAATTTATTAATAGAAGAGTTAAGTCTAGAAGGATATGATAATGCATAACTTATAGGTATTTTCATATCATGGTTACTCATGTGAGAAATAACAGCGCCATCCTTAAACATGACCATTGCATGAATAATACTTTGCTCATGAATTAACACTTCAATTTTTTTAGATCCAATACCAAATAAGAGGTTTGCTTCTATTAATTCTAAACCTTTGTTCATCATTGTGGCTGAGTCTACAGAAATTTTTTTTCCCATACGCCAATTTGGGTGTTTAGTAGCTTGACTAGGTGTAACATTCTTTAATTTAGAGAGGCTAGAGTTTAGAAAAGGGCCACCTGATGCTGTCAATAAAACTTTATCTATATTTCTTTCATAATATAGTTTATTTCCTATCTTATAATCCAACCCTGATGCAAGAAGTATTTGCAGTATAGAGTTATGCTCACTATCAACAGGTATTATAAGTGAACCAGATTTTTTTGCAGTTCTAATAAGTAAATCACCAGACATGATTAATGACTCTTTATTTGCTAAAAATATTTTTTTTCCTGCTTTAGTAGCATAATAAGTTGGTTTTAAAGCAGCTGATCCTACAATAGCAGACATTATACAGTCACATTTTGTGTGGGTTGCTACATAGATTAATTCTTTTTCTCCACATAGGATTCTAGTTTTATATTTATTTTTCTTACATAGATTATTAAGCTTCTCGCTACTCACTGGACATATCAACACAGCAAATTTTGGTTTATATAACTTAATTTGTTGAAATAATAATTTATAATTAGATTTGGCGGTCAGAGCAAATATTTGAAATTTTTTTGTGCTATTGGAAATTACTGATAAAGTATTTATGCCTATTGTGCTTGTTGATCCTAATATTGTTATATTCATTATAAAAACATCCATAATTGAAATACAGGTATTACAGCTAAATAACTATCAATTCTATCCAATATTCCTCCATGTCCAGGTAAAATATTGCCACTATCTTTAACATCATAAAATCTTTTTATCGCACTTATAAATAGGTCTCCAAAGCTTGCAAAAATACAGCAGAGCAAAATAAACAAGAAGTCACTAAATAGAGCTTCAAAACTCAGAAAATATATAAAGATAATATAAGAGATAATTATAGGAAAAAATATTGATGAAAGAAATCCTTCAACTGTCTTTTTTGGACTTATTGTGGGGCAAAGCAGTATTGAGCCAAAGTTTTTTCCTATTAAATATGCTGCAGTATCTGAAAAAGAAACTAATACAAATAAAAATATAAAATAATATTTCAGATTATCTTCTATGACATTGTAGGAAAAAATTAAACCTTGGGTATTTGACATAAGGGTTGCGTCAGAAATATTAAAAGAAAGTAAAAGATACCATGAGGATAACATCACAAAAAAAGCCAATACCACAGGGAGTCTTTGCAAAACTACTTTAATAAGCCCTAATCTTAATAGGATATCTA
>JAYZKL010000043.1:0-2675 GCA_036163455.1 Pseudomonadota bacterium
AAAAACTAGTGGTATCATTATAGGGAGAAAAACTAAATTATAATATGGAACCCCTACAGATATTTTTTCTAGACCTAGTAAATCTAGAAATAAAGGGTATATTGTGCCCAGTAAAATTGTAAAAGTTGCTGTTACAAGCAGAATGTTGTTTAAAAGAAAAAATGTTTCTTTTGAAACTAAACCAAACTTATTTTTATCCTTAATTTCTGATGCATTCAAAAAATAGATTAATAATGATCCTCCAATAATAAAGGCTAGAAATGATAAAATAAATATTCCCCTAGCAGGATCATTTGCAAATGAATGAACAGAGATTAATATTCCTGATCTTACTAAAAACGTTCCTAATAAACTTAATGAAAAAGCAAAGATTGATAGTAATATTGTCCAATTCTTAAAGACCTGTTTTTGTTCACAAATAATCAAAGAGTGTATAAGTGCGGTAGTCATTAACCAAGGCATAAATGAAGCATTTTCAACAGGGTCCCAGAACCACCAACCTCCCCATCCTAGTTCATAATAAGCCCACCAACTTCCAAGAGCTATACCCAATGTTAAAAAACTCCAAGAAGCCAGTACCCATGGTCTTATCCAGTTTGCCCATTCAGGTTTAAATTCTTTGTGGATACAACAAGTTATGGCAAAACTAAATACAACCGACAGTCCTACATAACCCATATAGAGTATAGGAGGATGTACTATCAATCCAAAATCTTGTAAAAGTGGGTTAAGATCTTTTCCATCAATAGGTATTGATAAATTCTTTTCAAATGGATTAGAGGTAAAAACTAAAAATAGAAGGAATCCTAAATTAATACCCCCCATTATGCTTAAAAAGTTTTTCCTGAAACCTGTCTCCAACGTTTTACTATAATTACTAGCCAAGAACATCCAAAAACTTAGTATTAAACACCAAAGCAATAATGATCCTTCATGTCCGGCCCATGACGCAGAGATTTTATAAAAATAAGGTAAAGCTGAGTTAGAATTTGATGAAACATATTTTAGAGAAAAATCATTGATTAGAAATGAATAAATTAAACAGATAAAAGATAATAAAACAATTGGAAATTGTATTTTAGATGCAGAAAAAATTATTTGTTGATAAGACTTATCAATTTTTGATAACAAGGGTTGAGATGAAACTAATATTATAGAATTAAATAACGCCAATAAAATTAAAAAAAAACCTATATATGAAACTATGTTGGTCATTTTAATTGAAGCGATTTAGATGAATCAATCACAATTTCATCACTAACTTTCAAGCTATCTTGAACTTCTGGAGGCATGTAAGTTTCATCATGTTTGGCTAAAACCTCTTCTGCAACAAAAATTCCATCATTTAGAAGCTTGCCTCTAACAACAACCCCTTGGCCTTCTCGAAAAAGATCTGGAAGTATTCCCTCATATTTAACTTTGATATTTTTTTCAAAATCAGTTATCTCAAAGTTGACTTCGGCACTTGTTTTGCTCTTTACTAAACTATTTTCAACAACCACTCCTCCAACCCTAAAAATATAGTTTTCTGGAAATTCATTTTGAGAAATTTGAGATGGGCTTCTATAAAAAAGCAAGTTTTCATTAAAGGTCTTAATAAATAAGAAGAATAAAATTCCTAAAAAAATTATGGTTATTATAATGAAATATAATCTTACTGTCCTTGCCTTCATGTAACTAATCTTTTTCCCTAAGTTCCTTTAAAATCTTGTTATGTCTTTGAAATAATAAAAATAAATAGAGGAACATCAAAACTATGACAATACTATACGATGAAAATATATATATAAAATATTGTGCCATTTGTCAATGATAGCTTATGAACACAAAAATGGCTATGAATGAAATTCTTATTTAACAAATAAATATAATTTTGTATAATTAGGTATGAGTAATAGCGCTTTTCATATATTTCCAACTTCTATAAAGCATGATGATCATGATCACGATTGTGGTTGCGTAAAATGTCACTTTAGCAAAATTACTCTTACTCCAAAAATTGAATTTGTATGGATAATAGAATATTTTTTACTTTTTACCATACAAGATTCATATACAAAATATTTAAGGGCGGCTAGACTCTTTAGTCCCTCTTGCCCAAGATCACCTCCTTTATACAAATAATCATTTTTAAACAACTAATTTATTAATAAAACTAATTTATTAAGGAGATAAATATGTATAAATATATATTTTTGTTTCCTCTATTGATTATAAGTATAAATACATCGTTTGGAGAGACTATAAGTGATGTGAATGTATCATCACCTATATATACAAACTCAATAGATGAGAACAAATACCCTATTCATATAGTCAATAATGAGGAAATAAATACCTATCAAAGTATAGGTGAAAATTTAAAAAATTATTCAGGTATTTCTAATGCTGATTATGGTACAGCTGTAGGTCAACCTGTAATTCGCGGTCTAACAGGTAATAGGACTAGAATACTAACAAATGGTATTCAGTTAAATGACCTAACTCATATTAGTTCTGATCATGCGAATAATGTAGGCCTAAATAATATTTCATATATTGAAGTTATAAAAGGGCCTTCTTCTTTATTTAGCTACGGAGCTACAAGTGGCGGAATTGTAAATGTAATATCAGATATAATTTCAAATCAAAAATATGATAATAAATTCAAATTAGATTATTTAACGATAAACAAT
>JAYZKL010000044.1:0-16064 GCA_036163455.1 Pseudomonadota bacterium
GACTTTGGTCAAACCCTTGGTTATTGGGGTGTTGGAGCTGGGCCATACATTGTTTTACCTTTTTTAGGACCGAGTAGTTTAAGAGATGCACCGGGTTTATATGTAGATATAAAAACAGAACAATCTACTTCACCTACTCAAACAGAGCTTCATCATGAGGAAAGACAAACTCTAACAGCAGCAGAAATTATTGATGCTAGAGCTAGGCTGCTACGTGCAACTAAAATACTTGATACTGCTGCTAAAGACCCTTATGTATTTATCCGTGAATCTTATCTCCAAAAGAGAGAGAGTATGGTTACTGACGGTAAGAATACCGAAGACTTCGAAATTGATGTCCTTGGTGTAGACTATTAGTACTTTGTTTGATCAAAATAAAATTTTTCTTTAAATTAAAGGACCAATGGATATCTTATATTTTCTTTTTGGACTAATTTTTTTGTGGCTTGGAGCCCAGTCTCTTATCACTGCAACCACAGGTATCTCTGCCAAATATCAGATATCAGGGTTTCTCTCTAGTTTTTTTATAATTGGATTAGGTACATCGTCGCCAGAAATTTTTATCGCCATTTTATCTAGCTTAGATGGACAGTCTATAATAGCTATTGGCAATGTAATCGGATCAAATATTGCTAACATCTGTCTAGTTTTCTCTCTTGCAATATTACTTCTACCAAATAAACAAGTTTTTAATGATGGATTGAAGAGAGAAGTTATGGTTCTAAACAGCATCAGATCCAGTGAAATATTAATATTCTTTACATACTTATCTTTCCTATCTATTGTCGCATTCTTATTTTTACTCAATGATATGAGTAGAATAAATTCATTCATATTAATTTTTCTTTTCCTTGTTCCTATATTTATATTGAAAGAAAAAGATATATTTTCGTCTTCTACAAATGATAATCAGCATTCTTATTTAAAAATTTTATTAACACTAATATTTGGCCTAGCTCTTCTTTTCTTTGGTGCCGATATACTTCTTTTGGGCGCAAAATCATTAGCCACAAAAATTGGAATACCAGATTATGTGATTGGCCTATCTTTAACAGCGATTGGAACTAGTTTACCAGAATTAGCTGCCGTGGTAGTTTCTATACGAGGGAAACATTACGAATTTATTGCTGGCAATATACTTGGCTCAAATATATTTAACATAGGGCTTGCGCTGGGGTTGGCTGGTGTGATAAGTCCAGCTATACTTATCAAAGCAGAATTAGTGAGAGATTTCATGATGATAATCATTACTACTATTGCAGCTTATATTTTTATAATGCAAGGAGGGAAAAGTCTCTCCAAAAGCATAAGTTTAGTATTATTAATATTATTTGGTTTTTACCAATCAGGATTATACATAATATAAATATATGAAAAAAATTAACAAAAGAAGCACAGCACATAAGGTAGTAAAGTCAGAAATTTCTGCTTTGAAATCCATGCTTAGAAAAATAAATAAAGATTTTGAAAGAGCATGTGACATTATTCTTAAATGTAAAGGAAAAGTAATTACCATTGGTATTGGCAAATCAAGTTACATTGCAGCTAAAACAGCCGCAACTTTTTCAAGTACAGGTACTCCATCCATGTTTTTACACGCAGCTGAAGCGTTGCATGGAGATATGGGCGTTGTTTCAAAAGATGACGTAGTATTGTTTTTTTCAAATTCTGGAGAAACAAATGAAATAATGCTACTTTTACCTTTAATCAAACTTCTAAAAATACCTATAATCTCTATTACTGGTTCAACTAGATCAACTTTAGCTAAAGCTTCTAACGTAATTTTAGATTCTGCTGTTAAAAAAGAAGCCTGCCCATTAGATTTAACCCCAACTTCTAGTGTTTTGACTGCTCTTAGTCTTGCAGATGCACTCGCGCTGACACTTTTAGAATGCCGAGGGTTTACTTCACAAGATTTTGCAAAATCACACCCTCAAGGAGAGCTAGGAAAAAGATTATTAAAGAAAGTAGAAAATTTAATGTATACAACAAAATTGCCATTAATAAAAAATAATATTCTCTTGAAAAAGGCTATAAACATTATTACTAAATTCAATCTAGGTATAGCTGTAATTATCGATAAAAATAAAAAGATTTTAGGAATCTTTACTGATGGTGATTTGCGAAGAACATTAGAAAAAAAACCAGATATTTCTAAAATGCTTATTTTTGATTTAATGACAAAAAAACCTGTAACCATTACCAGAGATACTATGGCGGCTGAAGCTCTTAATTTGATGGAAGAAAAAGAAATCACATCTTTATTAGTTGTTGATGAAAAAAATTCTTTATTAGGGATTCTGACACTCAATGAATTGATAAAATCTGGAATATCATAATGTCTTTTCCTACGCTGACAGCTTATTCGAAAACAATGGAAAATATTGATAAACAGATAATTGAAAAGGCTAGAGATATTGACTTAGTAGTTTTTGATGTAGATGGAGTTTTGACTGACGGAGGAATATATATTTCAGAAAATGGCGAAGAATCAAAAAGATTCTTTGCGCAAGATGGGCATGGGGTTAAAATTCTGCAAAGCATAAATATTGAGATAGCAATTTTAAGCGGAAGGTATTCAAAATCTGTAGAAGTAAGAGGCAAGGAGCTTGATATCAAATTTGTTATTCAAAATTCTAAAGATAAATATAATGACTTTAAAAAGAATTTTATGGATAAATTTAAAATGGAAAAAGTATGTTTTGTTGGCGATGACATTGTAGATATAGATCTAATGAAAGATGTCGGGCTAGCAATTACTGTTCCCGGAGCTAACTATAATGATGTAAAAAAGCATGCTGATTGGATCACGCCAAGACTGGGTGGTTTTGGGGCTGCAAGAGATGTATGTGATTTGATTTATTATTCAAAGAAAAAAAATGAAAATTAATAGATTTCTAAATGAGTTAATATCTGATAAGAAAAAAATATCCATTCTTCTCGTCTTATTGCTACTTATGATATGGCTTAATTATTTGCTGACAGATGCAATTAACTTCAATAGAATTGATAAGTCTGAAACTAGAACCAACCATTTTCTAAATAATTTTGTAATTGAACAAACAAGTGATGACGGTAATGTTAAATGGACTTTAAATGGTGATAGGCTTGAAAAATTTCCACATAGTGAAAGATCTGAAGTGATTAATCCTGATATGTTTGTAAAATCTAGCGATACAACATTTTGGAAAGTGTCTGCTTCACATGCATTAGATCCCGATTCAGAATTTAACTCTATTTATTTAACAGATAATGTTAAATTTGAGAAGAAAAATATTTCTAAAGAAAGTGAAGTCTTTATCACAACATCGCGTGCTATTATTTATCCATTGGAAGAAAAAGTTGAAACAGATGCTTTTGCAACAATTATAACACCTGACTCAAAAACAACAGGAGATGGAGTAATTGCAAATATAAAAGATGGGTATGTAAAAATTCTTGCGAATGCTATAAGAGTTGCATCAACCAAAGAGCGTACAGAATATTTGCAAGGTGACCAGCTTTTGTATGATTTAAATAAAAAATCATGGAAGATAGTCAAGAAAAAGAGAAATAATGAAAAGAATCAAGTTCAAGAAAGAGTAAAAACTATACTTAAAACAAGAAAACTGGGTACTAATTAAAAATGATTGGTCTTAAATGCAAAAACCTCTGTAAAGAATATGACAGAAAATCTGTTGTGAATGGGGTTAGTCTAGAAGTTGAAACAGGAAAAATTATTGGGTTACTCGGTCCCAATGGTGCAGGAAAAACAACAACTTTTTTTATGATTGTAGGATTAATAAAGTGCGATACCGGCAATATATGTATTGATGACATTGATATTACTAATCTTCCAATGCATATAAGGTCAATGAGAGGCATAAGCTACTTACCTCAAGAAGCTTCAATTTTTCGAAACCTTTCTGCAGAAGATAACATTTTTGCTATTCTAGAAACAAGAAAAGATATTACACAAGAACAGCAATTACAAAAATTTGATGATTTAGTTGAAAAATTAAATATTAAAAATATTTTAAAAACCATGGGCGCTAGTCTTTCTGGTGGAGAAAGAAGACGCGTTGAAATTGCAAGAGCTTTAGCTACAGACCCTAAATTCTTATTGTTAGATGAACCTTTTGCTGGGATAGACCCTTTATCTGTT
This sequence comes from Pseudomonadota bacterium, assembly GCA_036163455.1. Lineage (GTDB taxonomy): Bacteria > Pseudomonadota > Gammaproteobacteria. The sequence continues at coordinate 4,145 of JAYZKL010000044.1, forward strand.
TTAGAGATACAAAAAATAATTAAATCCCTAGCTAAATCAAACATTGGAGTTTTAATAACTGATCATAATGTTCGTGAAACATTAGGTGTTTGTAATAAGGCATATATTATAAATAATGGAGAAGTTGTAGCTGATGGCATCCCATCGAAGATTATAAAAGATAAATTGGTCCGGGAAGTTTATTTGGGAGATGATTTTAAGATATGAAAATAAAAGGAAAACAATCTTTAAGTCTGTCTAACAAATTAATAATGACGACACAAATTCAATTAGCAATTAAATTGCTTCAATTAAATTCATTAGACCTACAAAAAGAAATTGATGAAAAAATAATGACAAATCCCTTTTTGGATAATGAAGAAAATGAAATGACTGATGTAGTCTCAGAAATACCATCATCTTTACAAACCACTCATGCACAAAACAATCAAAACGATACAGAGGAAGTTTATTCAGAAATTGCATCCAATAAAGAGAGTTTACGAGATTATCTTCTTTGGCAATTAAGAATGTCTTCTATGAGTGATGATGATCAATTTATTGCATACAACCTGATTGATTATATTAATGATGACGGATATCTTACTGAGGATGTAGAGGAACTATTTTTAATACTTAGAAAGAACCTTGAAATTACATTCCAAGAAATCTTTGCTGTACTGCATAAAATCCAGACCTTTGACCCTATCGGAGTCGGCGCCACATCTATAACTGAATCACTAAAATTACAGCTTGATTATTATCATAAAGAGAATTCTAGCTATAAACTTGCAAAAAAAATTATTAATAGTTTAGAAAAAAAATATAATGGTGATTTATCTAAATTAAACAAAGTTATTGATAATTCACAAAACAAGAGCAACATCAGTCAAAATGCACTTAGCCTCATTAAGTCTCTTAATCCAAAACCTGGGTTAGCTGTATCATCAACCCTCAATGAGTATCATATAACTCCAGATATTATTATTTCAAAAAAAGAAGGTAGGTGGGTGACAGAATTAAATCCAGCAATAAATCCAAAAATTAAAATTAACAATACATACAAAGCATTAGATAAAAAAATCATGAGTGTAAAAGACGCAGAATATTTTAAAACAAATTTACAAGATGCGCGTTTTTTTCTAAAAGCTCTAAAGAATAGAAATTTAACCATGCTCAAAGTTGCAAAAACAATTTTTAAAAAACAAGTGAAATTCCTTGAGGAAGGAGACATTGCAATAAAACCTCTTACTCTTAATAATATTTCTGAATCCATTGGAATGCATGAGTCTACCGTTTCAAGATGTACTAATAATAAATTTGTTCAGACTCCAAGGGGTATATTTGAGCTGAAACATTTCTTCTCGTCAGAACTCAATACTAATTTAGGAAGTGCAATTTCTTCAAAGGCAATCAAATCTATGATAGAAAAAATTGTGCTGGGTGAAGATAAAAATTCGCCACTGAGTGACTCACAAATTACATTAAGCTTTAATAAACATGGCATTAAGGTTGCAAGAAGAACAATTACAAAATATAGAGAAATGCTATCAATACCAACATCAAATCTTAGAAAAAAGGTTGAAATAAAATGACATTACAAAAATTAATTAGTGATAAATTTATTTTACTAAATCAAAAATTAAACAATAAAAAAAATGCTCTAGAATTAATCAGCGATCATTTTGAAAAAGAAATACAAATAAAAAAAGAGATAGTTTTTGATAGCCTATATGCCAGAGAAAAATTAGGCACAACTGCATTGGGCGGTGGAGTTGCTCTGCCTCATGCCAGAATAGACGTGTTGAAAAATATACAAACACTCATAATTCAACTTAATTCTGGAATTGATTTTGATGCAGTAGATGGAAAGAAGGTGGATATTATCTTTGTTCTGCTTGTCCCAAATGTTAATTCCGATGATCATGTTAAACTATTAGCTGAAATTGCATCAGTTTTAGATAACAACGAAATAGTAAAAAAAATCAGGAACGCAAAATCTCCACACGAAATTATTTTAGCACTTAATAACTCTCAATCTTAAAGAATTTCTCTACAATGGTAATAAAAAAACAATCGCAAATAATGCTGATAACTGGATTATCCGGTTCTGGCAAAACAATCGCTCTTCAATCTTTAGAGGACCTTGGTTTTTATTGTATTGATAATTTATCTCCAAATATGATTCTAAAGATAATTGAATTTACTCAATCAACTAAAAACAATTTTTTTAATAAAATAGCGATAAGTATAGATATAAGGTCTATAAAAATGGATAGAGATTTTGAAAAATCGATTGAAAAATTATATCGTTTATTAAAAGAGTTAAACATTATTGTTACAACAATTTTTTTATACTCTGAAGAGCAAATTTTGCTATCTAGGTTTAATGCTACCAGGCGATTGCATCCCCTATCTAATAACAAAATAAATCTTATTGATGCTTTAAAAAAAGAAGAGGAAACCATGCATTGCTTAAAAGAAAAATCTAGTCTTGTAATTGATACAAGTTATTTAAAACCATCTGAATTAAAAAATGAGATAAAGGATAGAGTGCTAATAGTTAATGAAAAAAGTGACATATCAATCTTAATACAGTCCTTTGGATATAAAAATGGTTTGCCAGTAAATAGTGATTTTGTTTTTGATGTACGCTGTCTTAAAAACCCTTTTTGGGACAAAACTCTACGTTATTTATCTGGTAAAGATAAAAAGGTTATATCTTTCTTAGAATCTGATAAGTCAACAACGAAAATGGAAAAATCTATCATTTCTTTCTTAAAAAGATGGATTCCTAATTTTTCAAATAGTGATCGTCATTATCTAACAATTTCAATAGGTTGTACTGGCGGCTTACATAGATCAGTTTTTTTAGCAGAAAAAGTTTATAAATACCTCTCATCGAAATATGCTAATATTTTAATCAAACATAGAGATATAAAATGAAAGTTGGTTTGTTACTTTTAACTCATAATGACATTGGCTCACAATTATTGTTAGCTGCAAAATCTATTTTTGGTGATATACCATCACGTGTTGAACTCCTATCAGTAGATCATTATGATCAACCAAATGATGTAATACATCTAGCCAAGCAATATGTAAAAGTCCTAGATGAAGGTAAAGGAGTTTTAATACTTACTGATATGTTTGGCTCAACCCCTAGTAATATTGCAAGCGAATTCTCTAATATAAAAAATGTAGAAGTTGTGTCTGGCATTAATTTATCAATGCTACTAAATATTTTTAACTATCCAAATCTTTCAATAGGTGCTTTAACTAAAAAAGCACTGGATGGCGGTAAACAAGGAATTGTAAAAATTAACGATGAAAGAAAAAGTATTTAAAATAACAAATAAATTAGGTCTGCATGCACGTGCTGCTGCAAAGATTGTATCCCTTACATCAAAATTTAAATCTCAAATTACAATTACCAATGGAAAAAAAGAAGCAGATGCTAAAAGTATAATGAAAATACTGATGCTGGCTGCACCAAGAAATACAGAACTTAAAGTGAATACAAATGGAAAAGATGAGTCGCAAGCAATGGATGCAATAGAATCATTGTTTGTAAATAAATTTGACGAGGATTAATATGACTTTGATTCTAAAAGGTATAGCTGTATCAAAAGGGATATCAATTGGAAAGACCTATATATTCAAAAAAGGCCAACCAAGTGTTGAGGAAAAAATTGTAAAAAAGAATCAAATTCAAAAAGAGAGAAAAAGGTTTGATAGTGCGACAAAAAAAACTCTAGAACAATTTGAATTTATAAAACAAAGTGTTAATCCATCAATTAAAAAAAATGCAGCAATGTTTCTAGATACTCATATTTTTTTAATAAAAGATAAAACGTTTATTAATAATATAAGAAAAAGTATTAGAAACAAGAATTACTCTGCAGATTGGGCAGTTTATTCTGAATTTCTAAAAATCCAGAAATCATTTGAAAATATTGAAGACCCTTATATAAAACAAAGAATTGAAGACATTAGGCATGTAGTTCTAAAAATTTTAGAAAATATTAACAGCAATGAAATTAAACCACAAAAAATTTTTAAATACTTTAAAAAACGTATTATTGTTTGTGATGATTTAACGCCTACAGATGTCCTGATTATGCATGAATCAAAAGGGCTTGGTCTAATTTCTGAATTTGGTGGCCCTTCTTCGCATAGCTCTATCCTGACAAGAAGTTTGGAAATGCCTGCAATAGTAGGTGTAAAAAATGCACAAATAATAGTTAAAGATGGCGATACACTAATACTTGATGGAAATGAAGGGAACTTAATTATTAATCCTGAGAAAAAAGCTCTAATGCACTATAAAGGGTTGCAACAAAAAAACCTAAAGAAAAAAAGATTGATGTCTACTATTCTTAAAAAAGACAATGTTACTTTGGATGGCAAGAAAATAGAGATCATGATTAATCTTGAGCTTCCTCAAGAATTGAAAATTATTAATAAAACTAATGTTGATGGAGTTGGATTATTTAGAACAGAATACCTGTACACCGATCGCAAAGACTTACCAACTGAAGATGAACAGTTTGTTGCATATAAAAAAATAATGCAAAAAATGAAAAATGTACCTGTAACATTTAGAACTCTTGATGTAGGTTCTGATAAAGAAGTATCAGAGAATATAAAAACTGGTTCTGTAGCAAAGAATCCTGCGCTTGGTCTCAGAGGTATACGTCATAGTCTCTATGAACAACATATTTTTATAAGTCAAATTAAAGCTATATTAAGAGCTGGTTATCATGGAAATGTAAAAATCTTACTCCCAATGATTACTAATATATCTGAAGTAAAATCCTCAATTAATCTTATTGAAGAAGCAAAGAGAAAGTTAATTCAAGAAAAGAAAAATTTTGTGAAAAAATGCGATATAGGGATTATGATTGAAGTTCCATCGTCTGCTGTTCTAGCTAAAAAATTTGCAAAGTATGTTGATTTTCTGTCAATTGGAACCAACGACCTTGTGCAATATACTTTAGCTATTGACAGAATTGATGATGAAGTAAACTATCTCTATGATCCTATGAATTCAGCAGTTCTAAGTCTAATTAAAACAACTATTGAGGCAGGCAGGGAATGTAACACACCTGTCGCTATGTGTGGGGAAATGGCTAGTGATATTAATTATATAAGACTGTTAATGGGCTTAGGACTGAGATCATTCAGCATGCACCCTAGCGCTGTTCCTGAGGTTAAAAATGTTATTACAAGTACAGATACAAGTAAAGTTAAAGACCTTGCCAGTCAAATTTTAGATATTGATGATAGCGATCAAAAAAATATACTTCTTAATGACTTGAATAAAAAAGTTTTTAATTAATAATTAATCGGTTGCATCAATCATCTAATTAAATTTTGTTTTGTAATCACTATATTTATGTAGATAATAGGTACATGGATATAGAAAAGAAAAATATTGATAATTCAATCACCCTTGATCAGCTGACTGAAGTATTAGACAGTGGAGCAATCCTTAAAGCTAAAAATTTATTAAATTCACTATATCCATCAGAAATTGCTGATGTTATAGAGGGAATACCAAGAAATCGTAGAGATTTAATTTGGAAGCTAGTCGACAATGATAATAAAGGTGAAACTTTAGCAGAAATGACTGAAGAGGTTAGAGCAAACTTATTAGACGAACTAATTGATAAAGATGGGCCTGAAGGTTTAGTTAAGATAGCCGAAAAACTTGATACTGATGATTTAGCCGATATTATCCAATCTTTACCTAAGCATCTCACTAAAACAACAATTAAAAGTCTAGATAGACAAAATCAAGAAAGACTGCAAAAAGTGTTATCTTTTCCTGATGATACTGCCGGTGGTTTAATGAATACAGACACAATAAATGTAAGGCGTAACATTACTGTGGACGTGCTTCTAAAATATCTTAGAAGACTCAAAAGCCTACCTGATCAAACGGATAGAGTTTTTATTACTGATAAAATGAATAAGTATTATGGTTTCCTTTCTATTAATGATTTATTAGTTGCAGATCCCTCTAAAATAGTTGCAGACATAATGACTGAAGACAAAGATGGCATCTTATCAGATACAAACCAACATGAAGTTGCCAGAACATTCGAAAATGCCGACTTGGTATCTGCTGCTGTTATAGATCATGAAGGAATATTACTAGGGAGAATAACAATTGACGATGTTGTTGATGTAATTAGAGAAGAAGCTGATGAATCAGTCTTAAATATGGCTGGGTTAAAGAAAGATGATGATATTTTCGCGCCAATTATTCAAAGTACGAAAAGAAGAACATTGTGGCTTGGAGCGAATTTAATTACTGCTCTACTCGCTGCTGCATCTATTGGTATCTTTGAAGCAACAATAGAAAAAGTAGTTGCCCTAGCTATATTAATGCCAATTGTTGCTAGTATGGGTGGAATTGCTGGCAGTCAAAGTCTTGCGCTAGTTATTAGGGCCCAAGCTTTAGATCAGATTGGTTATACAAATTCAAAATCCTTAATAATAAAAGAATCTGCTATTGGGCTTCTAAATGGAATTCTATGGTCATCTGTCGTCGCATTTTTAACATATTTATGGTTTGGGAGAATAGACCTGGGTTTTATAATTGCCGCAGCACTAATGATTAATTTAATTATAGGAGCTATTAGCGGGGTTAGCCTTCCTTTAATTTTAACAAAGCTAAATATTGACCCGGCATTGGCTGGAGGTGTAATCTTAACAACAATTACAGATGTCATAGGTTTTATTTCTCTTCTTGGTATAGCAAGCCTTATGATTTAATAAGTATTAGAATTCATTAATACTCTAATATTTTTTTTAAACAGCTTTTCCACAAGTTTTATACATAAAAAACACAATATATTGTGATTTTCGATAGTTACAACCACAATACTTAGTGTTATAATTACTAATCCACATAATAATAAAAACTAGTAAAAATGACGATAAAACAAGAAAACCCAGAGGGAAACCCTCTAAAAAGTAGTCAGCCTAGCCAAACTAGCAACCCAAATAATATCCCTGCTGTCCCAGGTAAGTACCGCGTGATGAGAAGAAACGGAGCTGTTACATCATTTGATCTAAATAAAATTATTGTGGCAATGACCAAAGCTTTTTTAAGCGTTGAGGGTGATAGTGCTGCAGCCTCAACAAGAATACATAATGAGGTTCAAATGTTATCTGAACGAGTAGATAGCGTAGTGAAAAGAAGATTTCCTGAAGGCGGAGTTATACATATTGAAGACATACAGGATCAGGTTGAGTTAGCAATAATGCGAGCAGGTTATCAGGATGTAGCAAGAGCTTATGTTTTATATAGAGAAGAAAGAGCTAAAGAAAGAAGAGATAATAATCAAACGAACAATGATGATTTACCTATAACCAAAAATACTGTACTAAATGATGGGTCGAGCGTACCGATAGATTCAAAAAAATTAAAATTAATGATTGATGAGTGTTGTAATGGCGTTGATGATGTATCTAAAAGCTTAGTGTTTGAAACAATAGATAAGAATATTTATGATGGAATTAAAAAGGAAGATCTCTCAAGCTCTATACTAATTTCTGTAAGACCTTTAATTGAAAAAGACCCAAATTATTCATATGTTACAGCAAGGATACTCCTGAGAAGTATAAATGAAGAAGCATTAAACTTTTTAGGGTTTGAATATACTGACCCAACATTTGATCAAATTAAAAAAGTTTACCCTGACTATTTTAAACAATACATAAAAAAGGCATCTGAGCTTAAACTATTGGATTCAGCTCTTTTAGATTATGATTTGGATTTTATTACAAAACACATAGATATAAACCGAGATATGCTCTTTACATACCTTGGGCTTCAGACTCTTTATGATAGATATTTTATTCACCATAATGAAACGAGGTTTGAATTGCCTCAAGCATTTTTCATGCGTGTTGCGATGGGATTGGCTCTTAATGAAAAAAATAGAGAAGAACGTACAATAGAGTTTTATAAATTACTTTCATCTTTTGACTTTATGTCTAGTACCCCTACTCTTTTTAATTCGGGAACTCTAAGACCACAACTTTCATCATGCTACCTCTCTACTATGCCTGATGACCTCAAAGGAATATTTGAAGGTATAAGTGATGATGCCATGCTATCTAAGTTTGCTGGAGGTCTTGGTAATGATTGGTCCCAAGTAAGAGCTTTAGGATCTTATATTAAAGGCACAAATGGTAAAAGCCAAGGCGTCATACCTTTTTTAAAAGTTGCTAATGATACTGCTGTAGCAGTTAACCAAGGAGGAAAAAGGAAAGGTGCAATGTGTGCGTATTTAGAAACATGGCATCTTGATATCGAACAATTTTTAGAGTTAAGAAAGAATACTGGTGATGATAGAAGGCGAACTCATGATATGAATACTGCTAATTGGATACCAGACTTATTTATGAAAAGAGTCCATAAAAATGGACAATGGACTTTATTTTCGCCAAATGATACTCAAGCTCTCCATGACTTAACAGGGTTAGAATTTGAAATTAAATATGAACATTATGAAAAGCTTGCAAATGAAGGGAAAATAAAAAACTTCAAAAAAGTGAATGCTGTAGATTTATGGAGGAAAATCTTGAGCATGCTCTTTGAAACTGGTCATCCTTGGATTACTTTTAAAGATCCTTGCAATATTAGATCTCCTCAACAACATGTAGGAGTTGTTCACTCTTCAAATTTATGCACAGAGATTACCTTGAATACATCAAAAGAAGAGATTGCTGTCTGTAACCTAGGCTCGGTGAATCTGGCGGCTCATATAAATGATAAGCAAGAATTAGATACAGATAAACTTGAAAAGACAATCTCAACTGCAATAAGAATGTTAGATAATGTTATAGATTATAATTATTACAGTGTAGATAAAGCTAAACAATCAAATCTAAGACATAGGCCAATTGGTCTTGGTTTGATGGGTTTTCAAGATGCTCTATATAAATTAAGAATCCCATATGCTTCAGAAGAAGCAGTTGATTTTTCAGATAGGAGTATGGAACATATAAGTTACTTTGCAATACGTGCATCTATGAACTTAGCTAAGGAAAGAGGTTCTTATGAATCTTTTAGTGGATCTCTCTGGGATCAAGGCATTCTACCAATTGATAGCTTAAAAGTATTAAAAAAAATAAGAGGAAAGTTTTTGGATGTGAATCTCGACCAAAACCTTGATTGGGATGCATTACGCGAAGAAATAAAAGTTAATGGGATGAGAAATTCTAATACACTTGCAATTGCTCCAACAGCTACTATTTCTAATATTTGTGGTGTTTCTCAATCAATAGAACCTACATATCAAAACCTTTATGTAAAATCTAATCTTTCTGGAGAATTTACCGTTATAAATCCATATTTAATTAACGATTTTAAAGAGATTGGTATTTGGGATGAAGTAATGATTAAGGATTTAAAATACTTTGATGGTCAACTATCATCAATTAGTAGAGTACCAGATAGTCTTAAATCACTATATGCAACCTGCTTTGAAATTGATACTAGATGGTTAGTAGAAGCTGCTGCAAGAAGACAAAAATGGATTGATCAATCTCAGTCGCTAAATTTATATATTTCTGGTACGGATGGAAAAAAACTTGATAGTGCTTATAAATTAGCTTGGATAAGAGGATTGAAGACGACCTATTACCTACGATCATTAGGTGCGACGCATGTAGAAAAAAGTACTGCTGATAATAGTGGCTCTAAATTAAATGCTGTTAATAAAAAAAGTACTAATGGAGAAAAAAAGACTGAGCAATGCTTAATTGATGACCCTGATTGCGAGGCATGCCAATGATTGATATCCCCTCTGAATTTATGATTTATATTATTTCTGGATTGGTTGCCATAGTTATATCAGGCATATATTATCTTTTTGATTTAAAAAGAACCGATGAAGAAATAGAAGTAAGAAAGAATTCTGTTGTAGGGCAACAGATAAAACCTTTAAGGAGGTATAAATAGCCATGTATAACTGGGATGATCCTATAGCTGAATCACTTAATAAAGTTGAAATTGATAACAAAGCTAAAGATATTGACGAAAAAGAAATTATTGCGCCTAATCAAGACGCTAAATCACATGAAGGTCTTACTGGTTTCGAAGATATAGAAAAAGGGGCTAATAGAATACAGGTTGATGATAAAGCAATTATAAATTGTCGAGCTGATCTTAATCAACTTGTACCGTTTAAATATAAATGGGCTTGGCAAAAATATTTAGATGGGTCAGCAAATCATTGGATGCCTGAAGAAATACCAATGCATGATGATATAAGATTATGGCAAGATCCCAATGCCCTAACTGAAGATGAAAGACATATGGTAGAGAGAAATCTTGGTTTTTTCTCAACTGCTGATTCACTTGTTGCTAATAATTTAGTATTGGCAGTTTATAAACATATCACTAACCCAGAATGTCGCCAATATCTATTAAGACAAGCTTTTGAAGAAGCCATACATACGCATGCATATCAATATTGTGTACAATCCCTTGGATTAGATGAAAGTAGAATTTTTAACATGTATAGAGAAATACCTGCTGTAGCAACCAAAGCTGATTGGGCCTTACCTTTTACACAAAGTTTAGGTGATCCTAATTTTAAAACTGGTACACCAGAAAATAATCAAAGGCTGCTTAGAGACTTAATTGCATTTTATGTAATTTTTGAAGGTATTTTCTTCTATGTTGGTTTTACACAAATACTATCTTTAGGAAGAAGTAATAAATTGACAGGTGTATCACAACAATTCCAATACATATTAAGAGATGAATCTATGCATATGAATTTTGGTATTGATGTTATTAATCAAATAAAGATTGAGAATCCAGACTTGTGGACTGAGTCTTTTCAATCTGAAATGATAGATTTAATTAAGAAAGGCGTAGACCTTGAAACTCAATACGCAAGAGATACCATGCCTAGACCTTTACTAGGTATGAATGCAGAACTATTTGAAGAATATCTCAAGTTTATTGCTAATAGGAGACTCGTACAAATTGATCTTCCAGAACAATATCCTGGAGCAAAAAATACCTTTGAATGGATGTCAGAAATTATGGACTTGAAAAAGGAAAAGAATTTCTTTGAAACACGAGTAACTGAATATCAAACTGGTGGACAATTAAAGTTTGACTAACTAGATAAATTTTCTTTCTTTATTGGTTTTTCTATCAAAATTCCATTCATAACTAAATATTTATGGATGGCATAGATGGTATACGAAAACAGAATTGTTGATAACAAGGATTCATCATAAAATGGTATAGCGGCAATATAACATTCAATAAGACCATCGAGATTTTGCGCATATAATGAATCGGAAAACCACACTCCAAAATTACTAATTATAAAAAAAATTGATGGACTAACAATCGAGGCTACGAGAACAGAGTATATATTGAGCTTTTGCATAATTATAGGTGAAATATATGTGATAAGTAGAAAAGAAACATAGACAAAAAATATTGAGTCATAAAAGCCAATAAAAAAATCACTCACTATTTGCGAAAAAAGAACTATAAGCATTGAAATAACAACGCTTCTAAAGTAGTAACTAGCAAAAATTATAAGTGATAATGTTGGTGTAAAATTTGGTATATCTGAAAACATGCGTGATGCTATCAAGAGGAGAACAAATCCAATAAATAAGAAAATTTTTTCTTTCATTCTAAAAACTAGTAGTTACTCCAAGATAGAAAGATCTACCTTCTGAATTATAATTATGTGCCTTTCTATGTTTTTTATCAAACAAATTATTAACCTTCAATGATAAGTCATACTGATCTATTTTTCTGTTATATATGGCATTAAAGAGAAGATAACTTCCTAACTTATGATTATCGTAAATTGAATTGTCTCTTTCTCCCTCTCCAATGAAAATTATGCCGGCGTTATCATTAGGGTTTATTTGATAAAGAATC
>JAYZKL010000045.1:0-3395 GCA_036163455.1 Pseudomonadota bacterium
CTAACTCTTTTTTTAAATTCTTTTGTAGCAACTAAATGTATGTGTGAGAGTTTTGTTAAACAATGTCTAATTGAGTCATCTATCACTCCCTCTGTTACTTCTCCGCCATGTATGTGAGCAATTGGTATTCCCATTATGTTTGCAGCTATAGCTATTGGCAATACATCATATCTATCACCCAAGATTACAATTATGTCTGGAGAAAGCTTATTAATTATTCTATATGAGCTATTTAATTGTTTAGACATAGATTTTAATAAATTATTGGTTGTGTCTCCATGCGCAGAGATTGCAATTTTTGCATCAATTGAAAAACCATCATCTAATAGTTCTTTATAGGTATATCCATATTGTGCTAATAAATGCATTCCTGTAACAACTAGTTGGAGTTTAAATTCTTTATTATTTCTCAACTCCTTTAATAATAGATACAAGTGATTATAATCAGCTCTGCTTGAACTTATAACGCATATATTTCGTTTTTTTTTCATTAATAATAGCTGCTAGGAAGACTAATACCACTTTTCCAATGATTGACAGCATTAGATAAATCAGATCTTGGATTATTAGAATACATCGGTAATAAATGTTGAGGAGTCCACAATTCACGTACAAAAATATTTTTTTTATGAAACATCCTAATAAGTTGTTGGTGATCTTTTATGTATTTCTTATTTAAAAAAATATTTGTTAACCAGTAGTTTGGTTGAGAATTATTTTCAATAGGTAAAAAATGACAGATTTTATCATCAATAAATTGAGACACATATGAATTGTATAATTTTTTCTTACATTTAAGTGTATTTTTTATATCTTTAATTTGGGCATACCCAAGCGCAGCATTTAAATTTGACATTCTTAGGTTAAAACCAATTTCATCATGTTGTATTGACCATTTATGATTAAGCCTAGCTGTGCTAATTAAATGATTTAATTTTATATAATCATTCTTATTATTAATCATAAGTGCTCCACCCATTCCAGTAGTAATTGTTTTATTACCATTAAAGCTTAGTACTCCAAATTTTGAAAATGTTCCTAAATGTTTCTTATTTAGAAACGAACCCAAAGCTCCAGCAGCATCTTCAATGATAGAAATGTTATATTTTTTGCAAACCTTAATAATTGATGGCATGTCGGCTGGATAACCATAAGAATGTACTACTATTATTGATTTAATTATTCTTCTTGTTTTCTTATTGATACATTTTCCTTTTTTAATAATTGTAATTTTATCTAAGTACTTATCCAACTTTATACTATCAATGTTTAAATCTTCTTTCCCACTGTCAATGAAATGCGGAATTCCTTTTGCATAAAAAACTGAATTTGGAGTTGCTACAAAAGTCATAGTAGGTACCAATACTTCACAATTTTCAACATTTGATAAGCTTAATGAAAGTGTGAGAGCAGATGTACCAGTGTTAGTTAAAAGAATATATTTAGATTTTGTTAACTTTTTAATCTCATTTTGAAATTTAATTATATATTTTCCTTTAGTAGAAACATAGGTAGAATCAATGCAATCACTCAAAACCTTCTTTGTATTTTTAGGAAAAATTGGCTCATGTACTTGATAAGATTCCCTTTTTATCAAACAAGATTTTATTTTATTTATTACTGAATCAATATGCTTCATTTATATATTATATATTTTAGATTTATACTTTTTTAAGTTAGAAGAATCTGAAAACCAATCTATTGTTTCAATAAGACCTTTTTTTAAACCTGCTTTTCCCGAATAAGCTGGTTTCCATTTAATTAAATCATTTGCTTTCTTATTGTTAGCTCTTAATCTATCTACTTCGCCTTTCTTTGGCCTTACTCTTTTTTTATCTTCTTTAATTCTATAATCTGATCTAGTTATTTCGCCAATTAGTTTGACTAAATTATTAATTGATATCTCATATCCAGACCCTATGTTAATGATTTCTCCTATACTCTGTTTATATTTAGCCGCACAAATAAATCCATTAACAGTGTCTTTGATATAAGAGAAATCTCTTGTTGGGTAAAGTGACCCTAAATTTATTGTTTTATCATTGCCCAACATTTGTGTAATGATTGTTGGAATTATTGCTCTATTAGATTGTCTTGGTCCATAAGTATTGAAAGGACGAATTATTGAAATTGGTAAGCCAAAACTTTTATAGTAGGCATAAGCTATTTGATCAGCTGCTATTTTAGTCGCTGAATATGGAGACTTAGCAAACACAGGAGTTTCCTCATCTATAGGTATTTTAGTAAAATTTCCATAAACTTCGCTTGTAGATGTGTGAATTATTTTTTGTATATTGCTATCAATACAGGATTCTAACAAATTCATAGTTCCTAAAGCATTTGTTTGAAGATAAGAATAAGGGGAATTATATGAATAAGGTATAGCAATTAATGATGCTAGATGGAAAATATAATCAACATTTTGACACAATTTTTTTACAGATTTAATATCAGTTATATCTCCCGGACAAACCTCAATACTGTTAATAGTCTTTTTGTCAATTGTATCTAACCAACCCCAAGTATTAAATGAATTATACATTACCAGAGCTTTTACTTTGCAGCCATGACTTGCTAAAGATTCAGCAAGATGAGAGCCTATAAATCCATCAGCACCTGTTACTAAGACTTTTTTTCCTTGTAAAAATTTATTATTCATTTTGATAACTTAACTTGATTAAATTGTTAATTTTCTTCAAATGATCCTCATTATTAATTTCAAGCCTAGATATTTTTGATTTATTTAATAACAATACTTCGCTACATAATTTTAAAGATGTGAGTCTATGAGTAATCATTAATATGGTTATATCTGGATTTTCTTCTTTTATATTATTAAATATCATCTCTTCAGTATGTATATCAAGTTCATTTGTTGCTTCATCTAGTACCAATACTTTTGGATTAAAATATAGTGCCCTAGCAATTCCAATTCTTTGTCTTTGACCACCACTCAGTTTTACTCCTTTATCTCCGATTGATGTCATTACACCTTCATCTAATTTATTTACTAAATCAGCTAGTTGTGATTTTTTTATAACTTCATTTATCAATTCATAATCAATTTCATTATCATTTATTCCAAAAGCAATATTTTTAGCAATAGTATCATTAACTAAAGAAATATTTTGAGACACATATCCAACTAAAGATTTTAAATTAAAATTTATATGATTAATCCTATTTTCATCAATATATATTGACCCCTGAGTAGGAACATATAATCCAAGAAGTAGGTCAACGATAGTTGTTTTCCCCGCTCCTGTTGATCCAACAACCCCTATAAAATCACCTTTATTTATTGTGAATGAAATATTTTTAATAATTGTTTTATTTTTCTCATATCCAAATGTAACATCATCAAATCTAATATTTTTATTAAAACTTAAATTATT
>JAYZKL010000046.1:0-6864 GCA_036163455.1 Pseudomonadota bacterium
GCATTAGCAAGAACCGTTGAGTATTTTAGAATACCTAGACAAGTTTTAACCTTGTGTTTAGGAAAATCTACTTACGCTCGTTGCGGGATAATTGTAAATGTAACGCCACTAGAGCCTGAATGGGAAGGACATGTGACACTGGAGTTTTCAAATACTACACCGTTACCTGCAAAAATTTATGCCAACGAAGGCGTTGCACAATTTATATTTTTAGAATCCGATGATGTGTGTGAAACTTCTTATAAAGATCGCAAGGGAAAATATCAGGGTCAAAAAGGCGTTACCCTTCCTAAAACATAACTGTGGATGAAAAGAAAGCCAACATAGTTCTGCAGATTGATGTTCATCACAATCAAACAGACTGGAATCAGTATTTGGATGAATTTTCCTCTAAGAATATCTTTCAATCTTATGAATGGGGGGAGTTAAAAAAGAAAGAAGATTGGGATGTCCTGCGTATATTAATAACGCGTAAACTCAAGCCAATATTATTAGCACAAGTTTTAGTGAAAAAAGTTTTTGGTTTTAAAATAGCATGGTGCCCTGGTGGTCCTGTACTGAAGATAGAGAGTTCAGAAGTCTTAGAGTCTTCTTTGAAAAGATTCAGAGAGAAAATATTTGCTGAAAAGATTTTCAATCTTAGATGTAATCCATATATAAAAAATACAGATGATAATAAAAAGGTATTTGAACAATTTTCAAGGCCTAAATATACATTAACCAGCTCTAAAACTATTTTGTTGGAGGTTAAATCAGGGCAAGAGTTCTTAGATTCTATTAGAAAGAAACATCGCTATTACATCAAACAGGCACAAAAACATACAATAGATTGGAAAATACTTTTTGGCAGTGAAGCGTCTGAAAGTTTTCTGCAAATCTATGAGAAAATGATTAAGGATAAAAAACTAAATTATGAACTAATAGATATTGAGAGCTTTTCTAAACTTCTTGGCCAAACAAAAGATGGGGAACCAAGAGTTTTCTGTCTTGCTGGAGTTAAGGAGGGTGTTCCAATAGCTGCATGCATCATAAGTTTATTATCAGACCAAGCCTTTTATCATTATGCAGCGTCAACCGATCAAGCACGCGAGATGTCAGCTTCATATGAAATGATTTATCAACTGATGAATAAACTCTCTGCAATAGGGATAAGAAAATTAGATTTTGGAGGTATCTCAGATGATGATTCCTCTGAAGGTGTAGATTTTTTTAAATCTGGGTTCAATGGAACTGTATTTGAGAAAGTTGGTGAATTCGATATCAGTAAATCTAGGTTACAAAGTTATTTGTTTGGTAAGGCCATAAAATTCAGATACAATAAATAATTTTTTAAGGAGCATATGATGAATGTGAATACAATCAAATGGATTAGTACTTTTTTTGTTCTAACTGGAATCTTAGTCGCGCAATTTAATATATACCCACTATATATATTTATACATTCAATTGGTGCTATTGGGTGGGTTATTTCTGGTTATCTAATGAAAGATAATGTAGTTATGACAAATTTTGGATTACAGTTGCCTATATTTGCAATAGGATACATAAATTATTTTATTGGTTAGCAGGTTATGAATTTATCTGAAAGAAATGCATTCCCAATTGTTTGTTTTTGCAACAGCCTCCAATTCACTATCTCCGTCAACTATAATAGGTTTCCCCACTGCATTAAGTAATGGTAAATCATTGAGTGAGTCTGAAAAAAATGTAGCTCTCCTTAAATCATAATGATGTGATTCGGCCCAGTTTTTAACCTTTGAAAGTTTTCCTTCCCTGAAACATGGCTCTCCCAAAACTTTGCCAGTGAAAGCATTATTCTCTATCTCAAATTCCGTAGCAACAAGGTTTTCTACAGAGAAAAGCTCAGAAATAGGGCTGGTAACAAAACTATTTGTTGCAGTAGCAATCATAAGTTCATTTCTTTTGAGCTCTTCATTTATTATTTTTTTTGCTTTCTCCAGCACTATTGGTTTTATTTTTGTTTCAATAAATTTTTTCCTTAACTCTAAGAGCATATCCATAGGATTATCTTTTAAGGGTTGAATGCAAAAGTTTAAAAAACTGTCTATATCTAAGTTACCATCGTGGTAGTCTCCATAGAATAATTCACTTTTTTGTTTATAATCTTTATCAACTATTCCTTGTTCAGATAAAAACTCACCCCAATTGCGATCGCTATCACCTCTGATGATAGTATTATCCAAATCGAAAATTATTAAATCACTCATCTATATATTCCCTATCATTCGATTGGGTTAAAAAAGAGTCTTCATAAGTAGAAATTGAAACATGTATTTGTATTTAATTTTAGTCATATCTTATTTTTACTAAGATATAATACAGTTGATATTATACAATAATAATGAGCATGGATAAGAAAAATTATAGAAAAGGGGTAGGAATGGTCGTTGTTAATTCAAGCGGCCAATTCTTCTTAGGTAAGCGAATTGGTAAAGAGTCCTGGCAATTTCCTCAAGGAGGAATAGACGAAGGTGAAACACCAAAAGATGCACTATACAGAGAATTGCATGAAGAAACTGGCATATCACAAGACAAAGTTGAAATTATAACCATTAGCAATAAATGGTTGGTTTATCATATACCTCATATATTTCAAAGATCCAAACGTAAATTTGAAGGAGTGATGCAAAAATGGTTTTTATTACATTTTTTAGGCAATAATGAAGATATTGATCTTAATAGTACAGGACATGCAGAATTTGATGCATGGAAATGGAGTGATAAAAAAACAGCTATAGAAAGTGTCATCCGTTTTAAAAAAGCAGTTTATGTTAGTATCCTAGATGAGTTTTCTGAATCTTTAGAAAGGTTTGAATACAGCTAACAAAATAATAAACACCAGAAGGATCACTGGAACTTCATTGAAAACTCTATACCACACATGTCCATGAGTATTTTCTCCAGCTTTGAACTTATACATAAGTATCCCACACCAAACATGATAGATTATTAAAAGAAAGATAAGAAATAATTTTATCTTCAACCAATCTGGGAGACCATATGATGGAATAAGCAGAGTGCCAAAGAGAATGGTTAAGATAGCGCCCGGCGTCATTATTCCCCAAAATAGTTTTCTTTCCATTATCTTGAAACGATCTATTGATATTTCATCTTCAGCCATTGAATGATAAACAAATAGTCGAGGAAGATAGAAGAGTCCAGCAAACCATGTCACCATGAAAATAAGATGTAGCGATTTATACCATAACATGTTTATTATTCTACCTTTAAATGTATAATGTGGCTAAGTAATTTATTATTACTATTAATTTCATCAACAAGAACTTTATATGTTATCAGTCGGAATAGTAGGTGCTTCAGGTTATACAGGAGAAGAACTCACAAAACTTCTTCAAAAACATCCAAAAGTAGAAATCACCGCACTAACATCTAGAACACATGTCGGCAAGAAGATTAATGAAGTATTTACTTCAGTTAAAGGTATAAATTCAACTTTTTTACAGCCTAATATAAAAAGTTTAAAAGGTTGTGATGTAGTATTTTTTGCAACACCGAATGGTATTGCTATGAATATGGCTGAAGAGCTTCTAGAAAACAATATAAGGATAATTGATATCTCTGCAGATTTTAGATTAAGAGACGCTAATGCCTGGGAAGAATGGTATGAAATGAGTCATTCAGCAAAATCTTTATTAGAGGAAAGTGTTTACGGTCTTCCAGAGATTCCTAATCAAAAAGATAAAATTGTGGAAGCAAAAATTGTTGCAAATCCGGGATGCTATCCAACCGCTGCAATACTTGCATTATTACCTATTTTTGAAAAACTTAAAAAACAAAAAATTATTATTGATGCAAAGTCAGGAATTAGTGGCGCAGGAAGAAATCTAAATACAGAAAAACTTTTCTCTCCAAATGAAGAAAACTTCCAACCTTATGCTGTACAAATGCATCGTCATTATCCAGAGATTCTACAAACACTTAATGACTATAATAGCGATCTTGATGTTTTATTTGTTCCTCATTTAAGCTCAATGAATAGAGGAATACTTTCAACTCTCTATGTGAATCATGAATTTAATTCTATTGATGATTTGCAAGCAACATATGTTAACTTTTTTAGTGATTCGCCGTTTATAAAAATAGCTGAAAAAAACTCTTTTCCAAGAGTTTCTTCTGTAAACGGAACAAATGATTGTGTAATAGCTCTGCATCAGTCAGTAAATTCATCAAAGGAAGACGTAAACCTGGTAATCTTTTCCGCTATTGATAATTTGATAAAAGGTGCATCAGGACAAGCAGTTCAAAACATGAATATAATGTTTGGTATTGATGAAGGCACTGGATTGCTTTAGTTTTTCTTAATTTATCTTCCTTTTTTATCTTGTATTCTATATAAACAATGAGTTAGACTTATATCTCACGCATTAATTTAAGCGGGGTTAGAATGGGAATTATGACAATATTTGGCGATAAGTCAGTTAAGACTGAAGTTAAGAATGGAGCTTCACCTGATACTGCTGTAGGCACAAATGCTGAGTTTGTTGGAAATATTACTTTTTCCAAAATGCTTAAAATATCTGGAACTGTTAAAGGAAACATAACAGCATCTGAAGAAGGCGATGGGAAAATTATAATTGATCCTAAAGGACTAGTTGAAGGAGACATAGTTTCTCCAACTATACTAATTCAAGGTGAAGTTAATGGTAATGTTAGATCAACTGCTAAAATAGAGATTGATGCTTCTGCATTAATTACTGGAAATGTTTACTATGACATACTCGATATGCATGGTGGTGCTACAGTTAACGGAAGTTTAATTAGAAACAAAGGCAAAACAGCTGGGCTTCTAGAAAAACAAGCAGAATCAAAAACTGATACCAAACAGCAGCAAAAATCTTTTATACAACCAGTAGAAACATCTAAGAACAAAAACAATTAATCTAGATTAAATTGTTTTTTTATATTGAATTCTATATAATTTGTTTGTATTAAGATTTTATATGGGAATGAGATAATGCAAGCTGGAGAAAATACATCACAACAAAACCAAGGACTTGTCTTTACTGAAAGTGCTGCAGTAAAGGTTAAGGCGCTTATAGAGGAAGAAAAAAACCCTAATCTAAACTTACGCGTTTTTATCACTGGAGGAGGCTGCTCAGGATTTCAGTATGGTTTTACATTTGATGAAAAAATTCAAGAAGGTGATTCGGAGATTGAAAAGTGTGGTGTAAAACTTTTGGTTGATCCAACAAGCATACAGTATCTAAGAGGCGCTGAAATTGATTACAAAGAAAGCCTCGAAGGTTCCCAATTTATAATTAAAAACCCTAATGCAAAAACTACATGCGGCTGTGGTTCTTCCTTCTCAACATAAATAATAATAAGGCAAACGTATGACAGATTATCATCCAGGACTTGATGGTGTTATAGCTACTGAATCATCTATTTCTAATATAGATGGAAAGAAAGGCATCTTAAGTTATAGAGGCTACTCTATAGAAGAATTAGCTAAAAAAAGTACCTTCGAAGAAACATCCTATTTACTATTAACTGGAGAGTTGCCTAAAAAAGAATCGCTAAAAGATTTCACAAGAAAAATAAATGAAAATAGATTATTACCTAAACAGCTTATAGAGTTACTTAAAAATTTACCTAAAAACTCAAATCCGATGGACGTATTGCAATTAGCTGTATCATCATTAGGTTCTTTTCATTCAATTAAATTTAGTCCAGAGGAATTAAAAGAAAAAAAATATGATCAAAATTATTTTTTAGATGTTTCTGCAAAATTAATTGGTAGTGTTGGCTCGATAGTAGCAGCATGGAATAGAGTGAGGCAAGACAAATTACCTATAACGCCTAAAGAAGAATTAAGTTATGCAGAAAATTTTCTACACATGATGGATGATGAACAGCCACCATCTAATCTAGTTAAAAAAATTATGGACGCAACTTTAGTTTTACATGGAGAACATACGATTAACGCTTCAACTTTTACAGCTATGGTTACATCTTCTACTCTGGCTAATCCATCACTGGTGATTGCATCAGCAATAGGTTCATTGGCTGGTCCATTGCATGGTGGAGCAAACCAGAAGGTTGTTAAAATGTTAGATCAAATAGGAGCGGTTTCTAATGTGAAAGATTGGCTTGATAAAACATTAGAGAAAAAACAAATAGTCTGGGGAATGGGTCATCGAGAGTATTCCGTTAAGGATCCTCGTGCCAATATATTAACAGACTTAGTTAAAGAACTTTTTGAAGAAAAAAGCGGGAAAGTCTCTAGCATGTTTGAAACAGCTATGGAATTAGAAAAACAATGCGAGGAAAGACTTTCTAAGAAAGGCGTCTATGCCAATGTAGATTTTTATTCTGGAATTTTATACAAGGAAATTGGTATTCCAGTGGATTTATTTACAACAATTTTTGCCACTTCAAGAACATCAGGTTGGCTTGCACATTGGATAGAACAAGTCAGTAACAATAAAATATTTAGACCAACACAAAAATATAATGGATCAGATCATAGGTCTTATAAAGACATCAGCGATAGATAGATCCTAATAAACGAGATTTCCTAGAACCAGTTATAGTCGTGTTTGTAATTTTCTGTGATTTTTTTCTAATCATTGAAAGCCATGCGAATGACAAGGACTCAAGATTCTTTTCGTCTACACCTGGACAAATTCTTGTCTGCCTGATTTTATCACTAAGAGAGAGTATGCCTTGAACAAGTAACAAGTTGTTTGACCCTCCACCACAAAAATAAATATTTTTGCTTTTTGGATTAAATCTATTGATTTCATTAACGACAGTAATAATAGTGAAGTATGTTAGAGTGCTCAATACATCAATCTTTTTTATTCCTTTTATTTTAGACAG
>JAYZKL010000047.1:0-8938 GCA_036163455.1 Pseudomonadota bacterium
AATAATGACAGAAATTTTAATTTCTGATGTTGAAATCATCCTTATATTTATTCGTTTTCTTGCAAGACAGCTAAACATTGATCCAGCTATTCCTGCATGTGAGCGCATTCCTACTCCCACCAAAGAAACTTTAACTATATCTTTTGTTGCCGTTACTTCTGTATACCCCATTTTTTTCTTATTTTTTTCAATAACTTCTATAGCTTTCTTATAATCATTTCTACTAACAGTAAATGTAAAATCTGCTAGGCCATCCGAACCTACGTTTTGGACTATCATATCAACCTCAATGTGTGCATCTCCAATTGGGCTTAATATTTTAGCTGCAACGCCTGGCTGATCTTTAACACCCTTCATCATGATTTCCGCCTCGTCTTTTGTAAATGCAATCCCAGAAATTAAAGCACCCTCAACTTTCTTCTCTTCTTTTTTGATTAACGTACCATTACCAGGACAGTGAGCATGTAGAACACGTAGCGGAACATTATATTTGCTTGCAAACTCTACGGAACGTAGTTGGAGAACTTTAGAGCCCAATCCAGACATTTCTAGCATTTCTTCATATGTTAAATTATCTAGCTTTCTTGCCTTTTTACATAAACGAGGATCTGTAGTGTATACGCCATCAACATCTGAAAAAATTTGACACTCATCTGCTTTTAAAGCTGCAGCAAGCGCTACAGCTGTAGTATCAGAACCCCCTCTTCCTAAAGTGGTAATATCTAAATTTTTATTGATGCCTTGGAATCCAGCTACAATGACAACTTCTTTCTTTTTTAATAAAGCTTTTAGTCTTTTTGTAGAAACTCTTAAAATTCTTGCTTTATTATGAGTTTCATCTGTTTCAATACCAGCTTGCCAACCAGTAAAAGCATTTGATTTTATTCCTAATTCATTTAATGCAATAGATAAAAGAGAAACACTCACCTGTTCGCCAGAAGACAGCAGCATATCATAATCTCTTGGATTTGGAGAACGGGAAATCTTTTCACTAAGTCGAACAAGTTGGTCTGTACTATCTCCCATTGCAGATAATACAATAACTATGCTTTTTCCACGTTTATGCTCTAATTTAATTTTTTTTGCAATATTTTTTATTTTAGTAACGGATGAAACTGAAGTTCCTCCATACTTCTTAACAATAATTGGCATACTTAGTTTTCTTTTAAAGTTTGTTTAATATAATTCAGTACATCTGCAGATGATGTATTTTTGATAATTGATGTTGCAAAGGTATCACTTCCTCCGCCCTTGGAACCAAATTTATCATTTAACATTTGTACAATTTGTTTTGCATTATATAGATGTTTTGACTCTTTTGAAACACCCACAAAACAATTAATTTCATTCTTTTGAGTCTGGCAAAAAATAGAAATAGAATCTTTATATTTGGTTTTTATTAAATCCGATAAAATTTTAATTTGATTAACCTCAAGATCAGGGAAGTCTTCTATAAATAGAACAGTAGATTTTGAAACATTCTTTTTTAATTCAAGAGACTCTAATAAATATTTTGCAAGAATCTTATTTGTATCCACAAATTTTTTATCAGTTTTAGATTGTTCTGCTCTAAAATCTTGTATTTTATTTTTAATCTCATTAGGTTTAATATTTAAGAGCTGGGATATCTCTTTGTTTTGATCAAATAAATCTTGAAAGTATGTGTATGCAACATTTGAAGTTACAGCCTCTATCCGCCTGACACCAGTTGAAACGCTTGATTCGTTTAGAATTTTAAAGACCTTTATATCTGATGTAGAGTTTATATGAGTACCGCCGCATAGTTCTACTGATTTACTACCAATTTTAAGAACGCGCACTTCATCTCCATATTTCTCTTCAAAAAACGCAATTGCTCCTGCATTTATAGCGTCTTTATATTTCATCTCCTCAGTTACAGTTTGAATATCATTATCAATCTCTTTAGCGATGTCATTCTCAATTGAAGTAATTTGAGATTTAGTCAATGCCTTTTCATAAGTAAAATCAAATGTTAATCTTTTATCTGTTACGCTCGAGCCGCGTTGCTGAACATCTTCTCCTAATATTTCTCTCAATGAATTATGTAGAAGATGTGTAGCTGAGTGATTAATTGCAGTAGATTTACGAATGTCTTCTTCTACTTTTGATTGAATTTCATCTCCAACTTTAATTTCGCCTGAAATTAAGCGCCCTATATGCAGAATTGTGTTATTAATCATTTGGACGTCATCTACTTGAAATTGAAAAGACTTATTTAGAATAATTCCTTTATCAGATTGCTGTCCACCACCTTCAGCATAGAATGGAGTTGATTCAATCACTAAAATTGCTGTGTTTTCATCATCATCTAATTTCGTAATTTTATTTTTTTGGTGATCGTAAATATCCACAATCTTTGATTTATGTTCAAGTATTTCATATCCAACAAACTCAGTAGTGCGTTGATCTTTTAGAAAATTATTATCTTTGATATCAAATTTGCTCGCATTTTTACTTCTTTGTCTTTGCTTATTCATCAAAATATTAAACTCTTTTAGGTCAAGTGAAAATTTATTTTCATCGGCTATTTCTTGGATAATTTCTATTGGAAAGCCATATGTATCATACAATTTAAATGCCTCTTCACCTGTAAGACCATTATTGTTTTTAATTGCCTTGTTAATTAATTCTAAACCGATAGAAAGTGTTTTTAAGCAATTTTCTTCTTCATTTAATATTACTTTTTTGATTTTCTTATTATTTTTTAAATAAGGATAATATTCTGACATGTTTTGACAGATTGTATCAGCACAAGTAAATAAGTATGGTTCTTTTATTCCTACATTATATAGATATCTGATTGCCCTTCTAATAATTCTTCTTAATACATAACCACGCCCATCTTTCTCAGGTATAACGCCATCAGAAATTAGAAAACAAGCAGCTCTTACGTGATCCATAATTATTTTCTTAATAACAAAATCTATTTTCTTTTTTTGAATTGATTTATCTAAATAATTACTAAGTGGAATAAAAATTGATGCTTGATAATTATCTACCTTACCTTCAACTACAGCTTGAATTCTTTCTAATCCCATTCCAGTGTCAACGCATTTAGCAGGAAGATCTGTTAGCTGGCCTCTTTCATCTCTATTATATTGAGTAAAAACTAGGTTCCAGATTTCTGTATATCTATCACCGGTTTCTCCTAACCCAGGTTTTTGTCCAGACAAATTTGGTCCTAAGTCATAATAAATTTCAGTTGAAGGCCCACATGGCCCTGTCTCACCCATTTGCCAAAAATTATCGTTATCGTCTAAAAAAGATAAATGCTTTTCCTCTATTTTAATTTTATTTAGCCAAATATCAGCTGTCTCTTGATCATCTTTGTGTACTGATATGTATAAGTTTTTCTTATCTAACGACAATCTATTGGTTATAAAATCCCAGGCATAATCAATAGCCTCTTCCTTAAAATAATCACCAAAACTAAAATTACCAAGCATTTCAAAAAAAGAATGGTGACGATTTGTAAAGCCAATATTTTCTAAATCATTATGTTTGCCACCAGCCCTCATACATTTCTGACAAGTTACAATTCTCTTATTTTTTGGTTTTTGGTTTCCTAAAAATATATCTTTAAATTGCACCATTCCAGAGTTTGTGAATAATAAGGATTTATCATTAACAGGCACTAAAGAACTTGAATCAATTAATTGGTGATTTTTTTCTATAAAATATTCTAAAAATAACTTTCTTACATTCATGATTTCCAAAATTCCTGTATAGCTTTTTCTATTATTGAATAATCAAATCCTCTTAATTGTAGAAATAATTTTTGTTTTTTCACTCTTACTTCATTATTGTCAATTTTGTCTGAGAAAGTCTTTTTTTCTAAAGCAGTAATAGCAGCGTTTTTCCAGTCCTCTTTCGTATATTCTAATAAAACAGCATCTATGATGTTTTTATTGATACCATTTTTCATAAGATTCGATGTAATTAGTTGAGGCCCTTTTTGTGCCTTGAATTTTGATTTGACATATATTTCTGCATATCTTTGATCTGATTGAAGACCTTTATCTTCAAAATCTGATATGCACTCTTTGATTTGTGATTGACCAAATTTTTTTCTATAAAGCTTTTCAAAAAGTTCTGACTTAGAATGTTCTCTAATGCTGAGATACCGTGAAATACAATTCTTTATTTCATCAATTTGACTGAAGCTCATTACTATCCGTTTCTTCTGATTCCTCGTTATTAGCTTCTTTTATTTTGGCATCCCCATTTGATTTCTTTGTTTTCGCTGGCTTGCTAGTCGCAAAGCCTTTAATTTTTGATTCAATGTCTGCTGCAATCTTAGGATTATCTCTAAGAAATATTCGTGAATTATCTTTCCCTTGACCAATCCTATCTTTTCCATAGCTAAACCAAGCGCCTGCTTTTTCAATAATATTAAATTTAGTTCCTAAATCAATTAATTCAGACTCTTTTGATACGCCCTCACCATACAATATATCAAACTCTGCTATCTTAAACGGAGGAGCCACTTTATTTTTTACAATTTTTACTCTTGTCTCATTGCCAATTATTTCATCGCCTTTTTTAATAGCACCAATCCTTCTAATATCTAGACGGACAGACGCATAGAATTTTAAAGCATTTCCTCCAGTGGTTGTTTCTGGACTCCCAAACATAACTCCAATTTTCATTCTAATTTGATTGATAAAAATTAGAAGCGTATTTGATTTCTTTATATTTGCAGCCAACTTACGTAGCGCTTGAGACATTAATCGTGCTTGTAGACCCATATGTGAATCACCCATATCTCCATCAATTTCAGCTTTTGGAGTTAGTGCTGCAACAGAATCTATAACTATAGTATTTACTGCGCCAGATCTAACAAGAGTATCAGCAATTTCAAGAGCTTGCTCTCCTGAATCTGGTTGAGACAATAACAAATCATCTATATTTACTCCAAGGTTCTCTGCGTATTTAGGGTCAAGCGCATGCTCAGCATCTATAAATGCCGCAGTCCCGCCTTTTTTTTGAGTTTCTGCAATCACTTGAAGTGTCATGGTTGTTTTACCTGACGATTCTGGTCCATAAATTTCAACGACTCTACCCATCGGTAATCCTCCGATGCCTAAAGCATTATCAAGGGTCAGTGACCCAGTTGAAACGGATTCTATTTCTGGATATGCGGAACCATCGCCAAGCTTCATTAAAGCTCCTTTCCCATGTTCTTTTTCTATTTGGCTGATTGCTGATTGAAGTGCTTTATTTTTACTCTCTTCCATATTAGTTGGGCCTCGCTAGGTTAAATTCATTAGACGTTATAATTACTATTATATTTCTTTTATGAAATCATATAAACCTAATAATGCAATTTTGGCAGTTTCGAGCCTATTTTCTCCTCTATCCCCTTTTAGTTCTGTATAGAAAGTCTTAGACTTTTGTTGATTTCGCCAGCAAATCCATACTTCATTATTCTCATCAGCATTGGATTTTCTATCTGTTCCCATTACCCCTGAAACTGAAATTACTACTGATGAGCCAGTTAGTTTAAGAAGACCATCAGCCATCTCTATCACAGTCTTTTCAGAAACCGCACCGTATGATTCAATTGTCGCCGGATTGACCTTTAGTATAGAAATTTTAGCTTTATTAGAATAAGCAATAACTGAAGAATTAAAAAATTTTGAAGATCCTGGTTTATCAGTAAGAAATTTAGAAATTAATCCACCGGTGCAAGATTCTGCAGTTGAGATTGTCATTGACTTGCTAATAGATAACGCCATTAAATCTTTTACAATTACTGTAATATCATTCATTTGAGTATATGATAAATTATCTTATAATAATTGTAGTATATATTATTTATATTTATAGTTAAAAAAAATGAAAAAAATAAAAAACGTAACTCTGGTAACGCACAAAAATTACCTACAAAACAAGGAAATTAAAAAATTATGTAGTTTTTTATCAAGAGAATCAATAACTCTGACAACTATTGCTGTAGATAAAAATTATGACTATAAAGATAGCATCGTTAAAAGATCAGATTTAATGATTGTGCTAGGAGGCGATGGCTTATTTTTAACTGCATCTAAAATTGCATATAAATTCTCTATACCAATACTAGGTGTAAATTTTGGGAAAATAGGGTTTTTAGTAGATGTAGATAAAAAAGATGTGCTTAAAAGAATAAAAGATATTTTACGCGGCAACTTTTTCTTAGATAAAAGGCTATTAATCAATGGGGTAGTCACAACTAATAGTTCAAAACAGGTAAGCTCTCACGCTCTTAATGACATAGTAATTCACAATTTTGGTTTATTGAAAATGATTGAGGTTAAAATTTTTGTAAATGATTATCTTATAAATACCGAAAGATCTGATGGAATTATTATAGCAACTCCTACAGGTTCAACTGCTTACTCAATGTCTAATGGCTGCCCTATAGTCAGCCCAAACTCAAACATCATTAGTATTGTTCCTGTCGCACCGCATACTTATAGCCATAGACCAATAATTATCAATTCGAATGATAAGATAGAAATATTTGTTTCAAAAAAATCAATAAAACATTCTTTGGTGACATTCGATGGTCACAGCAACCTTAGTATTGCAGAGCCATGTAAAATCAAGATTAAGAAAAGTAATAAGTATTTAGAAATTGTACATCCAAAAGACTACAACTATTTTGCAATATTGAATAAGAAATTAAAATGGGGTCGTAAGCCATAAACTAAAATAGTTATACGGCTAAATTATCCTTTGTTATTATCACATTTACCATCAGTGCATTCACCAAAAAGTGTCATGACGTGAGTCTTAAGCTTAAAATTAAAGTTAGTTGAAATTTTTTCCTGCATTTTTTCAATATCGGGATTATTAAATTCAATAATTTTTCCACATTTGGTACATATTAAATGATCATGATGCGCTTTTTTGAGTTCGTAGTTTGATTGAGATTTATTGAATTGATTTTTTTCAATAAGCCCCGCTACTTCCAATTGAGTCAAAACTCTGTAAACCGTGGCAAGTCCTACATTTTCACTATTCTTTACTAACTCCAGATGAATATCATCCGCACTAAAGTGGCTATCCGGTTTGTTTTGAAAGATATCAAGTATTTTGCTTCTCGGGTGAGTAACCTTCAAACCTGCATTCTTTAACTTTTCTGAATTAGAAACCATAGCCTTTATTTATATTATTATGTGTATAAATAATGAATTCAAGGTTATTTATCTGCCTTTTTTCTATCTGCTAGTTTTTTTCTCTTAATTTTAGGGTCAATTATGACGGGCTCATAGATTTCCACTCTATCTTTATCTTTTAATATATAATTATCACTAACTAGTTTTCCATATATACCTATTCTATTATTTTTTTTACAATAATTAGGGATAATGTTATTTAATTCAATTTCTTCAAAAAATTTTTTAATTTTTATCCCTTCAACTGTTGTAAAAGCTTTGTGAAATTTTAAGAACTCATTAATGCAAACTACTTCTATTTTGATTTTATTTTTCATACTTCATTCTAAATGCTTCTGAAACAAAAGAGTCGAGAATTGATGTCATTATAGAAGTAAAAACTGGTTTGATTGACAGTTCAATTATTTTATTAGAAAACTCATATTCAAGTACAAAATTAACTATAGTAGTATTTTTATCGACTCTTGAGAAACTCCATAAACCATTTAAGCTCTTAAACGGTCCATCTAATAGTTTTAGTTGAATTTTCTCATTATCTATATAGTGATTCTCTGTAGTAAAAGTCCATTTAACAAGATTCTTGGAGACACTAATCTCTCCTATCATTATATTATTTTCATTACTTATAATTTTTGAACCATTGCACCAAGGTAAAAAATCTGAATATTTATCTACTTGATTAACTAAAGTAAATATTGTCTCAATATCAATGTTAATAGATTCTTCTTTTTTAATGTAATCCATAAAATATTACATAAAGCCATTAGTAAATATAACCATAACAGCAATTGGTGCAATATATCTTATTAAAATTCTCCAAATACTATAGATTATTGGTGGCATTTCAAGTTCCGAAGAAGAAGTAGATTTTTTTACCAAATATCCAACAAATATTGCCATCGAAAAGCCGCCAAGTGGCAGAAGTACTTTAGATGTCAAAGAATCAAGTAGATTAAAAAAATTCATTCCTAAAATCGTAATATCATGCCAATAATTGAAAGACCAGATTGTTCCAATTCCAAAAAGCCAAGTAACAAATCCAATTTTTAATGCAGCTTCTGCTCTAGTGTATCTAAAGTTTTCTATAAATAAAGTAACTGCAGGCTCAATTAATGAGATTGCTGATGTTATAGCAGCAAAAAATAATAAAATGAAAAATAAGGTTCCAAAGGTTTCCCCTCCTGGCATCGATCCAAATGCAATTGGTAGCGTCTGGAAAATTAACCCTGGCCCAGCAGTTGTTGGATCTAAATTATATGTAAATATAATTGGAAAAATAATAATTCCCGCAATAATAGCCACAAAAGTATCAGCAAATGCAACTACAGAGGTAACTTCTAGAATAGAAAATTTATCTGATAAATATGATCCATATATCATTAATGCACCCATTCCTATACTAAGAGAAAAGAAAGCCATCCCCATGGCATTCCATATAACGCTCGCTGTAATTTTATTAATGTCAGGTAAAAATAAATAGCGGATGCCCTCAGTAAATCCGCTTAAAGTAGTAACATATGCTGCCAGTATCAGTAAAAGAACAAATAAGCCAGGAATTAAAAATTTAATAGCTTTCTCTAAACCTCCTCTCACACCTTTTGATACTATATAGCAGGTTAAAAACATAAAGATTGTATGCCACGCTAATTGTTTTTCTGGGTCATTTGTAAAATTTTTAAATAAATTTGTAGCACCATCAACAGTTACTTGGTTGAAAACTCCAGAAAAAGATTTAAAAATATAAGAAATAGTCCAAC
>JAYZKL010000048.1:0-31836 GCA_036163455.1 Pseudomonadota bacterium
TAGATTTACTAGGTCTAGAAAAAATATCTGTAGGGGTTCCATATTATAATTTAGTTTTTCTCCCTATAATGATACCACTAGTTTTTTTGGCTGGATGTATACCAATATTGAATTTTTCCTCATCCAATATTTCTAAAGTATTTCAGAGCATTGGCTTAACTTTGATATTAAGCATTTTAATTCTCTATGTTTTTGAAAAATATTCAATTCCAATATTAATTGGCCTTTTCCTATTTTTTTGGGTTGTTATTAATCTTATTTATGATTTTATAAAACGTATATTTTCAACACAAAGTTTTTCTAATGCAATAAATAATATTGGAATGTATTTAGCTCATATAGGCCTTGCTGTTTTTATTCTCGGTGCAACTATTGTTGAAAATGATAAAACTGAGAAAGAGATTGTTATGAGCATAGGAGACACAGTCAATATTAAAGAATACAGTTTTATATTCAGAGGTATGAAGGAAAATCGTGAGGCAAACTATGATGCATTAATAGGAGTATTTGATGTAAAGAAAGAAGGAAAACTAATAACAACATTGTTTCCTGAAAAAAGACTTTATTTTTCTAGTGATCTACCTATGACAGAGGCTGGCATAGAGCCAGGCTTTACTAGAGATCTATATGTGACACTAGGAAACTTCATTGACGAAGATAAGTGGTCAGTCAGGATTTATCATAAACCATTAGTTAGATTGATTTGGCTTGGCGCAATTCTTATGGCTTTAGGCGGAGCTGTTAATTCAGTTTATAGAAGAAAAAGGAAATTATGAAACATTTATCTCCATTAATATTTTTTATTGTGATTACAATTTTGCTTTTTTTAGGGTTGTCAAATAATCCAAATATAATACGGTCACCATTAGTTGGAAAAACAGTACCAAATTTCCAACTAACCAATATTACTGAAACAAAGCCTATTGATCAGAAAATTATGTTTGGGAAGATAAAGTTATTAAATGTTTGGGCAAGTTGGTGTGTTGCTTGTATTGAAGAACATCCAGTATTAACTGAGATAAATCAAAAACAGTTGATTAATATATATGGTGTAAATTATAAAGATAAGTCAAGCGATGCATTAGGTTGGTTAAAGATTCATGGTAACCCATATGAAATTAATATTTTTGATTCAGAAGGTACACTTAGTCTTGATCTAGGAGTATATGGTGTTCCAGAAACTTTTTTAGTAGATAAAAAGGGTATTATACGTGCTAAATATATAGGAGCTCTTAATAGAGAAACTTTGTATAATGAAATTTTACCACTTGTAGAGAAAATAAATGCAGAAGAATAATCTATTAAATCCAATCCTATTATTGATTCCACTCTTTTTTTATCCTATTTTAGCATACACCCAAACATCTAATGAAAGCGAGGTTTATAAGAAACTAATTTCAGAATTAAGATGTATGGTGTGCCAGAATCAGAACTTAGAGGAATCAGAAGCCCCCCTAGCAGTAGATTTAAAAAATAAAATTAAACTTATGTTAAGAGAAGGCAAGAGCGAAGATGAAATAAAGAAGTTTTTGGTTGACAGATATAGTTCTTTTATTCTTTATGAGCCCCCATTTACCAACCAAAATATTTTTCTATGGGTTGGGCCATTTTTATTCCTATTAATTTTGACTTATTTTTTATATAGGCGTTATTTTAATTTGAAATGATTTATATTCTATTAATTTTAATTTTAATTCTATATTTTTATTTATTATTAAAAAATATTAGTAATGATAAAAATACAAATATCAGTAATTTAAGTAAGTTTCTCGTAATAATCTTATTTGTAGCTCCAATGTCTCTTATATATATTTCCAAATCTGAAATTCAAAACATAAATGAATATGAGAGAATATTGAAAAAAAATAAAGATATAAGAGAAAATATTATAAAAATAAGGAAAAATATACCTAAATTGGAAAGGAAGCTTCAGGCGGAATCAAATTTTTATGAAGGCTGGGTCATGCTTGCTCGATCTTATTCTATTGTTGATAATTTAAAGTCTTCTATAAATTCATATGAAAGAGCATTAACCTTAGATAATAGTGATACCAAAGTCTTAAAAGAGTATTTGAGTGTACTCAGAACAGATGATAGTAAAAAAAATAGAGACAAGATTCTAGGAGTATATAGTGTATTATTAGTTCTTAACAAAGATGATCCATCAATACTTTTAAATAAGCTTCATTATTCAGTTAAAATAAATGAACCTCAGTTAACTATCAAAACCCTTAATCAAATAATTGATCATCCAAAAATTATAGATAAAGATCGTTATAAGAAAATATTAACCAAGATAACTGAAACTCAATTGAAAAATGAATAAATAGTTATTCTAAACAATAAACTTAATCAATAGTAATTCTGTCATCAAAAACGAAACATTTCCCTTTCCATTTTGATTTAGGTAGGTTTTCATTAATATAATTTATTATACCACCGTCAAGTTGTATAATATGGCTGAAGCCAAAGTTGTTTAATAGTATAGATGCTTTTTCACATCTTATTCCGCCCGTACAAAATATTGCAACTTTATTTTTTTTATCTATATCTTTAAGTTGATTTTTACTGCTTTGCAAATCATTAAAATTTAATAGATCTAAACCAATTGCATTTTCAAAAGTACCAAGTGCATGCTCAAATTTATTTCTAACATCCAGCAAAGTTATGTCTTCATCTAATAGTTTATGCCAATCTTTTGGTTTCAAGCGAACACTCTTATTTATTAATTTTTGTTCTATATTAATGCCCAATTTTATAATTTCTTTTTTTATTTTTACTTTTAAACGCTTAAAGGCCATTTCTTTTATCTCAGATCGATTTATATGTATATCTTCTATATTTATAATTTTTTTTATAAAATCTATAGATTCATTTATTTTATCTGCGTCGCCACAAATATTTGTATTAATACCTTCATTCGCAATCAGTACCGTTCCTTTTATATTTTTTTTAGATAAAAAATCATGAATATTCTGCTTGAAAATAGTCAGATTATCTAATTTTTTAAATTTATAAAAATTTATTATACTAAGCATTTATTTTTTTATACATAAAGTCATACCATCATAAATTGTCAGAATACAATGTTCAACTCTATCATCATCTTTTATGAGTTTATTTAATGCTCTTATTACTTCAGTGCTTTTTGATTTATCATTTTCATCTAAGATTTTTCCTTTCCAAATAGTATTATCGATAGCAATTAGACCTCCTTGTTTTAGCAGCACCAAAGCATTCTCATAATACTTTATATAATTACTTTTATCGGCATCTATGAAAATAAAATCAAAAGTATTTTTTTTTGATTTAACAAAACTATCTAATGTATCACATGCATCCCCTATGATGAGTTCTATTTTTTTTTCTAACTTAGCAAGTTTCCAATATTTTTTTGCTATTTGTGTGTATTCATCACTGTTATCCAATGCATATAATTTACCATCATCGGGTAAACTGCTTGCGACGCAAATTGAACTATATCCAGTGAAAACTCCAATTTCTAAACATCTTTTAAACTGTCCAAGTTTGCAGAGAATTTTGAGCAATACTCCTTGTGATGCTCCAACTTGCATAATTGCTAGTTGACCAAATTTTTTTGTTTCTTCTCTTAATTTTAATAATAAGTCTGATTCAGTATAGCCAACTGAATCTATATAATTTCTTAGTGATATAGCATCAACGCTTAGTATTTTTTTATGCAATTTAGTTTCTTCTTGCTTCAAATTCAATTATTAATTCAATTACATCTCCAACCAGATTTTCTTTTACAGCATACATCATGTCAAAATCAGATCTTTTGAAGCTACCTCTTGCAGATATACCCATCACTATTGGTGGATTAAAACCAAATGGATAGGGCCCAATCTTATTTATTTTTCCTCTAAGTTTAATTTCTTTTGTTATACCAAGAAGTGTTAATTGACCATTAATGGTGGTTTCATTATCAGTAATTTTTATGTTATCTGCAGTGAAAATCATTTGAGGAAAATTTTCTACATTTAAAAAATCTGGGCTTCTTAAATGCGAATCCCTTTTTTCATGATTAGTATATACACTTGAAGTGTCTATAATCACTTTAACATTTTTAATTTTATTCTGTTGATCATCATGAATAAAATTACCATTTATCTTTCTAAACATACCCAATGTTTTCGCATAACCAGCGTGCTCAATTAGAAAACCAAGACTAAAATGTTCTTTATCTATTTCATAATTATGTTCTTCTGAAAAACATAGGGCAGGAAACAAAAAAGCCACTAAAATATATTTTTTAAATGTTTTCATTTTTAAGTTCATTATTCTTTGTATATAACCAGATTATATCTTTTAAAAATGAGAAAGTAATTAATAAAATTGAAGAAATGATGGTTGTTATTATTATATATTTGTTCAAAAAAGATAGGTGGCAGAAAATTAATAGGATAGTTACAGTGGAACATATAAGTTTCCTTCTGAAACTTTCTGGTAAAGAGTGTTGAAGCCATTTAAATCTAAATTGTAATATAAAAAAAGCATACCTATATAAAGGTATTAAGAAAACATATAAGCCGATATCTATGTTTTTATATAATGATAAACATAATAGAAATAGAAGAAAGGTATCTATTTCTAAATCAAATTTTTCTCCAAATTTAGAAACCTGGTTTAAAAATCTTGCCAAAAAACCATCTATAGCATCCAATATAATAGAAATAGTAAATATAATGAGCAATGTATTTGGAAAATTATTTAAGTTAATAATATTAAATGATTCTATATTTAGAATAATAGAAAGTAGGGCAATATTAATTATGGTCCTGCTATAAGTAATAATTGATGCATAAGTTAAAGATTTTTGAGAGTATTTAATAAAAAAATAAAATATAATAAATGAAATAATTAAAAAAAATAATGTATTTTGTAGTAAAATATGAAATGTTAACAAGTCCTGAAAAACTATAAATGATATTAAAACTAGATATAGATAACCATATACAATGTAATTTATTATGTTTTCTTTCATTAATTATTAATACTACAAACGTTATAAAAATACTATAAAAATGAAAAAAATTAATGTTAAGTCTTTTTGGGTAAAGAAAAAAAACGCTGGTTATATAAAAGAGCATTCCATAAACCCACCGAAAAAATCTGAAGCACTAATTAAAACAATATATTCAGGAATAAGTTTTGGGACAGAAAAAGTTGTGTTTACTGGATCCGTCCCTAAGAATCAAATCAAAATGATGAGATGTCCACATCAAGAAGGTGAGTTTGGATCTGATGTCAAATATGGTTATATGAATGTAGGCAAAGTACTTGAAGGTTCAAAAAAAATTAAGGATAAATTTGTTTTTACATTATTCCCACACCAAAACTTTTTTGTATTAAAGGAAGATGAATTAGCTATCATCCCTTCCTTTATTCCAAAAAAAAGATGCCTTCTTACAGCCAACATGGAAACAAGTTTGAATGCTATTTGGGATACATTGCCGAGCCCAGGAGATAAAACAATTGTGATAGGGGCAGGGATAGTAGGTATTTTGACGGCATATCTTCTCAAATCAATAAAAGGCGTTGATGTAACAATAATAGATAATGATAAAAATAAATCTAAATATGCTAAGCATTTTGGAATAGATTTTCGAGATAGAATAAATAAATGCCCAAAAGCTAATTTTATTTATGAATGTTCAGGTAATCCAAATGTTTTGAACTCTTTATCAATCTTGTCTGAAGAAGAAGCGACAATTTGTATTTTAAGTTGGTATGGAAATCAAATCACTAAAGGTAAGTTTGGAGAAGATTTCCTCTCCAAAAGATTAAAAATAGTTTTTTCCCAAGTTTCAAAGATTTCTCAGAACCGTATCAAACAATGGAATAACAAATCTAGAAGAGAATTAGCAATAAAATTGTTAAATGATCAAAAATTAGATAAATTAATAGAGAAAAAAGAAATTGAGTTTGTCAAATTAGCAAAGTTTTTTAAAGATAATAAGAGTAAAAACTATATGTGTAATGTAGTTTCATATAAATAAAATGTTTAAAGTAAAGATTAGAGATTATTTATTTATTGCCCATAGTCTGAAAGATGATTTTTTTGGTGAAGCAAAAAATCTGCATGGCGCTACTTATGTAATAGATTTAACTATTTGCGCTGATAAAATTGATGAAAAAAATGTGGTTATAGATATAGGTCTTGCGTCTAAAATTTTAAAAAAATGTATTTCTGTTTACAATTATAAAAATCTTGATGATATCGATAAGTTTTCAAATGTAATAACCACTACTGAATATATGTCAAAGGTTATTGTTGATGACTATATTGCAGAATTAGAGAGAATAAATTTTAACACTGAAGAGTTAATATCAATTAAAGCTACACTTAATGAATCACATATTGCATCTGCTTCTTATAAGAAAAAACTTAAGTAATGAAAAAATTTTTTTTCATTATCCCAGAATTTCCTGAGACAGTAACAGGGGGAACACTTTACGATCTTAATTTATTTAAGGAATTAAGAAATAACTTTTTCTCCATCAGAAAGGTCTCTGTCAGATTTAAACCAAAAGATAGAAATCTAAGTATTTTGTGTAAAATCTTAAATCTTCCACAGCATTCTACTGTATGCATAGATGGGCTTTTAGCCCCTTATCTTAAGAATAATATAAAAAAGCTTTGCGAAAGATTTAATATTATTCTTCTAATCCATCATCCAGTCACACAAGAAAATAAGTCCCATCCTCTTTTAAATTTAAAAGATTATTTTGTTGAAAGGTCTATATTCAATAATAAATTAAAAATTGTTACAGTTAGTAACTTTATTAAGAAACAATTATACAAATATATGGATAATTTTAAAACCGTACATGTTGCAGAACCAGGTATTGAAAAAGTTTTTTTTAAGAATTATAAATTTAGTGATACTAAAAATATTATTGCTGTTGGCAATGTAATACCAAGAAAAGGCTACCATATTCTCTTAGAAGCTCTGTCAGAAATATCAGATGATTGGTTTTTAAATATAGTTGGAAACTACAATATTGATAAAATGTATTTTGAGTCATTAAATTCAAAAATAAAAAAATTCAAAATGAATAATAAAATAAAATTTACTGGTGTTATTTCAAGAGACCAAATGCTGAATCTTATGTGTAATTCAAAACTATTTGTTTTACCAACATTATTTGAAGGTTATGGAATGTCTATACTTGAAGCAGCCATTATGGGTTTGCCTGTTATAACCAGTGATTTACCAGTCTTACGAGAGTCATTAAAAGGAAAAAATGTTAAGTTTGTAAATTGTTGTCACAAATCAACTCTTTCATCAGAAATTAAAAATAGCCTAAATAATGATTATTCATATAATAATAGAACAGATAAACATCTACATAGCTGGTCTAATACGAGAAAAAAATTTTTAGAGGCCATCAATGGAAAAAAATAGGTTTTATAACTCCTGGTTAGCTCAAAGAGAACCCTTTGACTTTCTAGCTCGAAGCAATCTTTTGGTAAATGAAATAAAAAAAGATTCAAAGATAATAAATAATCTTGTTGATCTGGGGACTGGAACAGGGTCTTTTCTAAGATGGTATATTTGTCAGAAACTAACTTTTCATACTGGGACACTTATTGATTATGATAGAAGATTGTTAAATTCAATTGGCCTAAGTTTTAGAAAATTTTTTAAAGATACTGACTTTGTAATAAAAAAATTAAATGCTGATAAATATTTATTTTCTGGCCACTTATATCAAGAATCTTCTAAAATATTATTAAATAGAAAAAATATATTTAATTTTAATACAAAATTTAATCAATATGATTTGATTAGTCTCTCTGCGCTTGCCGACCTATTATCAAAAAAATATATAAAGAAATTATTGTCAAATATAAGCCCAGGTAAATATCTATATTTTTCATTATGCTTCAATGGAAAGATTAAATGGCTACCTACAAACGAATTTGATAAGTATATAACTAGACAATTTAATAATCATCAAATTCAAGACAAAGGTTTTGGTGTTGCGTTAGGTAGCAATAGTATTAAATACATTGAATTAGTAGCAAAACAAGAAGATTATTCTATTTTTAAGAAAGATTCTTCCTGGAAAATTGATACACTTACTAATGAGTCACAATTATTTCAGCAAAAATATTTAAATATTATTTTAAATGCATTAAAAAAAGATGAGATTACGGACAAGAAAGTTCTTCAATCATGGTTCTCAAAGAGAATAGGTTCAATAAAAAATAACAGATCTAAATTAAACGTTGGCCATAATGATATTTTAGTTAAGACATGAAAAAAATTTTAATATTAATCAAATATTTAATATCACTTGGGCTTTTATATTTAATATTTATAAATTATGGAGCTGATTTTTTAAGACTTATTCAAGTTATAGAATTAAAATATGTGGCTGTAGTTATTATTATCAGCATTTTACAATATATTTTTTCAGCTTACAGATGGATGTATATTTCTCAATTTACTAATTTAGAAATATCTTTTTCTTATTCATTAAAGTTCTATTATATTTCAAATTTTCTTAATAATGTTTTACCAGGTGGAATTTTAGGAGATTTATATAGAATTTATCATACATCTGAGGATAAGAAAAAATTAATAGAGTTAGGAAAGTCTTTTCAGTCAGTTTTATTTGAAAGACTATCGGGGCAAATAGTTTTATTTATAGTTTTTTTAACTTCATTGACCTTCTATTTTCTTTATTATGGAAAATATACTGCCTTCTTATATTTATTTTTATTAATGATTTCAATAGTTATTATTTCAAGGTTAATTTTAAGAAGAAAGCTCAAGAATTTCTTTAAAAGAAATATATTTGGTAAAAACTTTTCATCAATTTTTTCTGGATCTATATTTTGGCAACATTTTTTTTATTCATTCTTTGTTATATCATCATATATTTCAATTTATGTAATAACTGCCTTATCTTTAAAATTGAATATAGACTACTTTTCCTTTCTTGTTTTTACTCCCTTAATCCTTTTTTCTATGAGTATTCCAATTAGTGTTGGTGGATGGGGTGTTAGAGAAGTGACAGCCTTATTAGTATCCTTTTTGTTGGGATTATCAGCAAGCGCCAGTGTCACAGTTTCAATAGTCTACGGACTACTTAATTTTTTATGTTCACTCCCAGGTTTAATATTTATGTTTTATATGCCGACTAGACAATAAGTTCTATGTCGCACAAGATGTCATTTCCCATTTTAAAATATTGAATCTTATGTTTCTTAAAATCTTTAATAAGTTTTCTTTTTTCAATTAAAAAACTATTTTTGCCATCACCGATTATTGTAGGAGATATACAGAGATGCAATCTATGCAGTATATTTTTTTTATAAAAGTCTGAAATCGTATATCCTCCGCCTTCTATAAAAATAATTCTTTTATTTAACTTTTTGAATAAAGATATTAAATTAGTCTTTTTAAATTTATTATTTTGTGTAGGTATTGAAAGAGAATTTTTATTATTTTTGTTCTTATCAGAGATTATTTTGAAACTATTTCTATCAGGATTCTTAAAAACCTTTTCTGTTCCTTTTATTTTATTGGTGGGATCTAGAATTAATCTCATTGGGCTTTTACCTTTAACTAATCTTGTTGTTAGTTTAGGATTATCATATAGAATTGTATTTGCTCCTACCACAATTGCATCTGAGATGGCTCTAATACGATGAATATGTTCAATATTCTCTTTACAACTAATATATTTTGATTCTCCAGAATGTGTTGCAATGAATCCATCTAAACTTTGTGCAAGATGTCCAATAATATAAGGGTTATTTTTATTGAGAATCATGGGTAAAAATATATCAAATAACTCTTTCACTTTTTCATTGATATAAAAATTTTTCTTTATAATCTTTCTTTTATCAAAATTATAAACAAAAGAATAACTATTATTTTTTATTGTGATTGTTTTTGTTGCTTTTTTACTTGGAAAAAATATAGACTTTGCTTCTAAAATTAGTGACCATGCTTGATTTTTTGTTATACTAAGTTTATTGAATAATTTTTTTTTACTATATGTCATTTTTTAAAAAATTTATAAAGAGCACTATAATTGGTTCATTAATTCTAGTTCCAGTTCTTATTTTTATCTATTTTACCCAAGGATATGTATCGAATTATAATTTTGTAATTGGTTCTGTTGGTTATTTTATCGCTACTATGCAAAATATGGGTCCTTTCTATGTCATCATCATTTGTTATTTAACTGGAATTTTGGCACAATTTTTTAGTCGAAACCTTACATTCAATGGCATTGATTGATTTAAAGTATAGTTGGATTTGGTGAGTCTCCATAGACTTCATCTGGATCAAAAACTTTTTCTTTTTCAGTAAAAATTAACTTTATGTCCCCATTTTCTGACTTTACTTCTCTATAAAAGCAAGAGTTATATCCAACATGACAGCTTGCGTCCCCTTCAACTTTTACCTTTAACCAAATACAGTCTTGATCATCATCAATCAGAATTTGTTCCACTTTCTGCACAAAACCACTGGTAGCACCTTTATGCCAAATACATTTACGAGACCTACTATAGTAATAAGCTTCTTTATTTTTTATTGTAAGTTTTAAAGCTTCATCATTCATATATGCATGCATAAGTAATTTATTTGTTTTAAAATCTGTTGTAACAACTGGTATTAAACCATCAGGACTAAACTTTGGTCTAAGCTCATTACCTTCCTCGACATCTTTTACTGATTTTCTTTCTTTA
The DNA here is from genome assembly GCA_036163455.1 of Pseudomonadota bacterium. GTDB lineage: Bacteria > Pseudomonadota > Gammaproteobacteria. The sequence continues at coordinate 10,736 of JAYZKL010000048.1, forward strand.
AACATCTATATACTCCAAATGCTATTTGCCTTTTCTTAATACCTTTTTCCCTTTAAAAAAAGATTTCCAAATAAATGATTTTCCGCAATAGTAGCATTCTATTTTACCATCTTCTTGTCTAACATTGAGATAAATTTTTGGATGTGCCCCACTTTTAGAGTCACCCGAACACTCAACTGTTTTTATATGATCATCAATCAACGTTATATTAGAAACTCTTGCCATAATTATACGCAGGAATAATCACCAAGTTTAAGCAACCTTTCACGAAATTTCTCTTTAACTTCTTCTGTTAAAGATTCTATATTCAATGCTATTTTCATTTGGTCTATATTTTTTATATCTTTATGTAATAGTTGTGCAATCTGATAAATGGTCATGCTATTTTTTTCTTGTCTAGTAATTACAACATCATCCCCTTCAGATATTTTTCCAGGTCTGACTACCTTCATATATGCCCCTACATATCCACTTTGTGAAAATAATTGTGGAAATTTGCGTTCATTCATTTTAATACCAAGTTTATAGCACGGGGTTCTAGGTTGTGTAATCTTTAACATACAATTTGATATTGTAATCTCATCTCCGATAAATAATTTTTTTTCATCAAAATTATCAATAGTAAGGTTTTCACCAACCAAGCCATATTCACTAGAATAATCCTGGCCCATTTCCTCAGACCATGTTTTATAATGTGCATATGAATATCCATACACTGCTTTATCATAACCCCCATGAACACTCAAATCAGCTTGTTTGTCGCCAATTATGCCATTTTCTGTAACTTCAACCTCACCATTAACAGGTTTTTTATATATACTTGACACAAGTTCTTTATTGTTAAAGACTATTTTTTTTGGTTCTGAAATATTGATAGATAGAATCTTCATATATGAATCTTTTTAAAACAATTTTGGACATATATATGCCCATAGAGAAGGATAACTTAAGATGAGAACATATACAATAAATTGGATTTTATTAATGATTTTGTCTGCAATATGGGGAGGAGCATTCACTTTAAATAAACAGGCGCTAAATAATTTTTCACCGGAATTAATTGTAACAGGAAGATTAATCATCGGCAGCATTATCTTAGTTTTATTAGTTTATTTAATCCAAAAAAGAATTAAATTTCATTTTCAACAACTAGGATATTTCCTGGTTATGAGCGTAATAGGAATTGTTGTTCCTTTTTTGTTAATAGCACATGGTCAAAAAAATATTGATAGTGCCCTTGCTGGAATTTTAATGTCAACCATGCCTATATCAACGCTTATATTGGCACACTTCTTTTTGAGCGACGAAAGTATGACAAGAAAAAAAATTATTGGTTTTACCCTTGCATTCTTAGGGATAGTAATCTTAATTTTTCCTGACAAGATCAATTATGAGGGGAATTACCTAGAAAACTTATATTCACAATTGATGGTGATATTAGGAGCAATCCTATATTCTGCGGCTGCAGTCTATGGAAAGCGCTATAAAAATACTGATGCCCTAAATGCCTCTACAGGCACAATATTATTTTCTGCAATCATAATGTTTATTTACCTTTATTTTTTTGTGAGTATTGATGAGAGTTTTGTTATGGTTTTTAAATCGTGGTCGATTATTCTTTTAGGAGTTTTTTGTACTGCTGTTGCAACTATTTTATATTTCCAGATTTTACAAACATCTGGGGCATCTTTTTTATAAATAATGAATTATTTAATCCCTGCATGGGCGATTGTCTTTGGGGTTATTTTCTTTAATGAAAAAATTCTCTGGAACTATTTTTTTGGTTTACTAATCATAATTCTAGGAATAAAGATTTCTCAAAAGGACGTTGAGTTCAATCAAGAACAAAGAAAATAGCCTTGTCTTAATCATATAACCTATTATACGATATAAAAGAGTTCATACTTTATTATACTATTTTAGGAGTATTCAATGGAAAAACGTGAAAAGATTGAGGCAGCTACATTTCAAAGAATAGTACAGCATCTGAGAAATAATCCTGATGTACAAAACATAGATCTTATGAATCTTGCAGATTTTTGTAGAAACTGTATATCAAAGTGGTATGTTGCAGAATCAGAAAAGCTTGGCGAAAAGATTTCTTATGATGAAGCTAGAGAGTTAGTCTATGGAATGCCATACCAAGATTATAAAGAAAAGTATCAGAAAGAAGCAACAAAAGAGCAGCTTGAAAAGTTCAATGAGAAAAATAAAACAAAATAATCCTGATTTAAATGATGAGGATTTAATGAGATATAATAAACATATTCTCCTGCCCGAAATAGACATACATGGACAGAATTTATTACTAAACAAGCACGTTGCTTTAATTGGATTAGGTGGATTAGGGTGCCCCATAAGTTATTATCTTGCTTCATCAGGCATTGGAGAGATAACAATTATTGATAAAGATGAGATAGACATAACTAATTTGCAGAGACAAATACTTTACACAAGCGATGATTTAAAAAGAAGAAAAGTTGATGTGGCTTATGAAAGAATGTTAGCACTTAATCCAAATATAAATATACGCAAATTAGATACTGAAATTAATCAATCTACAAATCCAGACATATTCAATAACTTTGATTTGGTCATAGATGCTACTGATAATTTTGAAACACGAAGTTTGCTTAATAGATTTACACTTAAAACCAAAAAACCATTAATAATGGGTGCGGCCATACAAATGTCTGGGCAAGTATCTGTTTTCAGAAATGATTTGCCAGATATGCCTTGTTATAATTGTTTATATGAAAATTTAGACAATGAAAGAACTAGTTGTATAGAACAGGGAGTCTTGTCTAGCTTGACTGGCGTTGTTGGTTCGATACAAGCAACAGAGGCAATAAAAGTTTTGCTTAACATAGGAGAATCTCTAGAGAGCAAGCTGTTAATAATAGATATGAAATTTTCAAATTATAAAGTCATTAAATTAACTAAAGATAACAATTGTAAAATATGCAATTCCAACTAAAAGATAAATTAAATAGGAGTTTTGATTATTTACGTATATCGATTACAGATAAATGTAATTTCAGATGTAAATACTGTATGCCAAAAGAAAATTTTGGTAGTGATTATCAATTTCTTAAAAGAGACTCATTATTAACATATGAAGAAATAATACGTACAGTCCAAATATTAGAGATGGTTGGTTTAAAAAAAATAAGATTAACAGGAGGAGAACCTCTGCTTAGAAAGAATTTAGAAAATTTAGTTAATGGAATTAAATCAAACTCTAGTATTGAAAAAATTTCAATGACAACAAATGGATCGTTATTTGATAAGAATATGGCAAAAAAACTTAAAGATAATGGTTTGGATGAGGTCACGATTAGCTTGGATTCTATGCACAAAGAAACTCTACAAAATTTAAATCCATCAAATGTTAATTATGAAAAAGTGATGAAATCAATTGATTTAGCTATACAACACTTTGGCTTTGTTAAAATAAATATGGTTGTTGTAAAAGGCATTAATGAGTCTGAGATAATTAATATGATTGAGAGATTTAAAAACTCAAAAATACAATTAAGGTTTATTGAATATATGGATGTAGGTGAAACAAATGATTGGAATAAAACTAGGGTAGTAACTTCCCAAGAGATAAAAGAAATTATTCAGAAAAAGTACTCAATAGTTAAGGTTGCAAATGAACAAAACTCTACATCGGAAAAATGGAGTTTTACTGATGGTATAGGCGAGTTAGGTTTTATTTCATCTATTTCAAAACCTTTTTGTTCGAACTGTGTCAGAGGTAGATTATCTGCGGACGGTAAATTTTATACATGCCTTTTCTCAGAAAAAGGTTATGATTTAAGATCTTTGCTACGAAATGAAACAAAAGATGAAAAGATCCTTAATTTTTTTAAATCGCTTTGGCTTCAAAGAAATGATAGGTATTCAGAATTAAGAAACTTTGACGAGCCCAAGAAAAATAAAATAAATAAAATTGAAATGTCCTATATTGGTGGTTAATATATTTATATGTTTAATAAGTATGTAAGTTATATTTTTTATCTAATTGGGATATTTGCCGGTTATTTAGCAAGTTATGAGTTATTACTCCAACTCGCACCAAATCATGGAATTGTAGAATTGGCAGGCTGGTTTGTTGTAACGGCAATGTTTTTCCCTCTTGCTCCCTTGTACCCTGGAATAGTGCTAGGTAAATGGACTTATGCAATAGTTTGTTTTACTGCGATTGCTATTGGAGTTATGTTCGGAAATAAGGCACGAAAATTAAAGGCTTAAATCATAATAGTTTAAAATTCTAACTATAAGTGATTAATTTGGTTGATTATCGTTAATTTTATAACTATTATACACGAGCAAATATATGAAAATACATGTCAGGTATTTTGCAAATATAAGAGATTTACTTGGGAAGGACTCTGAAAGAGTTAATATAGGAGTTGGTGCAACAGCCGAAGGAGTTTGGAATCTGATTGCTAATGGTAGTAAAATACCTAAAGATATTTTAATTGCCGTTAATCATGAGTATGTTGACGCTAAACATGTTTTAAAAGATGGAGATGAACTTGCGTTTTTTCCTCCTGTTACCGGCGGATAATTATGAAAATAGAAATAATCACAGAACAATTTGATCCATGGGAATTATTAGTTGATTATAAGAAAAATCAACTTCAAAACGATAATAAAATTGGGGCTTCTTCAATTTTTTTAGGTACGATGAGAGATTTCAATGACGAGGAAGATATTAAAACCATGGAGTTAGAGCACTATCCTGGTATGACTGAAAAATACTTAACAAAATTAGTTAATGACTCTATTAAAAAATTTAAAATCATTGATGGTTTAGTAGTTCATAGAGTTGGGCTGCTTAAACCAACAGATCCAATAGTATTAGTTGCCACTTGGTCTGAACACCGTGATAATGCCTTCAATGCCACAAGAGAAATAATGGAATCTTTAAAATCTGAAGCACCTTTTTGGAAGAAAGAAACAACCAATAACGGGTTTAGATGGGTCAAGCCTAAAAACCAGAATGAAGAAATCGTAAATGAAAGCTAAAAAAGTTATCCTTGCCTATTCTGGGGGATTGGATACATCAGTAATTGCTAAATGGCTCAATGAAGAGTATGGATGCGAAGTTGTAACTTTCACAGCTGACATTGGTCAAGGGTCAGAAATAAAGGAAGCCAAACAAAAAGCAAAAAAACTTGGTATAAAAAAGATATATATAGAAGACTTAAAAGAGAATTTTGTAAGAGACTATGTCTATCCTATGTTTCGTTCTAATGCCGTATATGAAGGCGAATATCTTCTGGGTACTTCAATAGCTAGGCCTCTTATTAGCAAAAGATTAGTTGAGATTGCAAAAAAAGAAAACGCTAGTCATATTTGTCATGGGGCTACAGGAAAAGGTAATGATCAAGTTAGGTTTGAAATATCTGCATATGCACTAAACCCAAAAATCAAAATAATAGCGCCATGGAGAGAATGGGAATTTAAATCTAGGAGTGATTTAGTTAAGTATGCTAAGTCACATAAAATTTCAATTGATTATGATGTAGGGAAAAGAAGCCCTTATTCTATGGATGCTAATATCTTGCATATTTCGTATGAAGGAGGAATCCTTGAAGACCCTTGGAAAAACCCTGAAGAATCAATGTGGTTAAGAACAAAATCAATAAATAAAACTCCTAACCAATCAGATACAATTAATCTCACATTTAAAAAAGGAGATATAGTTAAGATTAATAATCAGACATTATCGCCAGCAAAGCTACTTAGCAAATTAAATGATTTGGCATCAAAACATGGAATAGGTAGAGTAGATATTGTAGAAAATCGTTACGTTGGTATAAAGTCAAGAGGGTGTTATGAAACCCCTGGAGGGACTATTTATCATAAAGCACATAAAGCTATCGAATCCATAACTTTGGATAGAGAAGTCATGCATATGAAAGAAGATGTTATGAATAAATATGCTAGATTAATTTATAATGGTTACTGGTTCAGCCCAGAGAGATTAGCATTACAGAGTCTTATTGATAATAGTCAAAAAAATGTAAACGGAGTTGTAAGAATAAAACTATTCAAAGGCAATGTCATTGTTTTAGGAAGAAAAGCATCCAAATCTTTATACAGCCAAGACTTATCAACTTTTGAAAATGATTCCGGAGATTATAATCAACAGGATGCAGAAGGTTTTATAAAAATCAATTCCCTAAGACTTCGTAAAAAATAATTTTTTATTAATCAGAGAAGTTATTTAAATAGTTTGTTAGATAGGCTGTAAATTTCAAAGTAGTTTTTCTATACTGTTCAATTTTAACTGGTACAAAATCATGATTGATTGCATACCATGTTAAAGTACTTATTTTATTTCCTTTAATAATCCTCTTTATCACAACAGTTTCTGTTTGACCAAAAATTGTATCAATTGTTTCAGACTCAACAAGTTTAAAAATATAATTTCTTTCTCTACCTTTATCGATTACTAAATATTCAACATCATATTTTCCAGATTTTAGTTTATTCTGGTAGTCAATTTGTACTGATAATCTGTCTAAAGCGCTACAATTAGAATCTTTATGTTCAATTTCTTTTTTTTCTTGATCCTTAAGGGTTTTGCTTAAATGATAACAATCCCTCTTTTTAGAATTTAGTTTAAAATTTGTGTCTATCTTTTCTATATAATCTTTTAATGTTCTATTGAATCGATAGGAATCTGAGATCATCTTTTCTTCTAGGATATAGAATAAAGATGTTTCTTTTCTATCATCTTTTTTGAGTTTGAAAATTCCTGATGTGCAAGCAAATATTTGAAAACTATACTTTGGTGTTTGAAAAATATCGCTTTTAATCCTACGTAAAATATTTACATTCGTACCAAAAGTTATGTTGCTCTTTTTCAAATCATATTTGGCAATGAATATTGCATTTTTTTCTTTATCAATTTTGCTTCCACATTCATTAGATAGTGATACTTGTGGCAAAAGAATGATAAAGAAAAAAAATATCTTATTTAATATTTGAGATATTTTGGATTGGTGATTCAATTTTTTCCCCTTTAAATAGAAAATGATTTTCACATTGTTCCAAAAGTCCATCTGTATACCATTTAATAACTCGCGGATAAATGGAATATTCAGCAGAATGAACCTTTTCTTTTAGTGTCTCTACTGTATCTTTATTATCAACACTAATTTTTTGTTGCATAATTAGTGGACCGTCATCAAGTTTTTTTGTCACGAAGTGAACGGTTGCTCCATGGAAAGGTTCTTTATTATCAATTACACGTTGATGTGTATTTATACCCTTATATTTAGGAAGCAAGGATGGATGTATATTTAGAATTTTGCCATGATATTTTTCTACAACATCAGAAGACAATATTTTCATATATCCAGATAATATAATTAGGTTTAAATCAATGCTAGCTAAAAATTTATTCAGATTATCATCAATATTATCTTTTAAAACATAAGTTTTAATGTTTTCATCTTTTGCTCTTTGTAGCCCATATGCATTTTCATTATCTGAAATAACAGCACATATCTGCATATTAAGATAACCATTTTTAACATGATCTAAAATATTTTTAAAGTTGCTGCCATTACCCGATAATAATATAACTGATTTCATTTTAACCATAAGAAATTCTTTGTTTGTTTTTTGATTTTGAAATATAGCCTATTATATTATATTGACAATTTATTTTTTTTAATAAATTTTCAGCTTTTGTTAATTCTTTTTTATTGATTACAATAATCATACCAATTCCACAATTTAATGTTTTTAACATTTCTTTTTTAGTTAAATTAGCCTGTTGCTGAATATATGAAAATACTTCAGGCATTTTCCAGTTATCTAATAGAATTTTCGCTTCTAACCCAGTAGGTATAATTCTAGGTATATTTCCAGTTAAACCACCACCAGTAATATTCGCTATACCATTTATTTTTATTTTATTATTCATTTTAAGGATAGCATCAACGTAGAGTTTTGTTGGTTTAATTAAAATTTCTTGTAATGTTTTTGTGCCAAATTTTTTCTTTAATGATAGACGTTTTGAGGAGATTAATTTATTTATTAAAGAGAAACCATTAGAATGAATACCAGATGAGTCTAAGCCCAAAATAATATTATTATTTTTAATATTATTTATATTAATAAGATTTTTTTTGTCAATAATTCCAACACAAAAACCAGCTAAATCATATTCATCTTTATTATACATACCAGGCATCTCAGCTGTTTCTCCACCAATCAATGGTATTTTTATTTTTTTACAAGCCAACCTTATACTTTTTAAAACAGTTCCATGGAGTTTAAGATTTAATTTTCCTGTAGCAAGATAATCAAGAAAAAATAATGGCCTAGCGCCAGAGGTGATAATATCATTCACACACATTGCAACTAAATCTTGACCTATATATTTGTGATTATTTATAAGTTTAGCTAATTTTAATTTTGTTCCTACGCCATCGGTGCTTGATACTATAATTGGGTTTTTAAACTTTTTTACATCTAGTCTAAATAGCCCAGAAAAACCACCTATGCCTGATATAACATTTGAATTTTTGCTAGAATTGTTTTTATTGAAATTCTGAATTAATCTTTCAGCTTTTGCAATATTAACCCCTGAATTCTCGTATGTTATCTTTCTTGATTTTTTTTTCATGTTTAAATTATATGAATTTGATTATATATTAATCTACTAGATATATATACTTTTATGAAGAAAGCAGATTTTACTGATAATCAAATACCAATTGACTTTAGTTTTGTGACTGAAAAGACCTTTGATAATTTTATTATTGGCAATAATGAGGCAATCGTTAAGTCATTGCTAGCTTTTACAGAAATCAAGCCGACCAATATTATTACACTTTATGGTGAAAAATCATCAGGTAAAACCCATCTATGTCAAGCTACCGAAAGAATGTCTGATAATAAATCTGCCTATATCACGACAGATAATATCGAGAAATTTAGTATCACAGAAAGTGCATTTTCTTTTTTAATTATTGATGATATTGATTTAATCTTAAAAAAATTTGATGTTGAGGAGAAAATATTTACTTTAGTAAATGATTCCATTTTACACAACAAGGGTATACTTATAACTTCTACCATTAACCCAAAGAAGATTGAATTTAATATACCCGATCTTCTGTCTAGAATGTCATGGGGATTAAACTTTAAAATTAAAGATCTAAGTGATTCAGATAAAATAAAAGTACTAAAACAATTTTCTCATGAAAGGGGTCTGATTTTATCTCCACTAGTTTGTGACTATATAATTACACATTTCAAAAGAGAGTTATATTATTTATGTAATTCAATAAGGTTTTTGGATCAAAAATCATTATCTTTGAAAAAGAAAATAACTATTCCATTTATAAAAAAAATAATTGAATTAAAATCTAATTAAGATTCTAGTTTTAACGCTAATAACGCTATTCTTTTACCATAATTTAAACAAATTTCTTTTTCTTCATCTGTTATTTCTTGGGAATTATTATAGGATACATGACTTGGCCCATATGGTGTACCACCACTTTTTGTTGTTGCTAGTTTTTTTTCTGTGTATGGAACACCAACTATAATCATACCATGGTGAATCAGTGGCAACATCATGGATATAAGAGTTGTTTCTTGCCCACCATGCAAACTACTTGTTGATGTAAAAACTCCGGCTGGTTTACCCGTAAGCGTTCCATTAAACCATTCAGAAGTTGTCTTATCAATAAACACTTTCAATGGACCTGCCATATTACCAAAATGAGTAGGGCTGCCTAATATGAGACCAGAACAATTTTTTAAGTCACTAATTTCTACGAAAGGATCTGATTCATTTTTTTGGTTTAATTTATCAGAAACGGTCCTTAAAATTGCGTTAGCCCCATCAATTGTTTCAACACCTCTTGCAATTAATCTTGCCATCTTTTTTGTTGATTCATTTACTGAGTAATATAAAATTAGAATGTCAGCCATAATTTATAGGATATTCCATATGAGCATCAAAATAAAACTTTTTAAGAAACTAATATTGTTCTCAACCGTTTTATTTTTACAATCTTGCTCATATTTAACTGTAGGATATGGTTCAATAGAAGGGACAGTATCATTCTCTCAGCAGCCTATTTCTCAAAAGAAATATCATATTGTGGCAGTGAATGAATCGCTCTGGGAAATATCTTCTATATATTACGGTAATGCATTATTATGGCCTCTTTTATATAAATTAAATAGTGATAGAATATATGATGCTGATTTAATCTTTCCTGGACAAAACTTGTTAATTGAAGGTAAATTTACAGGACTTGAAAAGAATAAAGCAATCAAACATGCAATGAGTAGAGGTATTTGGATTATTGGGTATCAGGAAGAAACAGATCAAAGGTTTTTACTAGATTAAGATGAAGAAATTATTAGTTTTATTTTTATTATTGTTTACTACACAGTTTGTTTTAGCTGAAAAAACAGGTAAGACCAGCGAGCAAATGTCTCAAGCACTAATCTCCAAAGCCAAATCAGCTAATGATAGGGCGAAGAAATTAAAGAATGAATGGAGAGGTACAAGAAAATTAATAAAATCAGCAAAGAGCTTTCATAAAAATAAAAATTATACACAATCTATTGAACTTGCGACAGAGGCCTTAAATCAGGCAAACATGGCAATTGAACAACATAATAAACAAAAAGATTCTTACCATTATTTTGAATATTAAAGAAACTTATCAAGAAGATTTTCTATAGTTATTTCAATTTTAGTATCTTTTATACGATTTTTTAATGTCACAACATTATTTTTAACTTCTTTAGAACCAATTATAGCAAGTGTCGGTATGCCTATTAGTTCCCAATCAGTTAATTTACTACCTAGCTTTGAATCTCTATCATCATAAATGACATCAATATTTAATTCTTTCATTTTTTTATAGATTGTAGTAGTAAAGTCACGAATAGATTTATCTTTATGTCCATCAATCTCAATCAATGCAATATCAAAAGGACTAATGGAAGATGGCCAAATAATACCCTTGTCATCATTATTTTGTTCAATTGCTGCAGCAACTATTCTTGAGACTCCGATCCCATAACATCCCATTAATAGGTTTATTTTTTTTGATTCTTTTGTTGTGATTTCAGCTTTCATTTTCGAGCTATATTTATCTCCCAATTTAAAAATATGTCCAACTTCAATACCTTTAACATGTTTTAAATCATTTTCTTTGATAATTTTTTGAAGGTCATTTTCTCCATATTTAGTTTTTGCTATTTCAAAATTCATTCCTTGTGAAGACTTATCTAGTAGTAAATCATCTTCACCTGTATCAGCTATCACATGAAATTCATGCGACTCATTACCCCCAATATTACCGCTATCTGCTTCAACAGTTGTAAAATCTAACATTAATCTTTTGAATATTTTTTCATATGCAGCAGCATAATTTTTATATGTGTTATTGAGACATTCTTCATTGTTATGAAATGAATATGAATCTTTCATCACGAATTCTCTTGCTCTCATAACTCCAAACCTAGGTCTAATTTCATCCCTGAATTTTGTTGATATTTGAAATAGATTGATAGGCAATTGTTTATAACTTGAAACTTCTTTTCTAATTAAATCAGTAATCACTTCTTCAAATGTTGGGCCAAAACAGTACTCTCTTTCATGTCTATCGTTTATACGTAATAATTCAGGACCATATTCATCCCATCTACCGGATTCTTTCCATAATTCCGCAGGCTGAATTAATGGCATTGTAATCTCAGTTGAACCTATGGAATTCATCTCTTCTCTAATTATCTTTTTTATTTTTTCCAGTATACGGTGGCCTAGTGGCAGCCAAGTATAGAGTCCTGAACTCAGTTGTCTGACAATCCCAGACTTTATCATCAACTTATGACTGATAAGTTCAGCCTCAGACGGAATATCTTTTAGTGTAAATATAGGAAAGTGTGAAGTTTTCATTATAATAAAACAAATCAGTATTTTTTCATTATATTGTAAATACTTATTTTAGTTTAACATGTTTATAGGTATTATAGGATAAGCAATTTAAGCTAAAGATAGCTTTATAATAAAACATGTTTAAGTTTTTTAAAGATTGGTATAATACTCACCTCACGGAACCTAATCAAGCCTCATTTGCGCTGATAATCCTGTTCACTATCATAATTTTATATGTTCTGGTTGAGACAGTTGCGCCCATTTTGGTTGCAGTAGTTCTCGCGTATATGTTGGAAGGACTGGTGCAAAGATCTTTAGATTATACAGATTTAGAAAGAAAATTTGTTGTTTTACTTGTTTATTCATTTTTTATAATAATTTCAGTAATTATTATTTTTTTACTGTTGCCACTAATGTTAGATCAGCTTTCGGTCCTTCTCACATCATTACCTGCATATATTAATAAAGGGAAAACAATGGCTCTAGGTATTTTTTCCTCAGAACAAATGAATAATTTTCTTGGTGGATTAAATGAGGAAATGAGTTCTATGGGCAAGGATGTTTTATCTTATTCTTTACATTCCGCAGGAAGTATATTTGAAACAGTTATTTATATTTTTATAGTACCAATTCTTATTTTTTTCATTTTATATGATAAAGAAAACATATTTAATTGGTTTAAAAAGTTTTTTCCTGAAAAACTAGATCTGTCTAAAAAAGCTTCTAAAGAATTAGATTTAAAAATTGGAAATTACATCAGGTGTAAGTTTATAGAAATCATAATAGTGTGGGCTTCATCTTTCATAGTTTTCTTTGCATTAGATTTAAAATACTCATTATTGTTAAGTTTCCTTTGTGGTATTTCAGTAATAATACCTTATGTTGGTGCCATTGTTGTTACCATACCTATTATTTTAGTTGGGTATTTTCAATGGGGCACTACAGCAGATTTTTGGTATGTGATTATCGGGCATGCACTGATACAGATAGTAGATGGGAATGTAGTAGTTCCAATTTTATTTTCTGATGCTGTAAATATACATCCATTAGCAATTTTAATTGCAATATTATTTTTTGGATCAATATGGGGTGTATGGGGAGTATTTTTTGCAATACCCCTTGCAGTTTTCTTAAATACTTTGATAAATATATGGCCTACGACAAAGGTTGAAGTATAATTTTATATAATTTAAGAGGTAGATATGTTTAAAGGAAGCATGGTAGCAATAGCCACACCTATGAATGAAGATGGATCTTTAGACTTTGATTCATTAGAAAAGTTAATTGAATTTCATATTATGAATAAAACAGATGCAATTGTTTCTGTAGGAACTACTGGTGAGTCTGCAACACTGGATTTTGATGAACACTCTCAAGTAATTCAAGCTACAATAAAGTTTGTTAATAAAAGAATTCCTGTTATTGCTGGTACAGGCGCAAACTCTACTAGTGAAGCAATAGAATTAACAAAAAAGTCAAAAGAACTAGGAGCAGATGCTTGCTTGCTAGTAACTCCCTATTATAATAAGCCAAGTCAAGATGGACTTTATCATCACTTTTTAAAAATTGCTGATGAGGTAAACATCCCACAAATTCTTTATAATGTTCCTAGTAGAACTGCTGTTGATATGCAGCCATCAACAGTTTTCAAACTCAGCGGACATGCGAATATAGTTGGAATTAAAGAAGCTTCAGGAAGTCCTGAACGTTCTAAAGAATTATTAGATAAATGCAGTCAAAATATGTCAATTTTTAGTGGAGATTATAAAACGTCAATGAAAGATTTAGTTTTGGGCTTCCAAGGTAATATCTCAGTTACTGCAAATGTTGCTCCATTACAAATGCACGAGATGTGTCGTTATGCAATCAATGGTGAGAACGAGAAAGCAAAAAAAATTAATAATAAACTAGATGTACTCCATGATAATCTTTTCTTAGAATCTAATCCTGTGCCAGTAAAATGGGCTTTACATAGAATGGGTTTAATAAAAAAAGGAATAAGGTTGCCATTGACTTGGATGAATAAAAAGTTTGAAAAAATACTTGAAGATTCGCTAATCAAAACTGATATAATAATTAAAAATTAATTATGAAGACTAGAGTAAATTTTATTCATTTTCTATTAACGATATGCATATTATCTTTATCTGGTTGTACATCTTTTAAAGAATATGCTTCTGGTATTCTAGCTGAAGAAAGAGAAGATCTTGTCGTTTATAAAAGAGAATCTGTTTATGACGATACACAGTTTGATTTAGAAATGCCTCCTGACTTAATTAACCCTACCTCACCAAACTCAATAACAATCCCTGAGCTTGCAGAGGATCAAAACCTACAATTATTTACAGTTGATACTCAACTCAAGGATATTAAATTAGTTAGAACTGGAAGAGATTCTTATTTAACCTTACAAAGAGCCGATAAAGAAAAACTTTGGTTAAAATTACAATCATTTTGGAGAGAAGAAGGGTTTAGGATAGCTGATCAAAATATTGCATTAGGTGTTATGAAGACAGATTTCTTAGAAAATTTAAGTGAGGCACAATTAGGAACTATACAGCGTGTGGTTGGTAGATATGTTCCACTTCTTGTGAGTCCAGATACTAGGGATAGTTATAAAACAAGACTTGTATTTAAAGATGAAAGTACGGATATCATAATTACACATTATGGAAAAGAATACATGACTGATGGAGATGATGAGTTTAGATGGCAGAATAGAGCAAGGGACCCAGAGTTAGAAACAGAGATGATTTCTAGATTGTACATTTATTTGGGAGGAGAAGAAGCAAAAGGAAAAGGGCTTGTAGTAGTGAAATCAACAGGCCTAAGAAATAAATCAGTCATGAATGTTGATGAAAATGGTCTTCATACATTGTTTGTAGCTGATACGTATGAAAGAGTTTATCCGCGAGTTTTAAAATCATTAGAAATTTTAGGCATTGGAATAGTGGCTGAGAATCGTGATGAAGGATTAATACAAATCACTTTAAATGAAAGAGGTGCGCAAGAAGATGACTCCTTTTTTGATAAATTAAATTTTTGGAGTGATGATGAAAGTGAAGTTTATAATGTAGTGTTAGTTGTAGAACAATTAGGCACTACCATTGAAGTACAAAATGAAAGTTTTGTAAATGTTGTAGGTCCAGTTTCAGAGGAAGTTATTAGAGGCCTTCACGCCGATTTAAGATAGTTCGTCTTTTTTAATATTATGAATTTGTGCGTAAGCAGAATGGTTATGTATAGATTCAAAGTTTTCAGATTCAACAGTATACTCGAGAACCCTTTTGTCCTTATCAAAATGGACAGCTATATCTCTCACCATATCTTCGACAAATTTTGGATTATCATATGCTAACTCGGTCACATATTTTTCATCAGGTCTTTTTAAAAGGCCGTATAATTCTGATGAAGCTTCTTTTTCCACAACATCAATTAATTCTTCAATCCAAATAAAGTCATTTATCAATACAGTTACGGTTACATGAGATCTTTGATTATGAGCTCCATATGCAGAAATTTTTTTTGAACATGGACATAGACTAGTGACTGGTATTAAAACTTTTACTTTTAAATTAGGCTGATTTTTTTTAATTTCTCCAATAAAAGTGACATTATAATCAAGCAAGCTTTTTACTTTTGTCACTGGTGCAGCTTTATTTATAAAATAAGGAAAAGACATTTCAATATGCCCAGATTCAGCTTCTAATAACTGACACATCTCTTCCATCATTTTTTTGAAAGAATCTACAGTTATTTGCTCTTCATGTTGATTTAAGATTTGAACAAAACGCGACATATGTGTTCCTTTAAAATCATGTGGAAGATTCACATACATATTAAATTTAGCAATTGTAGATTGCTCATTACCAGACCTTTGTTTAATGATTATTGGATGGAGAATATCTTTAATCCCAACTTTATTAATTGGTAAATTCCTTGTATCTGCAAGCCCCTGTATATCAGGTATTTTGGTTGCATCATCAACTATTTTCATATTTTTCTTATTTGTCGACATAACTTATTCTGTATATTTAACCGCGGATTTATCTGTTTCCCACAATTTAATAGATTTCAATTCAATACTATCATTATTAATCTTTTTTGATAATTCCGAAAAGAAATATTTTGCAATATTTTCAGCTGTAGGGTTATTTTCTTTAAAAGGTTCCAAATCATTCAAGAATTGGTGATCGAGTCTTCCCCCAATCTCCTTTGCCGATTTCTTTATATCTTTAAAGTCCATAACCATCCCAATATTATCAAGTTTATTTCCTGAAACTTCAACTTCTACTTTCCAATTATGTCCATGCATACGCTTACAATCTCCTTTGTGCCCATTAAGTATATGGGCAGATGAGAACTCGGTTTTTATAGTTAGAGTATAAATATTATTCCCCTAAAAACATTATGTTAATTATTTTTAGAAACAACGCCTTTTTGTAACAAATTTAAGGTGCTTTTCTTAATCCCTTCTTCATTTAAGCCTATATCTGCATACATTTCTTCTTGTTTCCCATGCATAACAAAGCTGTCAGGTATTCCTAGGTTAAGAACCTTGGGCGCGTTCATGTAGTCTGGCTGGTTATAAAGGTTAAGAATTGCCTCATTTACAGCTGAACCCGCTCCACCCAGTATAGAATTTTCTTCTATAGTAATTATATATTGATGGTTTAGACATATTTCATCAATTAAATTTAAATCTAAAGGTTTTGCAAAGCGCATATCAACCACTGTTGCATCAATCTCATCTGCAATAGAGCATACGGTATTAAGTAATGTTCCAAACACTAAATATGCAATATTATTACCTTGCCTAATTAGTTTCGCTTTACCAATCTTAATTTTTTCAAAGTCCAAAGCTAAATCTATTCCTTGAGAATAACCTCTTGGATACCTAACTGCTGCCGGTCCTTTATAATCAAACCCAGTAGTTAACATTTTCCATTGTTCTTGCTCGTTTGATGGAGTCATAATTACCATCTTAGGTAAAATTCTAAGATATGATATGTCATAAATGCCTTGGTGAGTCTCTCCATCGGCTCCTACAATTCCTGCTCGGTCAATTGCAAGCAATATATCCAACTCTTGAATAATTACATCATGAATAAGTTGATCATAAGCACGTTGCAAAAATGTTGAATAAATTGCAACTACAGGTTTTATCCCATTGCAGGCCAACCCACTTGCTAAGGTTAATGAGTGTTGCTCAGCAATCCCAACATCAAAATATCTGTCAGGAAAATTCTTTTCAAATTCTACAAGCCCCGAGCCTTCACGCATTGCAGGAGTGATTGCAACAAGTTTTTTATTCACCTTGGCCATTTCATTTATCCATCGACCAAATATTTGAGTATAAGTTAATTTATTTTCAAGTTTTTTAGTTTTAGTTTTCCCAGTTTTTGGATTAAAAGGTGTGACGCCATGATAGCCGATAGGGTTATTTTCTGCTAATTTATATCCTTTACCTTTTTTTGTCATTATATGGAGAATTCTTGGCCCTTGTTTATCTTTCAAATTAGTCAAGATTTCTATTAAATCCCCTAAATCATTGCCATCAACTGGTCCGTAATATTTAAAACCAAGTTCTTCAAATAATAATCCTGGAGTGATAAAACTTTTTGCTTTGGAACCAACTTTTTTAGCAATTGTTTCAAAGGTTTTTATTTTACTCAAAACCTGTTTACTACTTTCTTTTATTGCAGAGTAGGTTTTGCCTGTTAAAATCCTAGTCAAATATTTGTGTATGGCACCAACATTAGGAGAAATTGACATTTCATTATCATTTAGTACTACAAGGAAATTTGATTTTAATCCTCCACTATGACTTAATGCTTCATAGGCCATTCCAGCAGTTAGCCCTCCATCACCAATCACAGCAATTATTTTATTGTCATCATTATTTAACCTAGAAGCTATTTCAAAACCTACAGCAGCACTAATTGAGGTGCTTGAGTGCCCTGCTCCAAAACAATCATATTCGCTTTCATTTCTTTTTAGAAAACCAGAGATCCCATCTTTTTTTCTCAAAGTAGACATAAGGTTTTTCCTTCCTGTCAATATTTTATGGGGATAGCATTGATGACCAACATCCCAAATAATTTTGTCTTTTGGAGTATCAAAGACATAATGTAATGCAAGCGTCAATTCAACTGCACCAAGGCCAGCAGCAAGATGACCACCCGTTATAGAAACAGATTCAATGATATAGTTTCTTATTTCTTCAGATAAGACAATTAATTCTTCAGGGGCTAAATTCTTTAGATCTGAAGGTAAATCAATTTTATTTAGAACTGGATATTTGTCTTTCATTTTTATTTTTCTAAACCATCCTTAATAGTGGTAATTTTTAACTTTGCTTCCTCTAAAGCCTTTTTACATCTTTTTGAAAGTTCAGTTAGTGTTTGATATTTTTCCATACTTTCTTCAAGGGAAATTTCTCCAGTATCAAACTTATCAAGTAATTCCTGTATTTTTTTCATATCATCTTCAAATGTAGACAGCGGGCTTTTTATTTTCTTACTCATAATATTTAAATAATACTATTTTTTAGTTATCTTTACATTCTTTACAAAATTATTATTTACTTTCATTATTTCAAAAGAAAAATTATCTCTTTCAAAAGACATCCCTTTTTTTGGAATATCCTCTAGATATTCAAGAATGTAGCCATTAATAGTTTTAGCATCGGAATCACCAAGTTTCCAATTTAAAAGCTTATTTAGTTCACGAATCTGAACTGTACCATCTACAAGATACGTATCCCCAGTTAAACGATTTATATCTTTCTCTTTATTATCATCACTATATTCACCTACGATTTCTTCAAGAATATCATCCAATGTCACCAAACCCTTAACATCTCCATATTCATCAACAACAAAACCAATTCTTTTTCTTTCTCTCTTAAAATTAATTAGCTGAGTAGTTAAAGAAGTATCTTCAGGAATAAAATAGGCCGGATTTAGATTATTTAAAATTTCATCTTTAGTAATACCATCATTGATTAACATTTTTATTACTCTTCGTTTATGGAGAAACCCTTGCAGAGAATTTAATTCATTTTTATAAATGGGTATACGAGTATGCTGATATTCAAGTATTTCTGTTCGAATTTTTTCTATATCCTGATCTATATTCACACCTATTATTTCACTCCTTGGAATCATTGCATCTTCTACTTTTACTTTTTCAAGATCAAGCATATTTACAATCATATCTTCATAATATTTTGGAATACGATCACTTGATTCTGTAACAATAGTTTTGATTTCATCTTTTGTTAATAGCTCATGGGACTTATCTCTCTTATCTGAAACAAAAATACTTAAAATTGTTTGAGCAAAGAAATTAATTATAGATATTATTGGATAAAAAATTTTAAGCATAGGATAGAAAAACCATGAAACCGGATACGCAATTTTATCAGGATATAAAGCTGCAAAAGTTTTAGGAGTAACTTCTGAAAAAATCAAAATAACAAATGTTAATATACCAGCAGAAATAGCTATAGCTCCCTCACCATATAATTTGATTGCTATAAGAGTAGTAATTGCAGATGCAAGAATATTGACAAAATTATTTAGTAAAAGAATTAAACTTAAGGTTCTATCTGGGTTATTTAAAAGATATAAAACTCTTTTAGCAGAATTACTCCCTGTTTTATGTTTATGCTTCAGTTTATATCTGTTTACGCTCATCAAAGAAGTTTCTGACCCTGAAAAAAAAGCTGATAAGAATAATAAGAATATTAATATTATGAATAAATTTTCAACTGTTAGAGTATTCATTTATTTAAATTCTAAGAAAAGATTTATTCATATTATCTCAAAAAAGAGTTTAGTGCCAAGATATGCAATAAATAAAAATATGATACCGCTTAACGTTAAGTTTGCCGCTTTTACACCTCTAAGCCCAGATGAATACCTTCTAAATAATAAATAACCAAAAGTTATCCATGCAATTAAGGAAAAAAATATTTTTTGAATTTGTAAGTTAGTGGCTTCATTTAAGATAAAGGGTGCTCCACTTAATATCGAAATAGTCAATAAAGCAAAACCAATAACAATTAAATCAAACATAACTTTTTCCATAACTTCTATAGGAGGAAAAGAAATTGCTAAAGTAGAGTCTTTTACATCTCTTAATTTTTTTTCTTGTTGGGAAAGCAGAACAGCTTCTAATCCAGCTAAACCAAGAAACCCATATGATATAAATGAAGAAAGAATATGAATTTGTAGACTACTATTTGTAAATTCAGCTGGCATATCATCAGTTTTATAAAAAATAGTTATTAGTATTATAAAAACCGTTATTGGGAAAAGTATTAATCCAAGATGATAGATAGGTTTTCTAAACATAAAAATAAAGAATAAAGCATTAATCGTCAATAACGTTAAAGATAACGAAGTATTAAAGTTTAGACCATTAACCTCGTAAATAAGATTTATAGTATAGAATCCAAATAACACTAGACTAAAAAATACTAGTAAATTAAAGAAAAATTTTTTAGTATCTTCTACCAACTTATCTAGCAGCATATTTCTAACATATACAGTAGACAGTAGATATCCAACAATGACACTTCCAGATAGCACTAACATCTTCATTAAGATAATATCAAATTCCTTCTCAAAACACTAAGATATCAGATTTATTATATTTTTATACAAAAAAACTAACGCGAATAAGAAACAAGTGCTATAATTCAATGGTTTTTAATACAGGAGATATATGGTTAGAATAAGATTATCACGAGGTGGAGCAAAGAAAAAAGCTTACTATCATATTGTGGTTATAGATAAAAGAGATAAAAGGGATGGAAAGTGCATCGAAAGACTCGGTAGTTATGATCCAGCACTTGAAACTCAAGATAGAATAAAAATTAACCATGAGAGGCTTGATTATTGGATAGCCAAAGGAGCCCAAATAAGTGATCGAGTAAAATATTTAAGAAAATATGCGCTTGATGCTGATAATTTAAAAAAGAGAGAGAAAGCAAAATTAAAAGAATTAGAAAAAATAAAAATAAAAAGAGCTAAGAAAGCAGAAGAAGCTAAAGCAGAAGAAGCTAAAGCAGAAGAAAAACCTGCAGAAGAAGCTAAACCAGAAGAAAAACCTGCAGAAGAAGCTAAAGCAGAAGAAAAACCTGCAGAAGAAGCTA
>JAYZKL010000049.1:0-20249 GCA_036163455.1 Pseudomonadota bacterium
TTTATCAAAGAAGGGATTTAATATAAATATTATTGACCAAAAAAACTTTTACTTATCTGATAACAATTTTTTTGATTTTAGTAATATATTTAAAGGTTATGTTATATATAGAAAAGTTATATTAAATTCTGATCAATTTGGCGCTATTCATGCAGAAAGTTTTTTTCCTATTAAATATCTTAATGGAAAGGAAAAAAGGCTGAAAATGCTCGGCAATAAATCCTTGGGGACATACATTCTAAGGCCAAATAAATTCAAACGCTTACGCACTGACTTTAAGATTATAGATAATCACATTTGCAGATCAATAATTTATAGATACAGAAAAAAATATGTTTTAGTTAGAGAATATTTTCCTACAACTTTATCATCAAACACATTAACTTTATTAAAATGCAGAAGACAAGTCTGATAATGATTTCACTGTTAAGGGATTAATTATCCTCGATTTAGATTTCTCTTTACTAATATATACAAGGTTTTCTAATCCTGCAGAGTGAGCAGCAATTAGATTATCTAAAGTATCTTCAATTAAAACACTATTTTTGAAACTTATATTTAATTTATTCTTCAGTATGTACCAAAATTGTATTTCCTCCTTGATATAACTAAGTTGATGCGAACAAATAATATCTTTAAAGTATTTTTTAATATTATATTTTTTTAGTTTTATTTTTAGTGTTTTCTCATGTGCATTAGTTATCAAAAATAGATTTTTATTTTTTTTTACTAAACTTTCTAAAAATTCTACAGCTCCTTTCATAATATCAATTTTTTCTATATTGTCCTCTTTTTCTTTTTTTATATCGACATTTAGCATATTTGACCAATAATCTATATCATACCAATCCTTAGTTTTTCTCTTATAATTGAAAATCTGCTTTGTTACTAAACAAGCATCTTTGAAGCTTATTTTATGTAATTCAGCATATACCTTAGGTATATGTTTCTGCCAGAAAAAATTATCATAATCAAGATTTAAAATTACACCATCTAAATCAATCAAAAAATTTTTCATAACTTTCTTTTGCATAAGCTATATTGTATGATTTATTTAACAATAATTGCATCTAAAATTAACTTTATTAATATGCCAACTATCAAAAATAAAAAGATTATTGCTAATACAAAACTGTTTACAATAAAAGAACTGGAAATAACATTTGGGAAAGGAATTTACAGGGAATATGAGGTAATTTCTGGGAAAGGCCATGCAGCAGTAATGATTATTCCTTTACAAAATAATAAAATTTATTTTATAAAAGAGTTTGCTGCTGCTATAAATAACTATTCTATATCTTTCCCAAAAGGCCGAGTAGATGAAGGGGAAACAATAGTAAATGCAGCTAACAGGGAATTACAAGAAGAAATAGGATTTAGATCAAATAAGTTATCACATATTTTCACTTTAAGTCTTGCCCCAGGATATATAGATCATGATACCCATATCTTTTTAGCTGAAGATTTAGAACCATCAAAGCTTGAAGGCGATGAACCTGAAGAATTAACTATAATACAATGCGATCTTAATGAAATTGATACATTAATAGATAAAAATAAAAATATAGAATCTCGTGCTATTGCCTGCATTTATTTACTTAAAAAACATTTGGATATAACATTATGAACTTTCAAGATTTTGAAAATATTCTCCCAAAACTACAAAACATTAGTGTAAGTACAGGAGAATATCAAGTTCAAAATCACAAAAAAATTTTAGATATAAAAATTAAGGATAACCAAACTCCAGTTACAGAAATTGATTTGCAATCTAGCAATATGATTGAGGAGGAATTAAATAAATTAACTCCTGATATACCAGTCATTTCAGAGGAGAATCAAAAACCATCAAAAGCGGCAGATCTTTTTTGGATTATTGATCCGTTAGATGGTACAAAGAATTATCTTAAAGGTAACAATAATTTCTGTATCAATATTGCATT
Source organism: Pseudomonadota bacterium (assembly GCA_036163455.1). Classification (GTDB taxonomy): domain Bacteria; phylum Pseudomonadota; class Gammaproteobacteria. The sequence continues at coordinate 1,944 of JAYZKL010000049.1, forward strand.
GATTAAGAATCAGAATCCAATTTTGGGCATAATTTATTCTCCTATACATAAATTATTTTATTATTCATTTAAAAATCATGGTTCTTTTAAAAAATTAAAAAATGAACCCCCTATACAAATTAAAACTCAAACAATGCCAATGTCTGAAAAAACTATCATCTATACAAGTTCATCAATTAATGAAGATGTATGCCAAAGATTAAAAAAACAATTTAATAATTTAAAAATTATTACAACTAGTAGTGCATTAAAATTTGGATATATTGCATCTGGCCAAGGTCATTTTTATCCAAGATTAGGCCCTACTCATGAATGGGACACTGCTTCTGGACAATCGATAATTGAGGAAGCTGGAGGAGTGGTATTAGATAAATCGATGAATAGTTTAAAGTATAATAAAAACAGTCAATACATCAATGCTGAGTTTTTTGTTTTATGCGACCAAAGTTTTGCTTGGGACAAAATAATCAAATCAATTATTTCTTAATATCTAGTGATTTTTTATAAGCTTTCTTGTTTATTCTTTTCAATAATTTATATTTGCCAATTTTAGATTTAGTCCAAGTAAATGCTATGGCTTCATAATCTTTGGGTTGTTTTGTCTGATCTTTTTTTTTCACTAAATATTCAATTGACTTTTATGTTATCATAAATATCAATTTTACGAGTATGTTAAAGAATATTTTTAACAAAATTTCACCTAATGGGTTTTATTTTTTTGTAACTCAGCTAATACCATGGCTATTATCTATTTCTTTTATTCTTATTTTCTATGGTATTTATCAAGGCCTATTTGTCGCTCCGCCTGATTATCAACAGGGTGATGCTTTTAGAATCATGTATGTACATGTTCCAAGTGCCTGGCTGTCTCTATTTGCATACTCAGTTCTTGCTTTTTGTTCTATAGTGTCACTAGTTTGGAGAATAAAAGTTTTTGAGATTCTATCAATATCTTCGGCAAAAATAGGCGCACTATTTACCTTTTTGACTCTTGTGACTGGAGCAATTTGGGGGAAACCAATGTGGGGGACATGGTGGGTTTGGGATGCTAGATTGACATCAGAATTAATTTTATTTTTTATCTATATATCAATAATCCTATTAAATTATTCTTTTGATGATTATAAAAAAGGGGCAAGAGCAGCAAATATTTTGGCAATAGTTGGCTTGATTAATATACCCATAATACATTTTTCTGTTGAATGGTGGAATACATTACATCAAGGCCCTAGTGTGATAAAACTTGGTTCACCTTCAATTTCAACAGAAATGCTAATTCCTCTCATATATGTTGCAGTTGGCTTTACATTCTATTTTTTTGCCTCTCTTTTCTTATCAGCCAGAAATATTCTTTTAGTGAGAGAGAGACACAAGTCGTGGGTAAAAAACATTTAATCTAAGCTAATCTTCAAAGATTTTGCACAAATTATAGGCGTAATAAGCAAAAAAATTAAAAAGATTATACTTAAAAGGTATAACTCTGTAGAGTAGTTTAAATTAAAATATGAATTATTAACTGCTGAAGTTCCAAAGATTAGCACAGGAATATAAAGAGGAAGAACGATAATAGAAATAAGAATTTTATTTTTTCTTAGGCTAACTGTCAGGGCAGCCGCAATTGATCCAATTAAACTCAATGTTGGAGTTCCTATAATTAAGCTTAAAAATAGCACAAAACTAGTTTGGTTGCTTATCCCCAAGGCTATTGCAATTATAGGGGCAAAAAATATTATTGGTAAATTAGATATTAACCAATGAGATAACACTTTTGCCATAACATTAATTTCTAAATTTTTATCATCAATAAGGAATATTTCTAAAGATCCATCTTCATAGTCATCTTTAAAGATATTTTCTACATTAAGAACACAAACAAGCAAGCAAGATATCCATATCATAAGAGGAACAAGTTCTTGCATAACAATTTTTTCAACATAACCTAAAGATATATTAAAAAAAACCATTATTATGAAAAGATATATAATTGGGAAAAAACTTTCATAACCCGATCTCTTTATTAGTAAAAGTTCTTTTAGAATAATTGATCCAAAGGATTTCATTAGCATCCCAGACCTATATTTAAATTATTAATAAAGATTTTTTCTAAAGGTTTATGGTTTGTTGTGATAAGTGCGCCATTGTTATTTAAATGATTTTGAGCTAGCTCATTAAATATTTTAATACCATCTTCATCTAATGAACTATATGGCTCATCTATTATCCAAGTAACTGAATTAGTGATAAGTGTTTTTATTAAAGAAACCCTTTTTCTTTGTCCGTGGGATAATTGCTTCACTGGAGTATTGATATAACTGTTCATTTTGTAATTATCCAAAGCCTTTTTAATCAGTGAATAATTTTGATTGCCATATATACTCTGGAAAAAAAATAAATTTTCTTTAACCGTAAGATCTTCTTTTAGTCCTGATTTATGACCTATATAAATAGTTTCTTTAAAAAAATTTTCTGAATTATAATTTTCTATATTTCCATTAGACGGCTCTGTAATTCCAATTATAGTTTTGAGTAATGTTGTTTTTCCTGAACCATTTGAACCAAAGATATTTATTGATTGAGTTTTTATTAAGTCAAAAGAAATATTAGAAAATACAGTATAGCCATTTCTAGTTACAGATAAATTTTTAACTTTAATTAGATTATCCATTATTTTCTAGCAGATTTCTGTCAGAGATAATTATGCCATCATGATCCGAATAGAGAAACATACCTTCCTTAAAAACAACTCCTGCGAATTCAAGTTTATCCCCAAGACTACCCCTATTATTATTGACGCTTTTTCTAGGGAAAATATTTAGAGCTTTTATTCCTATAGCCATAGTGTTTATGATTTCTGAATCTCTGATACAGCCATTTATAACAAACCCAGACCAGCCATTTTCATTAGCTTTTTTTACTAGATTATCACCAACTAATGAACAATTTAATGAACCGCCACCATCTATCACCATAACATCGCCATCAACTTTTTCTTCAAGAAGTTTTTTTACAAAAGAATTATCATCTAAAACTTTAACGGTTCTGATTTTTCCAAAAAATGTATGATTCTTGCCAAATAATTTAAAAATTGGTTGGGCAATTTGTATTTCTTGATTTTCATCGCATAAGTCAGCAACAGAAAATTTTGTCATATTTTAATATCCTGTTTTATTTTCATTAGTATTATTAGAGCAGGAATTGCTATTAATGAACAGAATATAAAATATATTTCCCAGTCCATTAATTCTACTAAATAACCTGATGAACCAGAGAAAAATGTTCTTGGTATCGACATTAGAGCTGTCATTAGAGCAAACTGAGTTGCAGTAAACTCCTTATTAGTCATGTTTGCAATAAAAGCTAAATATGCAGTATAGCCCATTCCAGCAGCTAAATTCTCAAGAGAGATAACGATCATTAAAAGACTAATATAGTTGCCCATAGCTGCTAATACTGCAAAGCCTAATGTTGCAACAGCTTGGAAAAGACCAAAAATTATAAGAGATTTATATAACCCTATTCGTAATGAGATTAGTCCTCCTAAAAAAGCGCCAATTAGCGTCGCCACCAAACCAAATATTTTTACAACCGTTCCAATTTGTGATTTTGTAAAACCAATATCTAGATAGAAATTTGTACTCAAAGAATGCGCCATGGTATCACCAACTTTATAGAGAAGTATAAACATTAAAATTAGTATTGCTGAGTTATAACCTTTCCTATTGAAAAATTCAGTGAAAGGATTGATTATTGCATCTCTTAAACTTTTAGGTTCCTCTTCTTGTAATGGTTCATCAGCAATCATAGTTGCGAAAACTCCTATAAACATAACAGCTGCCATAAATATATAAACTAATTGGTAAGATATGTAATCAGCTAGAATTAATCCTCCTGCACCTGCAGCTAGAGCACCTATTCTATATCCTAAAACATATGCAGATGCTCCAAGAGTTTGTTCTTCATCAAGTAGAGATTCTCTTCTGTAAGCATCAATTATGATGTCTTGTGATGCAGAAAAAAAAGTAACTAAAAGAGCTAAAACAGCAACATTAAAAGCACTTAGGCTTGGATTTGTCATACCAAGGCCAATAATAGAAATAATCAATATGACTTGAATGACTACCAACCACCCTCTTCTTCGACCCAATGAATTAATAATATATCTATCAAAAATTGGTGCCCATAAAAATTTTAGCGAATAAGGGAGTCCAACAAGGGCAAATAAACCAATAGTTGATTTTGCAATGCCGGCATCCGTCAACCATGCTTGTAAAAGAGTAATGGTGAGAAGCAAAGGAACCCCTGATACAAATCCCATAACTAAAGTTATGACCATCTTTTTTTCCAAGTAGGGGTTGATGGAAATTAGGATTTTATTTATGTAGTCAGATATCATAGTCAATTATTAGAGGTGAATGATCAGAAAATCTTTTCCTTTTATATATTTTTACTTTCTTTATTATATCCTTAATATTTGCTGTGACGATATGGTAATCAATTCTCCAACCAACATTTTTTTCCCAGGCTCTACCTCTATTAGACCACCAAGTATACTGATCGGGAAGATTATTTATTTCTCGAAATGCATCTATAAAACCTAATTTGCCGATAATTTTATCCATCCAATCTCTTTCCTCAGGAAGAAAGCCTGAATTTTTTTGATTAGATTTCCAATTTTTTATATCAATTTTTTTATGTGCTATATTCCAATCCCCACAGATAATAGATGTTTTTTTATCCTTTTTTATTTTCTTAAGGTAAGTTTCAAATTTTGACATGAATTTATATTTAAGTTTTTGTCTTTTTTCACTTGAAGAACCTGAAGGGAAATAAACAGAGACAATACGATGTTTTTTGTATTCTAAAGAAATAAACCTGCCTTCTTTAGAAAAGAAATCTGAGCCAAAGTCATTATAGGTGGTATTTGGTTTATGTTTTGTGTAAATACACACTCCGCTATACCCTTTCTTTTCTGCTACAGATGAGTATCTTGTATATCCATTTAAAGCAAATAAATCAGAATCAATTTGATCTTCTGAAGCCCTAACTTCTTGAAGGCAAATATAGTCTGCTTTTTGTCTTTTTAGCCATTGATACAGGCCTTTTTTTTGACTAGCTCTTATACCACACACATTTAATGTTAAAACTCTCATAAACTAATTTTTACTATGTTATTATAAAGGCGATATAGATTAAATCCATTCATGAATAATCTTAAAAATAACTTTATAGATTTCGCTCTAAAGCATGAAATACTGAAGTTTGGTAATTTCACTCTTAAGTCAGGTAGAAAAAGTCCTTATTATTTCAATACTGGCATTTGTAATAATGGATTATTATTAACTAAACTCACCTCTTATTACGTGAATCTGATAAATAATCAAAACATAAATTATGATTTTATATTTGGTCCTGCATACAAGGGTATTCCTTTAGCTACTTCTATAAGCCTACAATTATTTAATGAGCATAAACAAACTAAACATTATAGTTTCAATAGAAAGGAAATTAAAGATCATGGCGATGGGGGGATTATGGCTGGACATGTCAAGGGAGGCAAAGCCATAGTTGTTGACGATGTCGTATCTTCTGGCTCATCTATTATTGAATCTATAGAGTTATTAGAAAACCATGAATCAACCTGTGTTAGTATTTTTGTGGCTTTAGATAGAATGGAAATAGGAAAGAATAAAAGAGCTTCAGAGGAATTAAAAGATTTAGGGATACCAGTATATTCAATAATTACACTTGATGATATTGAAGACCACCTATCTAACAATAAATCTTTGAGTAATCATCTAAATCATATGAAAGAGTATACGTCTAAATACAAAAGATGATTTAGGAAAAAATTAGCTTTAATCCAACAACTAAAGTCACAATTTGATAAACGTTTTTTATGGTTTTATCATCTTTTGATAGAGCAATGTGTGCACCTAAATAACCGCCTATTAATGAACCAAAGAATAAAGCTGGCAGAATAAGCCAAAAGATGTTTGCATATGTGGCTAGTGTTATTGCACCTATAGCATTATAAAAAAAACCAACTATAACCAACGTATATGTAATTGCTTTTTTATAACTCATTCCATACCAAACAACCATCCATATTGTAAAGAATAAGCCAGTTCCTGCTGATAGTGAGCCATTAATTACACCAATTAAGAATATTACTAAAAAGCCAACAAATTTATGTTTAGTATCATAAGAAAAATTAGAATTATTTAAACCAGTTTCTTTTTGTAAGTAAGAATAGATAGAAATAAATATTATTAAAACGCCTAATAAAATTCTAGCAACTATATTATCGACATAACCTATCAAGCTTGCGCCTAGAATTACACCTGGGCCTCCTATAAGTATAGATTCAAAAAAAAACTTTTTTTCTATTGTTTTCTCTTTAAGGACTCTTAGCGATGCTCCAAGTCCTAATGCAACAGTTGCAATTTTATGCGAAGCTAAGGCTGCAACAAACGGTAAATTAAAAATAAGCAATATTGCTGGTAGTTGTATAACGCCAGCGCCACCGCCTGAAAAGGCTGAAAATAAATTTGATATTAGAGATATAAAAAATAAGGAGAAATGTTCTAACACATCATTATCTTCTTATCATTGTTCCAATTCCTTCATCAGTAAATAATTCTAATAGAACTGAATGATCAATTGTGCCATTAATAATTTGAACATTATCCACTCCGGAACTAACTGCCTCAAGCGCTGATTCAATTTTAGGAAGCATTCCTCCCGAAATAATTTTATTTTGAATTAAAGATTTAACCTTTTTAGCATTTATTGATTGGATGAGGTCTCCTTTTTCATCAAGTATTCCATTAGTATTTGTAAGTATTAAATATTTGCTAGCTTGAAGGATATGGGCGATTTTACCAGCGACTATGTCAGCGTTAATATTATAGGTCTCATAGTCTCCACCTATACCAATTGGTGCAATTACAGGTATAAATGGTGTTTTATCTAATAGGCTAACAAGTGAAGGGTCTATACTTTCAATCATACCTGTAAATTTAAAATCAACATCTTTAAATTTACCTGAACCCACCATTTTTTTTGCTCTTATCAAGCCACCATCTTTACCAGATAAACCAACCGCTTTACCTCCATGTGCTGTGATAGCATTGACTATATCTTTATTAATTAACCCTCCTAAAACCATCTCAATAACATCTATTGATTGTTTGTCAGTTATTCTTACGCCATTAGCAAATTCAGATTCAATTCCCGCTTTTTTTAAATGAGCATTAATTTGCGGGCCACCTCCATGTACAACAACCGGATGTAAACCTACTTGCTTTAAAAGAACCACATCTTTGGCAAAGTTATTCTTTAATTTTTCATCAATCATAGCATTGCCACCAAACTTAATGACTATTTTGGTATCAGCAAGCCTTTGTATATAGGGTAGTGCTTCAATAAGTACATTTGCAGCATTTAAACCTGCTTTCTCTATTTCTCTATAAATAATTTCTTCTTTTTTTCTCATTTTCTTAAAACGGTATTTCTAATTTATCATCAACTTTTAACATTGCATCCTTAATTAAAGATTGTATCTTTTCTAAAGAGTCTCTGTTATCTGCTTCAAACCTAAGTACTAGATTAGATGTTGTATTAGAGCATCTAATAAGCCCCCAACAATCATCATAAATTATTTTGAGCCCATCAACATCAATAATTTCTGCTCCTTCAAACTTAGCTAATTTTACAAACAAATCCATAAAAGTAAAATGTTTGTTTTCTTCAAATGGTATATTTATTTCAGGAGTTGTGTATGAAGCAGGTAGATCATAGAGCAAACCCTCTTTATTTTTTGATAAACTTAGTATTTCTAATAGCCTGATGGAAGCATAGATTCCATCATCAAAACCTTTCCATTTATCTGAAAAAAATATGTGTCCACTCATTTCACCACCAAGTATAGCATTCTCCGTAGTCATCAAATCTTTAATATATGAATGACCAGTTCTTGAAAGAATGGGCAGTCCACCACTCTCTATAATTATTTTTTCTAAGTGCTTGCTGCACTTCACATCATAAACAATTTTAGACCCTTGATTATTCTCTAGTATATTTTTAGCAAATATCATTAATAATTGATCAGGCCATAATATACTTCCATCATTCCTAATAACAGTTACTCTATCTCCATCTCCATCATATGCAAAACCAATATCTGAAGAATTTTTAATAACTAGATTTTGTAATTGTTTTAAATTTTTTTCCTTTGATGGGTCTGGCGCATAGTTTGGGAAATTTCCATCTACTTTCTCATTTATTATTGCTGTATTTATAGAAAGTGATTTAAAAAGTTTTTTTATTAAAACACCTGCAACGCCATTATTACAATCTATCGCAACATTAAGGCCTTCATCAATATGAATATTTTTTTTAATATGTAGAATATACTGTTCAAGCATATTTTCATTTTTAGTGAGCACTCCTGTTTCTTTTGTTTCCGTAAAACCACCTTTCTTCATCATCTCTTTTAATTCTAAAATATGCTTATCAAACAATGTTTTTGAATCAAGAACAATTTTTACACCATTATAGTCTTTGGGGTTGTGACTTCCTGTAACCATTAACCCATTGGGTATTTGAAGCTCATGCATAGAAAAATAGAGTAGAGGAGTTGGCAATATACCTATATCATTAACATTTACGCCAGTTGATAATACTCCCTCAATTAGTTTTTTTTTAAGTGAATTACTAGATAGTCTACCATCTGCACAGACATTCACTATTTTATTATTAGAGAGGCTTATTTTTGTTCCAACAGCTTGCCCAAATTTATAGAAAAAATCTTCATTGATTTCATTAGGATAAAGGCCACGTATATCATACGCTCTAAAGACATGATCAGGTATATAATCACTCATTTTTTTTAGATGTGCTGATTAAAGTTACTTTTTTTGAATATTCATTTGCCACCAATGAAACAATCTCTTGAGCTATATTTAATTTTCTATCCTTTTTTATTTTAATTTTTGTTGATTTAGAAAATACTACTACTTCATTATAATCACTTTCAAAACCAAGATTTTTTTCATGGTTAGCAATGTTCCCAACAATCATATCTAAATTTTTTTCTTTCAATTTAAAGAGTGTATTGGTATCAATATGATCAGTTTCAGCTGCAAAACCTACCGTAAAAATATTTTTATGTTTTTCTGAAACTGTTTTTAAAATATCATCTCCTCTTTGAAATTCTATATTTAAACTTTTTTCCTTTTTTTTATGTTTAGTTTTTGAATAATTAGTTGGTTTGTAATCAGCTATCGCAGCTACAGAAATAAAAATATTTTGAAACTTTATCCTTTCTAGCACAGAATCCATCATTTCTTTAGATGTTTCTACATAGGTTGTTTTAATTTGAGGTATTCTTTTAATTTGCACTGGCCCAGAAATTAACTCTACATTTGCACCCAATTCTTTAGCTGCCACAGCAATTGCATAGCCCATTTTCCCAGAACTATAATTGCTCATAAATCTTACTGGATCGATTGGTTCTCTTGTAGGGCCAGCAGTTACTAAAATATTTACTCCACTCAATTCATTTTGTTTGTTTTCATTCTTTATACTTTCAATTATTGTTATGGAATCAATCATTCTCCCATAACCTGTATCGCCACAAGCATGTAATCCATATCCAGGACCCAATATATTTATATCTAACTTATCAAGTTTTTTTAGATTCTCTTTTGTGGCTTTATTTTCCCACATGTCTGGATTCATAGCTGGAGCAATAAAAATTTTTTTTGTATAGGCAAGACAGATAGTTGACAATAAGTCATCTCCATGTCCATTTGCGAGTTTATTCATAAAGTTTGCTGTACAAGGTGCAATGAGTACAATGTCCGCCCATTTTGCTAAATCTAAATGAGTAAAATTATTTACATGATCGCTCTTATTCTCATCAGTAAAGACAGGATTTGAAGAAAGAGATTCTAATGTAGTCTCTGTGATGAAAGATCCAGAACTTTTAGTCATTACAACTTTAACATTACAACCTTCTTTTTTTAGTTTGCTTGTCAAATCAGCAGCTTTATAAGCTGCTATGCTACCAGTAATTCCAATCAGAATGTTTTTATTGAATAAAATATTCATAAGTCATTATAGTATCAAATAAAAAAGTAGCAACTTATAATGATTTAGACAAAAATTCGATGAGTTTGTTCAGGTGCTTCTCAGTATGTTTACTAGTAATGCTAATCCTTAATTTGTCATGATTTTTTGGAACAGATGGATATCTTATTGCTTGTAAAAAAAGCCCTTCTTCAAATGCTTTTTTTTGTATTTTGATTGTGTCATTTGGATTGCCAACTATGAAGCTTTGTATCGGAGTTAAATAATCATTAGTCTTTATACTCAATTGATTTAAATTCTTTAAAAAGTAACTAATGTTTCCATATAATTTTTCATGTAAGCTTTTATCTCTCTTTATAATCTTTAAACTAGCTCTAGTGGCCTCAGCAATTGATGGAGGTAACGAAGTTGAATAAATATATGGTTTAGATTTTTGTACTAAGAACTCTATAAAACTTTTTTTACCAGCAATAAATGAACCAAAAGTTCCTACGGCTTTGCCAAAGGTTCCAATATAAGCATCAATATTATTCCTATTGATATTCAGGTGTGAACAAATATTTGGTAAGTATTCTTTTTCATTAGGACAATTAACAGTGCAAAAACCATGGGCATCATCTACAAAAATATTAGTTTTAAAAATTTTCTTTAATTTTAATATTTCTTTTAGAGGAGATATTTCTCCAGTCATACTAAAAATAGAATCTGTAAATATTATTTTATTCTTTGATTTAGAGAATTCCTCTAATTTATTTTTTAAATCTACTATTGATAGATGTTTGTATCTAATTAATTTTGTTGAAGATAATCTCGAGCTTTCTATTATAGAATTATGATTTTCTCTATCTTGGAATACAATCCCTCCTTTTGTGGCAATTGCATTAATAACACCTACGTTTGATAAATAGCCTGAATTAGTTACTAAAACTGACTCAAAACCCAAATATGAAGATAATTCTTGTTCAAGTTTCTGATGTGGAAGACTGTACCCGCTTATCATTGGAGATGAACCAGATCCAACCCCATATTTATCAATTGCCTTTTTAAAAGCTTTTTTTATATCTAGATTATTTGCCAGACCAAGATAATCATTGCTAGCAAATGAAATAAATTTTTTATTTTTTATCTTTATTACTACGTCTTGAGGAGAGTAATTTGTAATTCTTTTTCTAAAATATCCTTTTTTGCTGATATTGGCGATTTCTTCTTTATAATTATTCACTTTTTGAAAAGTTATATGGAACTTATTTTTAGTTTTTTTAATAAGTTTTTGTCATGATTAATAGGAGAATTTTTTGTAGTTAGTAATTCATCGCCATAGAATATTGAATTTGCTCCTGCAAAAAAACACAATGCTTGCATCTCATCATTCATAGAATCTCTTCCAGCAGAAAGCCTGACGCAAGATTTAGGCATAGCAATTCTTGATAGGGCAATGACTCTAATAAAATCAAATCCATCTACTTTTTTATTTTTATAAAACGGAGTTCCTTTAACTTGAACTAACATATTTATCGGTACAGATTCTGGGTGCTCTTCTAAGTTTGCTAATACATTGATAAGTTTTATTCTATCTTCTGTTTCTTCACCAAGCCCAATAATACCTCCGCAACAAACTTTGATTCCAGCATTCCTAACATTGTCTAGAGTGTCAAGTCTATCTTGGTAATTACGTGTAGTAACAACTTTTGAATAGTATTCTTCTGAAGTATCTAAATTATGATTATAAAAATCAAGGCCAGCACTTTTTAATTCTACAGCCTGATCTTTTTTAAGCATCCCTAGAGTCATACACGTTTCTAAATTTAATTTTTTTACTTCGTGTATCATTTCTAAAATTTTTTTTAGATTTGAGTCAGACAAATTTCTCCATGCTGCTCCCATACAAAACCTACTAGCGCCTAGCTTTTTCGCTTCTTTTGCTTGTTGAATAACTTCAGAAATTGGCAATGTATTTTCAAGCTCTACTTCAGTTTGGTATCTTATGCTTTGTGAACAATATTTACAATCTTCTGGACATCCTCCAGTTTTTATTGACATTAGAGTTGAGATTTGAATTTTATTTGGGTCGTGATATTTTCTGTGTAATTGATGTGAGTACCATAGTAAATCATTAAATGGTAAATCATAAAGAGATTTTAGTTCAGTAAATGTCCAGTCATGTCTAATATTTAATTTTTTATTCATAGTTAAAGATAATTTAATAGTAGACCAAAAGTTATTATTAATCCAAAGATATTATTATTTTCAAAAGCAGCGATGCATTGATAAGGTTTTCTTCCTCTTACTAAAATATTTTGATATAAAACAACAAGCATGGAGATTAGTATAAATGCATAATAAATAACATTAAAATTATTTAAAAATCCTAAGAGAAGGAAAGAGAAAATAACAAAGAGGTGAAGATATAGAGAATATTTTATATCATTATCACCAAAAAATATAGCAGACGATTTGAGTCCTAATTTTTTGTCATCTTTCTTATCAGCCATCGCATAATAGGTATCATATACAATTGCCCATGAAATAGTTATAAAATATAAGAGCAGGCAATTAAAATCTATTGCATTCTTTTCTAAAATAAAGACCATAGGTATACTTGACCCAAATGCTAAACCTAAAATTAATTGAGGTAATTTAAAATATCTTTTAGATAAAGGATAAATAACTAAAAGTAAAAATGAAAAAATTGCAAATAAAAAAATCTTTGAACCCAACATAAGAAGTAAAATAAAGCAGAAAAATATAAGTAGAAAAAAAATTACTAATGCTTCCTCATTAGAGATGTTTTGGCTTGCTAGTACACGATTTTTTGTACGCTCTACTTTGATATCAATCTTTTGATCAAAATAATCATTTATTACACAGCCTGCAGATCTAGTTGCTATCACACCAAAAATAAATATTATAAGATAATATAAATTTGGTGATCCTTCAGAAGATACTAGAAATGCCCAAAGTACAGGCCAAAACAGTAAATAAAAACCAATTGGTTTATCAACTCTCATGAGCTGCAAATAAAGTTTTATTTTAGCTAACATTTTATCTTAGATTTTTCCATCTATACCCATCTGGTAATATTTATGAATAATCTTCTCTTGATTTTCAAGAAGCCAGTCAATGCTAGGCTCATTATTCATAGCTTTATGAATTGCGGAAGTGGTTGCCTTACGATGAATATCAAATAAGATTTTATGATCTAAATTATCATCTTTTGCAACTACAGGATTCAACCAAACAGAAATAATTATACCTAAGTCATTAGCTTTTTCTTTAGGTATATCTCCATTTCTAACTGAATCTAAAACACCATTTGCTATTGCAGCTTGAACTGTCCCCATAAGTATATTTGTATACTTATCTTTTTTAACTGTAACTTTACTTACCATTAGTGTTGCAGGTTTAACCATTATATCTGTATTCATAATTGCTAAAACTTTTGAGTGCCCTTTTACTTGTTCGCCCATTAAAGTAGCAAATGCAGTTCCAAACGGACCATCTAATTCTCCAATCACAACTTCTGGTTCAGCAGCAGTCCCAGCTGGACCGCCAGCAACTAAAGCTTCGCCTACTCTCATAACAATTCTTTCGCTCATAATTTTACCTTCCTTATAGATTTTATGATTATAATATATGGTAAGTTTATCAAAACTAGCTATTTATATAAAATGATTAGAAAATTTAAAGACAAAACTCCAACTATTCATGAAAGCGCATACATTGACGATCATGCGACTATTATTGGAAATGTAACAGTTGGTGCTGATAGCGCATTATGGCCTCAAGCAGTAGCTCGTGGAGATATCAGTAGTATAACTATTGGAGATAGAACCAATATTCAAGATGGCGCAATTCTTCATGTAACTCATGCTAGTGAATATAGTGAAGAATATCCTCTAATTATTGGAAATGATGTGACAATTGGTCATTCAGCTATTTTACATGCCTGTACCATATCTGATAGATGTCTCATTGGAATGGGTAGTGTAATACTTGATGGCGCAATAATTAATTCTGATTGTATGATAGCAGCTGGGGCTCTAGTTGGGCCAGGTAAGAATATTGAAAGCGGGTATCTTTATGTTGGTTCGCCAGCAAAGCAAGCCAGAAAACTAACAGACAAAGAAAGGAAGTTTTTATTATATTCTGCTCAGAGCTACGTAGATCTAAAGAATCAATATAAGAAATTAAAAACCTAATCTTTTAGCTAACCCTTTTGTATTTGGTTTAAAATCATTCCAAATATCATATGATAATGCCGCTTGTTCTATAAGCATTCCAAGCCCGTCATAAGTTTTATGAGCGCCATTATCTTTTGACCATAACTGAAACTTTGTTTCTGTTTTTGAATAAAATAAATCATAACTTATACTTGAAGAACCAAAAATATTAATAGGAAAATCTATTTTTTCATCATTTAAGCTAATGGGTGTTGTATTTATAATAAAATCATATTCTAAGTTTTCTTCGTAATTACATATATCGCTAACAGATTTATATTTTTCTATAAGATTCTCTACTTTTTTTTGTGTCCTACTAAGAATGGCCATTTTTTTTACATTAGCTTTGCTTAATGAATTTACAATACTTCTAGCAGAGCCTCCTGCCCCAAGAATTAATACCTTTTTTTCTGATAAAATAATTTTTTTTTCTTCTAAATCTTTAATAAAACCTTGCCCATCAGTATTGAAAGCTTTAATTTTATTATTTTGTAAGGCCAATGTATTTGCACAACCACATTCTAAAGCAGATAGGTCATGTTCTTCAGCAAAATCAAAAGCTTGTTCTTTGAAAGGTATAGTTATATTTGCCCCCAAACCTTTTTTTGAGAAAAAACTATCAGCGTGAGTTTGAAAATGATCCACTGAGTCAGGCTCTATTGTCTTATACTGAATATTTATACCTTGTTCCTTAGCAAATTCCTTATGAATCAATGGTGATAGACTATGTTTGACAGGAATGCCAAAAACAGAAAATTTTCTTACTTCATCCATTTCAGTGCATCCTTTGCGAAATAAGTAATAATTGCGTTAGCACCTGCCCTTTTTATACATGTCAGTGTTTCAAGGACTATTTTCTTTTCATCTAGCCAATTATTTCTAGTAGCTGCTTTGATCATTGAATACTCTCCACTTACTTGATAAGCAAAGATTGGTATATTAAATTTTTGATTGATTCTGTAAATGATATCTAAATACGGCAGAGCAGGTTTCACCATGACAATATCAGCCCCTTCACTTATATCCATCTCTACTTCACTTATTGCATCTTTCTGATTTGAGTAATCCATTTGGTATGTATCCTTGTTTGAGGAGCCTAAGTTTTTCATAGATCCAACTGCATCCCTGAAAGGGCCATAGAAATTTGATGAATATTTAGCTGAATAAGAAAGCAGCATGGTATTTTTATAAGAATTTCTTTCTAGTGCTTCACGTATTTTTTTTATTCTTCCATCCATCATGTCTGATGGAGCAATAATATCAACCCCACACTGAGCATGACTTAGTGATTGTTTAACTAAAACTTCAATTGTTTCATCATTAAGAATTTGACCTTTTTTTGAAATAATCCCATCTTGTCCATGTGATGTATATGGGTCTAGTGCAACATCACTTATTATAGTTATATTAGCAATTTTCGATTTAATTTCTGAAATAGCTTTTTGGATGAGCCCATTGGGATTATAAGATTCACTGCCGGTTAAATTTTTATATTTTTTATTAATACATGGAAATAAAGCAACCGATTCAATGCCTAACTTTTTAAGTTTTTTAATTTCTATTATAGCTTTATCAATTGTAAATCTAAATATGTCAGGCATAGTTTTAATTTTTTCAATTTTTCTCTTGCCCTCTATAAGAAATATTGGCTGTATCAAATCACAAGGCGATAGAGAGTTTTCTCTTATTAGATTTCTAATCGATTTTGTTAATCTTAATCTTCTTAAGCGTGTATTTGGGAAATTTTTTTTCATTTTAAGCTCAGCACTTTTTATTTTAAGAGAAGATGTTATATTAATCTATCTAGAATTATAAATATAGGAGTTTAAATGTCCATTTGGTATGAAGATTTTACAATAGAAAATGTTAGAACGCTAAGAAATAATACTCTTAATAAACATTTAGGTATTGAATTCTTAGAAATTGGTACGGATTACATACTTGCAAAAATGCCTGTAGATGACCGAACAAGACAATCTAGAGGAATGCTTCATGGAGGAGCATCTTGTGTGCTTGCAGAATCACTAGGGAGTATTGCTTCTAACCTATGTATCAATATGCGTAAGCAGAAGGCTGTTGGATTAGAGATTAATGCAAATCATTTAAGACCTGTATTTAGAGGATTTGTAACTGGTAAGGCAACACCAATAAGCCTAGGCAAATCCATTCATGTTTGGAATATTGATATAAGCAATGAAGCAGGAAAGTTAAATTGTATTTCTAGATTGACAACTGCAATTGTTGATCTAAATGAGGAAGAAGTTATTAAAAATACAGAATTATTAGATAAAACTTTTGCTTAGAATTTATTTCTTTATAAAATCTAATAAGTTCTTTTCAAACTTTTTAATTTTAGTGGTCTTTTTTATATTCCAAGAAACTTTTGGTGGTAAAGACATTAAAATTGAATCAATCCTTCCTCCTGATTGTAAGCCAAACAGTGTTCCTCTATCATATACTAGGTTGAATTCAACATATCTGCCACGTCTATAAAGTTGAAAATCTTTTTGACATTCAGTAAATTTTTTAGAGCTTCTTTCTTTTACAATTTTCGAATAGCTTGAAAGAAAAGTATCAGCTGTATCATTAATAAAATTAAGATAATAATCCTTATCCTTTTTATTTAGTCCATCAAAAAAAATTCCGCCTATCCCCCTTTTTTCATTTCTGTGTTGAAGGAAAAAATATTTATCACATGCCTGCTTAAATTTTTTGTAATAACTTTTATCATATTTATCACACATTCGTTTGGTGTTGTTGTGCCATAAATCATTATCATTTTTGTATGGGAAATAAGGAGTCAAATCATAGCCGCCTCCAAACCACCAAATATTAGTTCCATTTTTTTTCTTGAGACTGAAATAACGTACGTTTAAATGTGAGCATGGGACAAAAGGGTTGTGGGGATGTATAACTACTGATACACCTATAGCATTATACCCAGAAATATTTTTTTGAAATTTGTGACCTAATGCACTTGCTGGAAGAGTTTTGCCTTTTATTGATGAGAAATTTATTGCTCCTTGTTCAAAAATTTTATTATCACTAATTTTGCAACTTTTTCCCCCTCCGCCAGTTTTATATTTCCAATTTGTTGTAGTTAATTTTATTTTTGGTGAAAACTTAGAAAATTCATTAATAATTTTTTTTTGTATATCTTTAAAATTATTTTCAATTTTTATTAATTCTTTTGAACTTGTCATTTTCTTAATATTTCTCCAGTTAACATATTTCTAATTATACTAGGCTTGTCATATTCTCCTGTATCGCCAATAACTAAATAATCAATCTCTTTATTAAAAATACTTTCTACTTCTCTGTAATCTTTTAATATTTTAGAATTATACAAATTAGCGCTTGTTGAGATAATTGGCTTTCCGAATTTTTCACAAATTTCATTAACAGCATCATGGCTAGAGACCCTTACTGCAATTAACCCATTTTCTTTATCTATAAGCCATTTTGGTAGTTTATCATTAGGTGGCACCAACCAAGTGTTTGGGCCTGGCCATGACTCTAATACTTCTTGACTAATTCTTTTGGTATCAACCACTTCTTCCAATTGTTTATAAGATGAGCTGATCAAAATAAATTTCTTTGTGGAAGGTCTTTTTTTTATATGAAAGATTCTTTGTACTGCCTGCTCTTGATATGGATCACATCCTATACCAAATACAGTTTCAGTTGGATAAGCAATAATTTTTCCATCCTTAAGGTATTCAACTGCCTCAGCTGGAGTACCTTTTTTCATGTTTTTTTAGAGAAAAACCTTCTTCCCCTTCTTTTTCTTTTTGGAGCATTATTTATCATTTCAATACAAGCTTCTTCTTCAAGGGATTTAGGTTCAATATCTTTAGGTACTTTAACATTGACCTTCCCATTTGTTACATACGGACCATAAATACCATTAAGAATTTTTATGCCCTTATCTTCAAACACTTTAATTTCTTTATTAGCATCTAACTCTCTTTTTTCTTTAATTAAAATAACAGCC
>JAYZKL010000050.1:0-2882 GCA_036163455.1 Pseudomonadota bacterium
TAATTATTTCATATGGAGATATAATTTTTCATGATTCAATATTGAAGGGTCTAATTTCAAATCAAAATAAAAATTTAGTAGTTTCAGATAAAAATTGGAGACAATACTGGGTAGAACGATATAATAGTTATGAAGTTGATATAGAATCATTCAAAATAAAAAATGGAAAACTTATTGAAATAGGGCAAAATTGTAAATCTGCTGACAATGTTGATGGAAGATATATAGGGTTGATGAAGTTTTCTCAATCAACAATAAAAAAAATCTTGGAAATATGGGATAGAGATTTTGATAGTTATACAAAAAAGTTTTGGAGCACAACAAAAAAATTTATTCAAGAGTCATTTATGACTGATATGTTGCAACAACTAATCAATGAAGGAGTTGATTTAGATGTTTATGAAATTAATAATCAATGGTGTGAAATTGATACAGTCAAAGATTATCAATTAGCACAAAAATTTTATTCTAAAAATATAGATAACAATCATGGCAAATAATATATCATCAAAAACAGTATCACCTGTAAAAGGATTGAAAGAGTCTTTTGCTAAACAAAGAATTGCTTTTACAAATCGCGCATCAGCAGTATTTCCAGTTTATTTAAGAAATAAAACTGACCTGCATATAGTATTTTTAAACTATTGGACTATAAAGAATAATATACCAACTAACGGTCTATCAATTAATATAAAAATCTATGATGACTTAGGAAATCTACTGATTGTTCATGTTTTAGAAGAGATTGAAGATCATAATCAAATTTATATTATAGCTATATTAAATGATAAAAAAGAATTAGATTTAGATAAACTAGATGGTACTGCTCATATTGAAATAATATCTAAACATAATCTTAGATTCTCATTTCCAGCCATCATTGGAATCTATCAAGCTGAAAACCTTTTTAGCGCTGTACATTCAGCAGGCAGAGTTAAAAATAGCGATGAACTACAAAAAATATCGTATACTGAAGAAACTAATTGGATTTGCAAGAATAATGAACAAACAACTCCTTTCTTTCATTTTTTTAATGGACCTCAATTACCAACGAAAAAAAGTATATTAGTTAATTTACATAAATCTTCTGATAATAATTTAATATCTACTAAAGAAATTGATATAAGCAACATACCTGAATTAGGGTCAAAATTTTTTACAGCAGACAATTTATTTTCAAAATCAGATCTAAAAAATGAATGCTATATATCAGTAAAGGTTGAACATAATTGTATTTTTCCAAGACTTGTAGTTGGAAACTTATATAAGGAAAATAATTTTTTAGAAGCGACGCATTCATTTCCTATTATAAAGAATATCGATCATATAAAATCTGATGAAAAGCCAATTACATATAAAGCCTTATTATGTGGATTTACTTCAAAGGAATTATCTCTTGATATGTCAGTCTTTCCAACAAATTGTGAGGGTGAATTTCAAGCTGATTTTCTTACTCAAAATTATAATGAAGATAAAATTAAGGCCATTGGAAATTCAGAATATTTTGACAAAAAAAAGTTGAAACAAATGCAAACTTTTAAATTAGATAATCAGGAACAGTTTCTTGAGATAGGGTTAACGGGAGAATCTGTCCCGTCTCGAATTAACGCCTCTTTTATTTATAGAGTAAAAGATAAAGCAGGCCCAGACTATACAACTAATATTGCAAATGGTGCAGTCTCACATGTTTTTCCGCCTAGACATAGACAGTGGGGACATGGTTATTTAGGAAATAACTTTGAAACAAATATTCATATAAGAAATACAAGTCATAATCCTGACGACACAAAGGATGGTAATGGGACAATAACATTCTATGGAAAAAATATGAAAATTGTTCATAAATTTAAAATTAAAGCTGAATCATCATTAGCAATAAGCCTTTCAGACATTATTTCAAAAGATAATATAAATGCTTATGATGATAATAATTTTATTAGCTGGATAATGGAAATAGATATTCCTAATTGTGATTCTCATTGGGTATCATTTAGAAAATCAGATGGAGCCATATTTGGCGAACATAGTTTCTAAGAAAAAGTACAATACAAATTAATTTAATCATTTATTTCTATAATAATGGCATCAGACAATATTAGAAAAGAAGAAATTAAAAGATGGTGGGATAGCCCAAGAAATCTTAGGTGGGACAAATTTTATGAGACAAATGATTTAAACTCATACATGATCTCAAAGAGATTAGACAAGACTTTAGATATTTTAGATTCAATTAATAAATCAGAATTGAATATTATAGAATTAGGTTGTGGAGCAGGTCAGTCATCAGAAAAAATACTTAATAGAGGTCATAAATATATTGGAGTTGATATATCTCAACAATTAATAAAATGTGCTAAAGAAAGATGTGGAAAATATATTAAATCTAAAAAAGCTAATTTTTATGCTCAAAGTGTTGATGAAAGATTGCCAATAAAACCTAAAACACAAGACGTGGTCATAATCATTGGTATGCTCCAATATGTTGATGATATAGATTTTTGTTTTGATGAAATAAAACGAATTTTGAAGGATGATGGTCATATACTAATTTGTCAAACCAACATGTATCACATACATGATTTTTTCTTACCTAGATCGCTATTGGTAAAACTCTCATATCTTTTTTTGCAAGAGAAATATGAAATATCAAATTCAATAAAATCAATCTTGCTAGAGACTAAATTAAATAGAGTTTTTAGATTTAATAAAAATTCATCATTTATGAATTCAAATTTTGCAACTAAGGGATATATATACAGAAAATATGATTTCAGAAAAAGATTAATATCATTAACAAGACTAACAAAAATTCTTAAGAAGTATAATTTTAATGTAATTACAAAGTCTGGGGCGCCTTTTTTTTACACAGACAATAGTTTTTT
>JAYZKL010000051.1:0-8606 GCA_036163455.1 Pseudomonadota bacterium
ACAGGCATTATTTTAAACAGGAAATTGAAAGTTATACCAAAAGGTATGGATAATTTAAATGAACTAAAAGCATATACAAAAAAACCAATTTTTCAAACCTATAATAAACAAATTAATTCAAATGATAAAGTTTTTAGGAAATTATTAAATTTATTAGTTTTATGATTTTATAATTTACCAACAGACGCTTTGGAACATAATGAGGCTCTCTCGATTAATACCTCTTGTGATTTATGTATATTGTCATCTCTACCAGCCCAAGTTTTCAAAGCTGTTTGTTGTATTGCTCTGGCATAAGAAAATGTTACTCTCCAAGGTAGACCGCTAAAGTTTTTGTTCATTAAATTTAAATGATTAGTGGATTCATCATCTGTCTGTCCTCCAGATAAAAATGCAACCCCAGCTAACTCATCCGGTAAACAATTTTTTAGACATTCAATAGTCCTTTGTGCAACCTGATCATAATCCGCTCTGTTATCATTTTTATTGCCAGATATAACCATGCTAGGTTTAAGAACAGTTCCTGGTAAATAAATATTGAAGTTATTAATTTCTTCAAAAAGAGATGTCAGTGTATTTTTTGTTATCTCGTATGATTTTTCTATAGAATGTTCACCATCAATTAGAATTTCTGGTTCTACTATAGGCACTAAATCATTCTCCTGACAAAGAGACGCGTATCTTGCTAATGCATTACAATTTGAAGAAATACATGCCCTACTAGGTATCTTATCTCCTATTGTAATCACTGCTCTCCACTTACAAAATTTTGCACCTAATTTTGCATATTCTACAAGCCTATCTCTCAATCCATCAAGACCTTCTGTAATTTTCTCATCTTGATGGTTCGATAAATCCTTTGCTCCTTTATCAACTTTTATCCCTGGTAGTATCCCAATTTCTTCAAGAAATTTAACAAATGGCACACCTGTACTCATCTCTTGCCTAAATGTTTCATCAAATAGTATGGTTCCACTAATATAATTCGATAAACCAGGAGATGTAACAATTAATTCTCTGTATTTTTTTCTATTTTCCTCTGTGTTTTCGACATTTATAGAAGCTAATCTTTTTGCAATAGTTGGATTACTCTCATCCATTGCTAGAATTCCTTTTGGCTCTTCCAACATTTTATTAGCGGTAGATTTTAAATTTTCTTTATTCATAATTTTTTTGATCTAAACATCTAAGAGTTTACCAACTTCTACTATTTTAAGTGCATTGGTACCTCCACTTGTTCCCATCAAATCTCCTTTAGTTATTATTACCAAATCACCTTTTTTAACGGCTCCTTGTTTCTCCATTAGTTTTATTACTTGTTTATTTGCTCGTGCATGATCATGTTCTACCTTTTCTAATCTGATAGAATAAACTCCCCTATACAAACATATTCTTCTACTAGTTCTTTCGTTTACTGTCATAGCATAAATAGGAATTGAAGACTGGATTCTTGACATCCACAATGGTGTTGAACCTGTTTCAGTAAGTGCAGCAATAGCCTTAATGTTGGATCTATCAGCACCATAGACAGCAGCCATAGCAATTATTTGGTCGACTTTATTAAACCTGTCCTCAGTATTAGTAATTTTAATTTTTTTCGAACTAGTTTTTTCCGCTATGTCACAAATTCTACTAGCTTCTTGCACAACTTCTGCAGGGTACATACCAACAGCAGTTTCAGCAGACAGCATAATTGCATCTACGCCTGAACAAGCAGCATTTGAAACATCAAAAACTTCTGCTCTAGTTGGTACAGGGCTTGTTTTCATTGACTCCATCATTTGTGTAGCAACAATGACTAATTTATCGTGGTCCATTGCTTTTGCAATCAACTCATCTTGTACTGCAGGCAATAATTCAATACCAATTTCTACGCCCAGATCACCACGTGCTATTAAAATTCCATCAGAATGATCTAAAATTGAATCAATATTCTCTAAAGCTTCATTTCTTTCAATTTTAGCTATAAGACCTATTTTTTTCTTATCAGTTATCTTCTTGACTGCAATCAAATCATCTTTATTTTTAACAAATGATACTGCTACATAATCAATATCTAATTTGATTGCTTTTTTTAAATCAGAGATATCTTTGTTGGTGAGCCCCTTAACAGATAAACCACCTCCTTTTTTATTTAAACCCTGAAAAGGTAACAATCTTCCACCTCTCAAAACTGTAGTAAAAATTTTCTTTTCTTTTATTTTATTTATTTTAAGTTTTATTAATCCATCACTTAGGAGTATTTCATCTTTTGGTTTTAAACTCTTGTGTAAATCTTTATAAGTTACGCCCACTTTTGAATTATCACCATCTTTATCATTGAGCATAGTGTCTATGACAAAATCTTGGTTATTTTCTAAATCTATATAATCTTTTTTTGCAAAGCCCTTAATTCTTATTTTATGACCCTGCAAATCAATCATTATTGCAACAGGCCTTTCAAGTTTTTTTGAGGAAGATTTTAAGTTCTCTATTATTTCTTTAGCATCTTCTATTTTTGCATGCGATAGATTAAGCCTGAAGACATCTGTGCCAGCTGCTATGAGTTCAGTCAATTTTGTTGGCATTATTGTTGACGGACCCAATGTAGAAATAATTTTTGTTCTTTTTCTCATAAACTATCTATCTAATTTACTTATGGCTGGTAATTTTTCACCTTCCATATACTTTAAGAGTGATCCTCCACCAGTTGATAAATAAGTTACATCATTTTGTAGATTAAGCCTCTCTACAATTGGTATTGTGTCTCCACCACCAATAATTGAATAAACATCTGAAGATGCAATTTTTTTCAAAATTTCAACTGTTCCAATATCAAACGGTTTTTTTTCAACGTAACCTAACGGACCATTCCAAAAAATTGTCTTAGATGATTCTATAATTGACTTATATTTGTTAATTGTTTGTTTTCCAATATCAAAGATACTCTCATTTAATTGTACCATAGAAACTGATTTATTTTTAAACTGATTAGTTTTTTCTGGTTCTGAGCAAATAACATCCTCAGGAAGAATAATTTTTTTAAAATGAGAGCTTTTAATAATTTTGACCGCATCATTAATAAATTCTTTCTCAACCAGTGACTTACCAATTTCATACCCAAGGGCATAGAGAAAGGTATTTAGTATTCCACCTCCTAAAATCATAAAATCACTTTTATGAATTAATTTAGAAATGATTTTTATTTTTGTTGAAATTTTAGCTCCAGAAATTATTGTTAAAAGTGGTTTTTTTTCATTATGTATAACTTTATTAGCATTATTAATTTCATCATCTACAAGCAATCCACTATATGAGTCTATATAATCCATGACTCCATACGTTGATGATTCCTTTCTATGAGATGTACCAAAAGCATCAAAAACAAATATATCTGCTAAGGCTGCTATCTTTTTTGAAAGTACTTTATCATTCTCTTTTTCTCCGTTTTGAAATCTTACGTTTTCACACATAACTATTTCATTTCTACCAATTTCAAAACCATTAACCCAATTCTCTAAAAACTTAACAGCAAATCCCAATTCTTTAGTTAGATATTCAGAAATTTTTCTTAAAGATAGTTCTGGTGTATTTTTTCCTTCATCTGGCCTGCCTAAATGGGACAATATAATTATGCTATTATTATTTTTGATTAAATGTAAAATTGTAGGTATAGATTTTTTGATCCTGAAGTCGCTCTGAATACACCCATCATGCATAGGTACATTCAAATCTAATCTTAACAAAACTTTTTTATTTACAATCTCTACATTTTTAATTGACTTTAGCATCAAATTTTACAAAGAACTCTTACGACGTCTAGCATTCTATTCGAAAAACCCCACTCATTATCATACCAGGCACAAACTTTATAAAAATTTCCATCAATTTCTCTAGTTAATGTCTCATCATATATTCCAGAAAAAGCAGAATGATTAAAATCTATGGAAACAAGCGGCTCCGAAGTATATCCTAAAATTCCTTTCAATTCATTTTCGGATGCTTCTTTTAATATTTTATTAATGTTTTCTATTGAGCTCTTCTTTGAAGGAGAAAAACATAAATCAACTAACGAAACATTCAATGTTGGTACTCGTATTGCAAAACCATCTAACTTCCCATTCAATTCCGGAAGCACTAAACCTACGGCTGAAGCAGCTCCAGTTTTTGTTGGTATCATAGATTGGGTAGCTGATCGTGCCCTTCTTAAATCTGTATGATATACATCAGTGAGAACCTGATCATTTGTATATGAGTGAATTGTAGTCATCAAACCATATTCTATTCCAATATCTCTATGTAAGTTTTTAACTAAAGTTGCTAAACAGTTTGTTGTGCATGAAGCATTCGAAATTATTGTATGTGAGTCATTTAATGTATCTTCATTTACACCAAATACTATTGTTGCATCTACATCCTTTGCCGGAGCTGATATTAAGACTTTTTTTGCACCAGCTTCAATATGTTTAGCTGAACCAGATTTAGAAGCAAAAAAACCTGTGCATTCTAAAACAATATCAATATTTAATTTTTTCCAAGGTAAATTAGATGGATCTCTTTCTGATAAAACAAGCACCTCATGATTTTTATCTATGATAATTTTATTATTTTCAACATTTACATGATTTTGAAATTTACCATGCACGCTATCATGTTTAAGCAGATATGCATTTATGTCAGCATTACCTAAATCATTAACAGCAACTATTTTAATTTCATCCGAGAAACCACTTTCAAAATTTGCTCTAAATACATTCCTACCTATTCTTCCAAAACCATTAATTGCAACATTTATAGTCATTTTCTTCGCCTATTTTTCTTAATTAATTTCTTAGCTTCTTTAACAATATTATTTTTAGTAAACCCAAAAAACTCCATTGCTTCCGAACCTGGGGCAGATAACCCAAAACTATTCATATTTAAGCTGCTGCCGCTTCTTCCAATAAATTGGTACCAAAAATCTCCTACTCCTGCTTCTACTGATAAAATATTTACAAAATTATGAGGCAAAACCTTTTCTCTGTATTTTGAGTCTTGCTTGAGAAAGATATCGGCACATGGCATAGAAACAACACGAACTTTTATTTTTTCTTCAGACAATTTTCTAGCAGCATCAATAGTTATATTCAATTCTGATCCAGTAGCTATCATTATAACATCAGGGTTCTTGTGATTCTCAAATATCGTGTAACCTCCCTTACTTATAGATTGTTTTTGGTCAGACGTTCTAATAATCTCAGGTAGAGACTGTCGAGTTAAAACTATTGATGAAGGTCCAGACTTATTCATTAGAGAGTATTTCCATGCAAGCGCCGTTTCACATAAGTCAGCCGGTCTCCAAACATCCATGCCAGGTATTAATCTCAATGATGTTAGCTGCTCAACAGCTTGGTGCGTAGGACCATCTTCACCTAAACCAATTGAATCATGTGTAAATACATAAATAATGGGTAATTTCATTAATGCTGACATTCTAATAGCGTTTTTAGCATACTCAGAAAAAATAAGAAAAGTGCTGGCATATGGTCTAAATCCACCATGAAGGTAAAGCCCATTACTTATTGCTGACATGCCAAATTCTCTTACACCATAATAAATATATTTGCCGGAGAAGTTTTTCTTTGTTATTGCTTTAGAGGATGACCAATAAACCAAGTTAGAGTCTTTCAAATCAGCTGATCCACCAACTAATTCAGGCAAATGTTTCCCTATACTTTCTAAAACAACTTGCGATGATTTTCTTGTAGCCATAGGTTTATTCTTGTTATTGATTAATTTAGAAACTTCCTTATTTAAGACATTTGGCAATTTATTTCTGAGTCTTCTTGATAATTCCAATGAATCTTTTGGAAATTGTTTTTTATATTTAGTATATTTTTCATTCCATTTCTTTTCTAAATGCTCTCCTTTTTTTCTAAAATCCCAGCTCTTATATATATCATTAGGTATATGAAATGGTTTATGTGGCCATGAGAGTTTTTTACGAGTAAGGTTTACTTCCTCTTGCCCTAGCGGCGCTCCATGAACTGAACCTGTTCCTTCTTTATTTGGTGAACCAAAACCAATTTTTGTTTTAGCACATATTATAGTTGGTCTATTTCTTTCTCTTTTAGCAGCAACAATAGATTTAGTAATTTTTTCAAAGTTATGCCCGTCAACATTATCAATTACATTCCAATTATATGCTTCAAACCTTTTTTTAATATTCTCTGAAAACCAAAGTTCAATATCACCATCTATTGAAATACCATTCATATCATAAATTACTATCAATTTATTTAACCCTAATGTTCCAGCAAGAGAACATGCTTCATGAGATATTCCCTCCATCAAACACCCATCTCCTGCAAATACATATGTATAGTGATTTATTATTTCATGTTTAGGTTTATTAAATTCTTCAGCAAGTATCTTTTCAGCCATAGCCATTCCCACTGCATTTGCTAATCCTTGTCCAAGAGGCCCCGTTGTAGTTTCTACACCAGGTGTTATATCATGCTCAGGATGTCCGGGCGTTTTGGAATGAAGTTGGCGAAAATTTTTTATATCCTTAATTGTTAATTTATATCCTGTTAGATGCAAAAGCGAATAAAGCAACATTGAGCCATGTCCATTTGATAGAACAAAACGATCTCTATTGATCCAATTTGGGTTATTTGGGTTATGCTGAAGGAAATTATTCCATAAGACATTGGCAACATCAGCCATTCCCATTGGTGCACCTGGGTGACCAGATTTAGCCTTCTCAACAGCGTCTATACTTAAAAATCTAATTGCATTAGACAAATCTTTTTTATTCACTATTTTGTACCAAGGGTGATCATTTCCTCCATTTTATCGAACAACCTACGCTAGAATATTGCTTCTCTGGACCTTTCCCTGTTCTAGCTATCTGAAACATAGCAGTAAATAAATCACTAGCATTAGGATTTATAGCTGCCTTCATACCCCTATCATCAAATCTCCCTCTATATTGGAGTTTTAATTCACTGTTGTAACCAAAGAAATCAGGAGTACAGATTGAATCATATTTCTTTGCAATTTCTTGTGTCTCATCAATAAGATAAGGGAAGCTAAATCCAAACTTCTTTGCAATTTTTACCATATTCTCATATGAATCTTCAGGAAAAGAAATATAGTCATTAGGATTAATAGCTACACAACCTATACCCTTCTTTTCTAGAACAGACATTTCAACAACAAGCTTTTCTAAAATTGCTTGCACGTAGGGACAATGATTACATAGGAACATTACCAATAATCCTTTTTCTCCTTTACAATCATTTAAGGACCATTTTTTGCCGTCTACGTTTTTAAGGCTGAAATCATGGGCTTTCTCCCCAAAATTACAGACCGGTGTTGATAATTCTACCATGTTAAATAATTGAATATGTTCAAAGGCTCACCTATTATAGTAGTTAACAAAGCAATAATTTTGTTTAATACAGTGATATTGATGATATAATACAACATTTTTAAGCAACTTTATATCATGGCCAATTCTAATTTTTCGAAAACCAAACAAAAGGAAATAAAAGCTCTTATAGAAAAGGGTAAAAAACAGGGTTATCTTATAATTTCAGAGATAAATGATATTCTTCCTCAAAATCTAAATGAAGGAGATCAAATAGATGAAATCAAAAAGCTAATCAGCAACCTCAAAATTAAAGTCGTTGAAAAAGCAACAGACGCAGATAATGTTGAAATTCTTCAAGAAGAAGAGGTGGCTGATGATGATAAAGATTTAGATGAAGAAGAGGTTGTACAAGTTCTAAGTAGTTTAGATGAAGAATTTGGAAGAACTTCTGATCCAGTAAGGATGTATATGCGAGAGATGGGGACAGTTGAGCTCTTGGATAGAAGTGGAGAAATTGAAATTGCAAAAAAGATTGAAGAAGGTCAAAAATTAATCTATGAGGCTATTAAACGATTTCCCGAAACTGTTTCATTTTTTCTTAAAACATTTGATGATAATGAAGAAATTGAATCATTAATATCAGATTATATTTTAGACATAAGAGATTCGAGTGATGAAGAATTTAAAACTGACAAATTAGCAGAAAATAGTAATGAAAATAATATAAATGATAAAAAAAGTGATGAAGAAGATATTTCGGATGAATCTGAAGACATGGATAGTGATAACGAAACATCTTTAACTGATAATTCGCCAGATAAAGAACAAGTTTTAACTGCAATAGAAAATATTAAAGAACTATATAATGAATATCAAAAATTAAAAGAAAAAAAGAATAAAAAATATAAGGATGTATTTGAAAAGATAAAAATAGAAATCTCTAATTTTAAGTTCACCAGTTTATTTATAGAAAAACTCACGTCAAGAATTGAACATATTTCATACTTAATTTCAAAAAATGAAAAAGAAATTTATCTAAGTGCTTCAGAAAATTTGAAAATTGCAAAAAAAGATTTTTTAAAAGACTTTAAGAATAATGAGACCAATAAGAATTTTGCCGATAACTTATTAAAAATAAAAAGTGTATCAAAAGAAAAAACAGAGATTTTTATAAAACAAGTTACTAAACACCAAGGTAAATTAAAAGAAATTGAAGTAGATCAAGATATAACTATAGCTGAAATAAAAAAGATTAATAAAGATCGAAGGA
>JAYZKL010000052.1:0-9582 GCA_036163455.1 Pseudomonadota bacterium
TATCTTCTGAATAACTAACATAAACATATCCATCTTTATAAAGAATATCTAAAAGCCCTCCTTGACCATAATAATAAAAATCTAATTCATGTTCGATTGGAAATTTCTCACCCGTTATCATATCAATGCGCACTATTCCGCCAGTCTTCTCGGTAATAAGTAAATTATTATCATCAACAAATGTCATTCCCCATGGTTCTGATAATCTTTTTGCTACTTCTATTAGTTTAATTTCTTCAGAGATAACTGATGTAGAAAATAAAACTAAAAAGAAAAAGGATGTATGTTTCATTTAAAGAATACTTTGAATAAAATCCCAAGAATTATACTTATAATTATTGATGTAGTTATTGGAAAATAAAAATTAAAATTTTTTCTTTCAATAATAATATCGCCAGGAAGTCGACCAAGCCCTAAATTTGAAAGATAAGGATACAGCAGACCTACTAAAATAAAAATTATTCCAAGTGTAAGAAAAAGTTTAGCCATTAGCCTTTCTTTTGTTTTTAAAAAAATTTTTTAATAATTCTGAGGATTCCTCTGACATCATTCCCGTGTGAATTTCAGGTTTGTGATGGCATGAACTTGACTCAAATATTTTTGGTCCATGTTCAACACCTCCCGTCTTTGGATCATTTGCGGCATAAAATAGCCTATCCAACCTAGCAATACTTATTGCATGAGCACACATTGGGCATGGCTCCAAAGATACAAATAAGTCACAACCAACTAATCTTTCATTCTTTAAAACTTTTGTTGCTTTTTGGATTGCGAGAATTTCAGCATGATTAATGGCTGAATAATCTGCTCTCATCTGATTGTGAAAAGCAGCAAGGATATTGGAAGATTTTCTCTCAACGATAACAGCGCCAACAGGAACTTCACCATTATCTGCAGCTGATTTTGCAAGCTCAATTGCCAGCTGCATGAATAAAACATCTTCTTGATGATATTCTTGTTGTTTAAGCATAGTTAAGAAGTTTCTTTAAATTTAATGGGCTCGCCAATTGGTGTTGAACATAATTCATCATTACGCATAACAATGTTACCTCTAATTATTGTTGATATAGGCCAACCTGTTACTTCCTTGCCATCAAACGGTGTCCATTTTGAAATAGAACATTGTTGTTCATTAGTGATGGTTTTTTTCTTTTTTAAATCAACGATTGTGAAATCAGCATCATAACCGATTTCAATTTTACCTTTAGTGGAAAGTTTATGGATTCTTTCTGGTCCATATGACCATAATTCAACCAACCTATCTAAAGTCAGCCTCCCCTCATTAACATGGTTTAGCATGATGGGTACCATGGTTTGAACAGCGGGAGTTCCGCTTGGAGTATTGGGGTAAGTTTCATTTTTCTCCTTTATTGTATGTGGGGCATGATCTGATCCAATAATATCTACTGTCCCGTTTCGTACTGCTTCCCATAGAGCATCTTGATGATGTGTTTCTCTAACAGGAGGATTTTGTTGAGCGAAGGTACCAAGCCTTTCATAGCATTCTGGAGCATGCAGTGTAAGATGAATTGGTAAAACTTCAACGCTTGCAATATCTTTATTTTTTGCAAGTAATTCCATTTCTTGTGCGGTAGTAATATGCAGTACATGTACACGTCTGTTATGCTTCCTAGCTATTCTAAGAAGCCTAGTTGTCGCGGATAAACAACTTTCCTCAGATCTCCATTTACCATGCAATTTAACATCATTGCTATTTCCCAAAATAGTTTTTTTATTTTCCTGCATGATATATTCATCTTCAGCATGAATTGCGACAACTCTTTTACCATTCGATAATACTGCTTCTAATTCATCATCGCTGGCTGATAATAAATCGCCAGTGCTTGCACCCATAAAAATTTTAATACCACAAACGCCTTTCATATTTTCCCACTTTGCTAGATCTTTTGCGTAATGTTCTGTTCCACCTAAATAAAAAGCATAATCCGTCCAAGGTGATTTTTTAGCACGCTCCAATTTATCATCAATAGCTTCATTGGTAATTGTTAAAGGATTGGTGTTTGGCATCTCAAATACTGCAGTCACACCACCCATTGCAGCCGATTTCATTCCTGATTCAAGCGTTTCTTTATGCTCATTGCCAGGCTCACGAAAATGAACTTGTGAATCGATTACGCCGGGAAGTACATGTAGGCCTCTGCAATCAAATATTTCATCAGCTGATATATTCGAATTGTCCGAGATAGCCTGTATTTTGCCCTTAACTACCCCAACATTAATCTCTTTTATCCCATCGGGTAGGACAACTTTTCCATTTTTAAGCAATAAATCGTAATTTTCTGGCACTTAGTTTGAACCTCAGAACTATTGTAACAATATCTGGACTGTTTTTTTTCATAAATTTGTGCATAATAGTATCACCAATAAAGATTTAAGAATGCAGAAATACTTTGATTTAATAGGAATTTCACTATCAGGAATATGTTTTATACACTGCGTATTAACACCTATCCTTATTATGCTAACGCCTTTTTTAGCCTGTCATGAATTCCATGAAAATATTATCTATCTAATTATCCCTACAGCTGTAATAGCATTAGCTGTTGGCTGTTCACGACATCGTGATATTTGGGTTGCAGTGATTGGCATTAGTGGTATTAGCGTTCTAATCTTAGCGTTAATTTTTCACACTACATTTGGAGAGTTAGTTGGGCTTGCTTTGACTATGTCCGGCAGCATACTTATCATCTCCGCACATTATCGCAATCGTCTCCTTTGCAAAAAGGAATCTTTTAAGTGCCATAGCGGCCATTAAATACTCGAAATAATTATCTTCCAGTTATTGTTACTTTTTGGACAGGGGGTTCAAGATACATTACACAAGTCCCACCAGATTCAGTAGCAGTTAGAGTATTTGTAACATCAAAACTCATTCTTACAGTTGGAACATCAGTAGCTCTAGGTGTATACGGTACTGACAATGCAATTGTAAATGTGAATGTAGAGGCACCATCAGTTTTGCTGGTTCCATTACTTGCAAAGGTTGAAGTTAAATCCCCATAGTCTCCTCCACCATTTGTATCGGGAATTATCCAGGTCATCTCAGCAAGCGTCCCATCGGTTGCTGTCTTGGCCGTTGTGGTTGCATTTGAAGCTGCAACTGTCGGAGACGCAACAGTATTACAAGTCTCACCACTTACATCAACGGTACCTGTTACTTTAAATGTACTACTAATCGTTGATCTTACATGAGTATAAGTTCTACCCAATGTAATGCTGAAGTCTGAAAGATAGCTTCCTACATCCGCGCCAGCAGTTACAGAAGCTATATCAAATTCTTTAGAAGATGATCCAAGAACTATCGGATCAGAGCAAGATGATGAAGAACATAATTCCACTTTTGTGACCGTTGGCTTATAAGATGATGGCGTACCAGATGCTGCATAAAGTTCTACAGAAACAATAAAACTCAAAAATAATATGCTTAAAAATTTTAATCTATAAAATCTAATCATTACGTACCTCTTCCAACAGCTACAGTTCCTTTAACTCCTTTTACAATTTTATTTGCACGTCTTACTCTCTCAAAGAACCTATCCTCAACAGACTGATAGCTATAAGCGATTGGAGATATGAAGACAACAGGCTTATTAGCTAAATATTTTTCACAACATAATGCATAATTTACTTGGATGAATGTTTGCCCAACTGCCATCGTATTATCTCTCTGCCTTCCAGCTTCAATGGTCAATCTATTAGTTGGTCTAAAATTTAAACTAAGGCTTTCACCGTGTTTTACATTAAATATGCTTGATGTCCATTCGTAACCTTTATAATAAACTTTTGCCCATGGAAGATAAGGAACATGCATACCAACTTCTATGTCATAACCGTCAGCTGCTTCTTCTGATGAGCCATCATAATCTTTTTTATCTGATAAACCTGCATAAACATTTACATTAACATCATATACTGATGTTTTTAATTCAATACCCATCCCTAAACGCGAGTGATTAGAGTTTATTTCATAATCGTAAAAAGTATTAAACCCATAAATCATGGTTTTTGATTCATTGGCACCACGCCATACAAGACCAACATTTATGGTTTCACGATTATCATAAGTTGAGAATGAAACTTGGGATAAATATTTTTGATACTCACTTTCAGATAATGACAAGACTGATATGAAACGAATATCAGGCTTATTATTATTTCTAGATAATGCTTCAATTTCTAGAAGTCGGAGGTTAGGGATATTCTCTGATGCCCAATTTTCAACAGCTGAACTAACTGTACCATAGGCATGGTTTGCCACTGCTTTTGACATTTCTCCAGCAGTCACATTCGGTGATGTAAATGGCAAACAAATTGCCAATATAAAAAGATTAAAAATCTTTTTCATTAATCTCCCCCTCTATTTCTAATATAAACTAAAACTGAAAATTTGTACAAAATTTTAGTTAATTTTCCTTACCCAAACTATCTAAATTATTTTTTGCTAATGTAAATTCAGGGTCAATTTCAATTGCTTTTTTAAACATATTTGATGCATTTACATTATCATCAAGCCCTTTATATGCGATACCCAAATTGTTATAAACTTCTTTTGAGCCCTTATCCATGCTTACTAATTCATTCAATATGGTTATTGATTTTTTATACTCTTTGATCTTCAAAAAATAATTAGACATATTCAATCTCGGAAAAATCTCGTCTGGAACTAATTCTATGGTTCTTTGGTAATGTTGTTCTGCTTTAGAATCATTTAAAGAATTATAAAGATTGGCTAAATTATTATGTGCTTCTACAGAATCATGATTTATTTCTATTGCACTAATATATGAATCAACTGCATTATCAAATTCCTTTTTATCCGTATATAGAATTCCGAGAGAATAATAAGATTGGAAGCACTTCTTATCAATTTTTATTGACTTCTTATATGCTCTAATTGCTTCTTTAGTCTTGCCCATCGTTTGAAGCAAACCACCATAGTTGCTATGGAATATAGCTTGGTTTGGTTCTTTTTCAATTGCTTTTTCAATATGTTCTTGGGCAGTTTTATAATCTCCTTGAACAGTATATATTAATGAAATCAGATGATTCGCATTAGGTTCAGATGCATCTACACTAAGAATTTTTTTATAAATCTGTTTTGCTTCATCAAATTGATTTCTCTTATGAAGATCCATTGCCTCGGCAAATGCTTGGCGAATAATAAAATTAGACATTGTTAATCACTTCCTTAATTTGTTTTATTACTGTATCCCAGTCATCGTGAACAGGTTGTCTAAATAGTTCTAAACTTGGATACCAAGGAGTTGCCTTTGGAAAATTTAAATCCCATCTCCATCCTGGCACTGCAGGTAAACAAAGAAGAGTCTTAATACCCAATGAGCCAGCAAGATGAGCAACAACCGTATCGACTGATATCACCAAATCTAAATTTTGAATAATACTTGCTGTATCAGTGAAATCTTTTATTTCTGGTTCAACATTCATAATTTTATTTTTATTATCTTTATGATTAGAGAAATAATCTAAAGAAATTACATTGTGCTTTTTCTCATCAAACATATTCTTAAATTTTTCAATATCAATGCTCCGGCTTTTCTCGTCTCCGGTTTCTTTTCTTGTTTGTGTTACTAAGCCGATATTTATTTTTTTCTCCGATATAAATGACAAATCTTTTTCTTCTACTTGTAAATATGGGAATTTTTGCTCAAATGTGTTTGGTTTCCACTCTATGACTTTAGGTATGGATAACATGTATGTATAAAAGTCATGATCGGGTAATGATTCTTTGAAACTAACAACTTTTTCAATTCCTTTTTGTTGGTTAAGAAGTGAGATTAATTCATCTGGAGCCATAATTGAAATTTTTGCTCCACCTAAGGTTAGCTGTTCAGCGAACCTAATGAATTGTATAGTATCTCCAAATCCCTGTTCACAAATAATTAGTAATTTCTTTCCCTCCAAGCTCTCTCCCTGCCATTGTGGTTTTTTAAGTTCATGAGAGTGATTTTCTTCTGGTAATTTTAAACGCCATTCATATTCACTCCATCCTTTTTCATATTCTCCGGTAAGCAAACAACACATACCTAAATTAATATGTGCTGCAATATATTCTGGATATGTTTCTATACATGCTTGATAGGACTCTTTTGCTCTATCAAAATGCTTAAGCTCTTCATGAACAACTCCCGACATTAACTGTGAACCAAGATGGTCTTGTGAGAGACTAGTACATTGATTGAAATGATCCAGGGATTCTTTAAATTTTCCAGTTTGTCGATACGCTTCCCCAAGATAAAAATGTACTTGCGAGCTTTTAGGGTCTGCTTTTATAACAGTAACAAAAGAATTTATAGCCTTCTGATAATCTTTTATTGAACTGTAAGCGCACCCCAGAGATGCATGAAAGCCAAGGTTACTGGGCTGACTATGGATTGCTTTTTTTAAATACTCTATGCTTTCATCAAATTTTTTTTCACGCATTCTCAAACAACCAATAATATGATTAGCATCGGGATTATCACCTTTTTTTAGTAAGTCCATGCAAATAGTTTCTGCTTCGTCAAATTTATTTTGACTAAAGGCATTAATAGCTTTTGCTATATCCTCATTTTGTATTTTAGTATCAGCCATATAATGTTATTTTTATAACTAATAAATAGTAACTTATGAAGCAGTTTTTTACTAAGATAAATATCAAATCTAATCCAGGTAAATTAATGGAATTTACTAATGATGTTATAAATGAACTCTCAAATCATCCTATAAATAATGGCCTTGCTACTCTTTATATAAAACACACCAGCGCATCTCTTTTAATTCAAGAAAATGCTGACCCAGATGTTCTCCACGATTTAGAAAATTTTTTTAACAAGTTAGCGCCTCAAGATCTAAGCTTATACAAACATAAGGCTGAGGGGCCTGATGATATGAGCGCACATATTAGATCAGCACTTACCTGCACACATTTGAGTATACCGATTGTTGATAACAAACTCGAATTGGGTACTTGGCAAGGGATTTTCTTATTTGAACATCGGAATAGAACGCATGTGCGTACTGTTCAACTTCATATAGTTGGAGAATAAAAAAAGAGGGCTATAAAAGCCCTCTTTTTAAAACTTACCTAAGCTTTAAGGTTGGTAACTGAATTTACCAGATAAGCCAACTCGATCAGCCTTAGTATTCCAGTTTAGACCATGATCATCATACTCTTGATTAGTGGTTTTATTTATATCAACACCACCACATCCTGGGTTTACCTCTAAAGGATGATTATCACAGTGTGCTATTTGCCCATCAGCATTAGCAACACCACTCATGCTCCATCCTCCAGCACCATCAACTTTTAAAGTTTTATCAGCGCCAGTAATATCACAGTCAATTTTAGCTCTTTTTACACCAACGAGGTCTGATACAAGACTTGCGATAACACCAAGGTGACCGCCGCCTTGTCCTCCCCACAACTTTTCAATAGCTGCAGCTTGATCGTCAGATGCACTTTCATCAATGTAAAGGGCTAACTTACAGTTTCCTTTTGTAAGTTCTGCGTCTCCAGCTTGAAGGAAGGCTGAAACCTTAACTCCATCAAGTTTGACATCATCGCAGTGGCCTTCTTTAATGTCCCATACAAGCATGGCATGACATGGGCCCATTGATGCGGGCTGTAAGTAAATACAAGGACAGACTATATCGCAGTTACAACATTCTGCGTAGTCTCCTGCTACTTTCCAATCCATAATTTCCCCCCAATTAAATTTAATTGAACTATCAATATCACATATTTATATAAAAAAATCTAATGTTTTAGTCTTTCTGTTAGAAAAAACTGAAATACTTATATGCCTGAAAAAGAAAAAATTATGGTAAAGTTTATTAGAGGGGAGTGATGAAAAAAAGTTTTTTTGCCCGCCATGAATCTGCTTTAAACCAGATTAGAGGGCTATCTACTGATACTAAAGATTTTAAGTGGTACGCTGACAGCGTCCCTTGTCGTACTGCTTGTCCAGCTGACACTGATATACCTGGTTACCTAGAGGCAATCTATAAAAAAGATTTTGATAAAGCCTATCAAATAAATCTTGAAGATAATGTATTTCCAGAAATATTAGGAAGGGTGTGCTCAAGGCCTTGCGAAGATGGTTGTCGACACGCAGAAGATAATAACGGCGATTCTCTTGCCATCTGTTTTTCAAAAAGATCATCTGCGGATTACAAATCAAAATCAAAGATTTTTAAAGTTAAAAGTTTAGCTGCTAAAACAAATAAAAAAATTGCTGTTATTGGCTCAGGTGTTGCTGGATTAACTTGTGCTAGAGAATTAAAAAGGTTTGGGCATGAAGTGGATATCTTTGAAAAACATAAATCCCCTGGCGGCATGCTTAATCAAGGTATACCTGTCTTTAGATTACCTAGGAAAGTTATAGAAAAAGAAATTAAGCAAATAACAGATATGGGAGTTAAAATTTTTTGCCGCTTCAACATCTCCTCTCAGCGCGAACTTAATATTTTAGCTAAACAATATGATGCAGTAGTTTTAGCAATGGGAACACTTAAACCCAATAAGATAAACAGTATCTTTTCTAACTGTGAGCAAGTAGAAGATGGGCTTGATTTTCTTTTAAGGACCAACGAGCAAAATTCAAAATTTATTGGTAAAAATGTAGTAGTGATCGGAGGAGGATATACTGCCATGGACTGCTCTAGAACTGCGCTTAGGCTTGGAGCAAAATCAGTACAAACATTTTATAGAAGAGATATTGGAGATTTGGTTATTCTCCCAGGTGAGTTAGAAGAATTAAAAAATGAAAAAGGGAAAATGCAATTCAATGCTAGACCTATAGATCTAGTTTTAAAAAATAATAAATTAGTAGGTCTGAAACTAATCAAAACAAAGATAAAAAAAGTTAATGGTAAAATAAAACTGACAGACATTAGGGGTTCAAAATTTATAATAAAAACAGATCATGTAATTCTAGCTATTGGCCAAAAGCAAAATTTAGAAACAGTTAAAAATATTAAACTCTACAAACAAAAAATTAAAAACTCTATTACTAATTTTAAACTACAAAAAAATATCTTTGTAGCAGGAGATTATGCTCTAGGTGCAACAACTCTAATAGATGCCATCGGGCATGCTAAAAATACTGCTAGCGCTATTGATAATCACTTAATGAAAAGGAAATTAAAAAAAGAAAGTGTCTCTGTAAATGATATAAAAACTACCGGGAGAGATCTGAAAATGAATTATATTCCTCTGAATCAGATGTCCACACTCAAATTTAAAGATCGAACTTTCTCAAAAGAAGTAGAACTTGGTTTTAATAAATCACAATCAAACAATGAGGCATCAAGATGTTACTTATGCCATTACAAATTTGAAATTAACAATACCCTTTGTGTCTTATGTGATGAGTGTCTTTTAGTCAAACCCGTAAAAAACTGTATTGTAGAGACAAATGAAACTATGACTGACAAAACTGGTGATGTCTCATATTCTAAAATTAATGCTCTAAAAACTAATGGGATTTACCACGGAAAATTATATATCGATCACAAGAAATGTATCAGATGTGGAGAGTGTGAAAGGGTCTGCCCTACTAA
>JAYZKL010000053.1:0-3190 GCA_036163455.1 Pseudomonadota bacterium
TCTCTAAAAAAAGATTTAAATTTATTTGTTGTAGAAGACAATGCACACTCAGCATTTACTAAATATAAGAATAAGAGATTAGGAGATCAAGGAGACTTATCATTTAATAGTTTGAGAAAATTTTTACCAATACTAGGTGGTTCAGAATTAATGACAGATTATAGTAATGAAACAATATATCAAAAGCAAGTTAGTAGGATGCCATCACTTGAGGAACTTAAATATTCATTGAGGCATCTTAAACCCAGTATATTGAAAAATAGAAAAAATAATGGAGTTACTGATGATAGTTTTAATTTAAAGCTATCGTCTGTAGACTGGATATCGAATATACTATTAAATAAGAATAGTTTTGATGAAAATAAAATAGCTGAATCAAGAATAAATAACTATAAATTTTGGGAGAAATATTTACATGATTGGGATATAAAACTTTTTGACCATCTTAAAATAAACAATGATATATGCCCTTATGTTTTTCCTTGCATAACTAAAAATAATGATCAAACAAAAAAAATAATAGAATGGGGAAATAAAAAAAATATCAATATAATTAAATGGCCAAAATTTCCACATCATGAAAGATTTATTTATCCAGAAAATGATCTACAAAATGTGATTTTGTTTCCTGTAAATCATCAATACAATTTAAATAAGATATTATGAAAAAGACTTTTAAAAAACATATAAAAAACTTCATAAGAGATTCGTTTGGTTCAATTTACTATCATTCATATAAAAGATTTTCTAATGAACAAGGTAATAGATCCTTAATCTACCATGCATTTGGACTAAAACTTAAACATGATACGTATGGTATTAGTATTGATATAAATAAATTTAATGAACACATCAAATATCTGTATGAAAATTATAAAATAATATCTTTAAAAGATTATGCTAATTATGACTCTAATAGCATATCTATTACAATAGATGATGGTTATAAAGACACTATTTCAGCAATAGATATTTTGAATTCTTATAACATGCCATTTGATTTATTTATCACTACAGATAATATTGATAAGAAAAATCACCTTTCATCACAGGATATTCGTGATATTGCAAACTTGAATATCGCCAATATTGGAAGTCATGGTTGCTCGCATAATCGATTAACTGATCTAAATTCATCTCAACAAAGCAATGAAATTAATGAAAGTAAGGAGAAATTAGAAAATATAATTGGTTCAAAAATAGAGAGTTACTCTTATCCACATGGGTCACATGACAATACAACATTAAAAATTATGGAATTATCTGGATATAATTACGCAGCTTCAAGTATAAAAGGGCTTAACTGTAAATTAACATCAAAGTACATCTTAAGAAGGAGTGAAATAATAAGCACTGACACAATAATAGATGTTTCAAAAAAAATTAGAGGATATTATGATTACTACTAGTTTTAAAATTAATTATGAAAATTTTTTAAAATTTACAATCATAATAATATTTTTTGGAATTTTCTCAAGAACATTTGCTAAAGTTCCTGCTGCTCTTGTTGAATATTCAGTAA
Source organism: Pseudomonadota bacterium (assembly GCA_036163455.1). Taxonomy (GTDB): domain Bacteria; phylum Pseudomonadota; class Gammaproteobacteria. The sequence goes on from JAYZKL010000053.1 coordinate 1,523, forward strand.
TCCTAGTTGCCCTTACTATGGCATTTATCTATTTATCTGAAAGATTGACTAAACAGCAAGCAAATTCCGCTATTTTTTACTTATTTGCAATTTACCTTCTTGCTCATTTATTTGTTGCATGTGCTTTCAGACCTGCTGAAGTTGGATTACCTTTTTATCTTATTATTTTTTCGAACATGCATGAATTTGCACTATCAACACTTGGATTTTTTTTACCATTCTTATTTATTCCTTTACAGCATTACGATACAAGAAAATTTGATGATTTTATGTGTTTGCTTATAAAGATTTCTATTATTTATACCATATTTGAACAAGTACTATCACTTGGTGGTTTTAGGGGGGTATTTGAACAAGTATACAAAAATGCCGGTTTAGTCCAGCCTCATGATCTTTCTTCAAAAAGTTTAGGATTATATAGAGTGTGGGGTTCTATAGGCTCGCCACAATTATTGGGCATTTTTAATATCATAGCTTTCTTCTATCTTATGAGTAATAATCAGAAAAATTGGGCAATGGTGAGTGTTTTAGGTATTTTTTTAAGTACATCTAAAACTGCTTATTTTATTTTTCTAATACTCTTTTTAATTTATTTAATATATAAGAGACATTATTTAAGTTTTATAGCAATAACATTTATCTCATTGGTTAGCGCCTATTATGCGATGGCATTCCTGAATCATATGGAAGATTTACAAAGTGATGATTATCAAATGGCGCAGCATTTTATTGGCTCTATAAGGGGCTATTTCATTCTTTTTGATCAAACCTTGGATTACAAAAACTTTAGACATGATGACGGTCCATTTATTCAAGTTATGCAATATTTCCGTGATAACCCTTTACAGCTTATTTTTGGGAAAGGTATGACATATGCGTCTATAGATTTAGATAATGCCTTCGATATTGCCTCTAAACCAATTCTAGAGTATAGATATTTATCATCTGACTTTTATTTTTTAACCTTCTTTGAGCAATATGGCTTTGTAGGAATGATTTTATTTATTAACTTGTATCTTATCTACCCATTAATACTCCTTAGAAGAAATTTTGATTATAGTTATTTCATCCCAATAACATTTTTCTTATCAATATTGCACTACCCACCACAAATATCAAAAATAATGATGGTGTTTGTTGGCTATATAATTTGGAAAATGTATCTAACTGAGAGAGAAAAAGCATGAAAATAATGATTTTAGGAGCAGATGGTTATTTGGGCTGGCCTATGTCAGCAAATTTAAGCTTAACTAAACATAAACTAGTTATGATTGATAATTATGTCAAACGATCTTTATTTAAAAAATATGGTAAAACCCCATTAATTAATTACCCAAAAATAGATATAAGATTAAAGCTCTTAAAAAAATATAATAAGAATATTGAATTCTATAATTTGGATTGCACTGATTCTCAAAAGTTTTTAGATTTATTCAAAAAACACAAACCGGATGTAGTGATTCATTTTGCAGAACTACCATCAGCGCCATATTCAATGCGTGGATCTAAGGAAGGTTGGATAACATTAGACAATAATCTAAAAAGTACATTCAATTTAATTGAAGCTGTTAAAAAATATAATAAAAAATGTCACATTATTAAACTTGGTACAATGGGTGAGTATGGAACACCAAATATCAATATTGAGGAAGGTTGGCTATCCGTTAA
>JAYZKL010000054.1:0-44775 GCA_036163455.1 Pseudomonadota bacterium
CATTAAATTTATTGCTCATGTGTGTGTAAATAAAAAGAGACGCATAACAGTATGCGCCTCTTAACAAATAAAAAAAATTTTATTGGTTTTTGTTTGTATTGATTCCGAATGGAAGATACAAAGGACACCATCCTAATGAACCTGTTAATATTGGAATCAATCCAATCCAAGCCCATAATGGCATACCCATACCCATACCTACATATAGAATTGCAATACCTGCAATTATACGTATTAAACGCTCCATTCCACCTACATTAGTAGGCATTGTTGCTGGTGTTGTACCCATAATGTCTATCTCCTTAGAGTTAGTTAACTAATTACATTCATAATAGTTAAATCTATTATAAAATTCAATAAATATAAGGTCTCTCTTATTTACCTTTATTTTCAGTTTTTTTCTTATAATCGTCTATTGCTGCAGTAATAGCATCTTCTGCTAGTACTGAACAATGGATCTTAACTGGCGGTAGAGCAAGCTCTTCAGCTATATCAGTATTCTTAATTGTTGATGCTTCTTCAAGCGATTTTCCTTTAACCCACTCTGTGAGAAGAGAGCTTGAAGCTATTGCCGATCCGCAGCCATAGGTTTTAAATTTAGCATCTTCTATAATTCCTTTATCATTAACTTTTATCTGTAATTTCATTACATCGCCACATGAAGGCGCTCCAACCATACCAGTTCCAACATTTTTGTCAGCTTTTTCAAAAGACCCAGCATTTCGTGGGTTCTCATAATGATCAAGTACTTTGTCGCTATAGGCCATTAGTTTCTCCGATTTATACTGCAGTTAATCTTCTATCAATATCATTATTAATATTTGTAGTCTCTTCAATGTTCATATCTACAATACTATCTAACGTAATTGTATCAAGATAATTAAATAATTTATGACTAAATTCTTTCCAAATTTTGTCGTCTAATTTATCGGAATCGCCTAGCTGATTGGTGACATTTATAGCTGAAAGTATTTGAGCAATGGTAATATCATTGGGTTTAACGGATAAAGTATAACCTCCGCCAGGGCCTCTCGCCCCTTTTACCAAATTCCCTTTACGCAGTAGAGCAAATAATTGCTCAAGATACGAGAGAGAAATTCCTTGGTGTTTCGCTAGCTCTATGAGCGTTTTTGGCTTATTTTTTGTATTTAAAGCCAAATTTATCATTGCTTTTACAGCATGCTTTTCCTTTGCCGATAATTTCATTACGCGTCTCCGATAGAATATACCTGATAATAATAGTAGGGTATTTGAGATAGTTTTTCAAGTTCATTGGTAATATATAACTATTATGTAATTATGATACTAATATAAACTATTGATATTTAATGATTTTTTATGAAACAAGTTCAACCAAAGAAATATATCTATATTCGTTTTTATTTTTTCTCCAAGACAATCATCAAATTCTCTTGATTGCTTAAGAGTTTTTGCTTCTAGAAGTTTAGCATCATTATAGAGGGTAAAAATAAGATGCGGCTTAATATAATATTCGCTTGGATAAGGTGTATTATTCACAAATTTATAATACAACCTAAAAATAGATGTATATTTAGATATAGTAATTGGCTCGTATTGTAGTATTTGTTTACCAGTAACGAAAGTCGAAAGTTTTTTGCTACGAAAATTAAAACTAAAAATCTTATGGATTAATTGGTAATTAAATTCATAAATTTTCATTAAATGATCAAAGTTAATCAAACTGTAGTGCTTTTTGTTCATTTTCTTTATTCTTATTTTCATGCAATAATAGTTTTTTATATTAAATTACTCTTAAATTTACAATTAAAAGTTTGATATGTCAAAAAGCGAACAAATTGAAATGGCTGGCAAAGTAATTGAAACATTACCTAATACAATGTTCAGAGTTGAACTAGAAAATGGGCATGTGGTTACAGCTCACATTTCAGGTAAAATCAGAAAACACTATATCCGTATATTGAAGGGAGATAAAGTAATGGTGGCTCTTACACCGTATGATCTTTCAAAAGGAAGAATTATTTTTAGAGATAAATAACTTTACATATTGTTGATAACTGCATCACCAAACCCTTCTGTTGTAACAAGCCATGCTCCAGGGACAAGTTTTGACATCTCTTGTTTCATTTCTTCGGTAGTACGAGTAGATTTATCTTTGGATTTTGTTCTTATAATTCTTCTCCCTGCTCTAGCTCTAGCTAAATCATAAGTAAGCTGTTTATTTCTAATTGCTCCCTTAACCCCATTTAAAACAAGGTCAGCTGCTTCAGTCCACCCTAAGTAACGAAGCATCATTTCTCCTGATAAAATTATTGAACCTGGGTTAACTCGATTCTTACCTGCAAATGCTTCTGCCGACCCATGTGTTGCTTCAAAAACAGCAACTCCTTCACCAAAATTACCACCCGGAGCAATACCTATCCCTCCAACTTGTGCAGCCAATGCATCCGAAATATAATCGCCATTTAAATTTAAGGTAGCTATTACTTCATGCTGTTCAGGTGAGAGTATAATTTGTTGAAGGAAATTATCAGCAATGCAGTCCTTTATTAGAATTTCTTCATTTGTTTCAGGGTTTTTTATAAGCAACATCTCTCCATCGCCAACTTCCTTAGCATTGTATTCATTTTTTGCAAGTTCATAACCCCAATCTCTGAAAGCTCCTTCAGTGTATTTCATGATGTTTCCTTTATGGACAATAGTGACAGAGGTTTTATGTTCATCAATCGCATAGTTTATAGCTAATCTAATCAATCTCTCGGACCCTTCTTTTGAAACAGGTTTTATTCCAATTCCACAATCTTTTTCAAATCTAAATGGCGATTTAACAAATTCATTATTAATGAAATCTATTAATTTTTTTGCGCCGTCAGAGTTTGGTTTCCATTCGATTCCTGTATATAGATCTTCAGTATTTTCTCTAAATATCACCATGTCAGTGAGACTTGAGTCTATCATTGGGCTGCTTGTGCCAGGAAAGTAACGAATTGGCCTAACGCATGCGTATAAGTCAAGCTCTTGTCTAATTGAAACATTTATTGATTTATATCCAGTCCCAATTGGAGTAGTTAAAGGGCCTTTAATTGAGACCCTATATTTTTTCATAGCTTTTAGTGTTTCACTAGGTAATAAATTGCCGCAAAGATCATGCGCACTTTTACCTGCAAAAATTTCTAACCATTTTATTTCTTTTTTATTCTTATATGCTTTTTTTACTGCAAAATCTAAAACCTTAATCATTACTGGAGTAACATCTAACCCAATTCCATCACCAACAATATATGGAATTATTGGAAAATTTGGAGTAATTATTTTTCCTTTTTTAAAATCAATTACATCGCCATCTTTTGGAATCTTTAATTTTGTCATCGATATAATTTATTTTTATAAAAAAACTAGTCTTTAGTAAACTGTTCTTCTTCAGTTGATCCTGTCAAAGCTGTAACAGATGATGAGCCACCAGTAATAACCTGAGTTACCTCATCAAAATAACCTGTTCCAACTTCTCTTTGATGTTTTGTCGCAGTATACCCATCTTTTTCTGCATTGAATTCAGCTTGCTGTAATTTTACATATGCCGTCATCTGCTCCTCATTATATCCTCTTGCTAATTCATACATACTATAATTTAGTGCATGAAATCCAGCTAAGGTAATAAATTGAAATTTATAACCCATCGCACCAAGCTCCTTCTGAAATTTTGATATTTGACTATCGTCTAAATTTTTCTTCCAATTAAATGATGGAGAGCAGTTATATGCTAACAATTGTTCTGGATATTCTTTTTTTATAGATTCAGCAAATTTTGCAGCAAACTCTAAATCAGGCACCCCTGTTTCACACCAAATTAAATCAGCATAAGGTGCATAAGCAAGTCCTCTAGAAATTGCCTGTTCTATTCCTGCCTTAACCCTGTGGAAACCTTCTGTGGTTCTTTCTCCTGTACAGAATTTTTTATCTCTGTCGTCTACATCGCTAGTTAATAAATCAGCTGCCTCCGCATCAGTTCTTGCCAGCAAAACAGTTGGCGTTCCTGAAACATCAGACGCAAGTCTAGCAGCAACAAGTTTTTGTACTGCCTCTTGTGTAGGGACTAATACTTTGCCTCCCATATGTCCACATTTTTTTGCTGAAGCCAATTGATCTTCAAAATGAACTCCTGATGCACCTGCCTCAATCATTGCTTTCATTAATTCAAAAGCATTTAATACACCACCAAATCCTGCTTCTGCATCTGCTACTATTGGGACTAAAAAATCAATGGGTTGATTTCCTTCAGCAATATTAACTTGATCAGCTCTACGTAATGAATTATTAATTCTTCTAACAACATTTGGAACACTATCTACTGGATATAATGATTGGTCTGGGTACATTTGCATACCGGTATTCGCATCTCCAGCTACCTGCCATCCAGATAAGTAAATAGCCTTCAATCCTGCTTTGACTTGTTGTAACGCTTGATTTCCTGTCAAAGCTCCAAGTGCATTTATGAAGTCATTATTATTAATATAGTCCCATAATTTTTCAGAACCTTGTTTAGCTAAGCTATGTTCAATATTGACACTTCCACTTAACTTAACTACATCTTCAGGAGTGTAATCTCTTTTTACATTTTTCCATCTAGGGTTTGTCTCCCATTCCTTACGTATTTCCTTTGCGGATCTAAGTTTGCTCATTAGTACCTCTTAAATTCTAATAATTTATTTTGGGGTAGATGATACTATTAGTTCCAATATTTTACAATTTAAATATATAATAAAGTCATTTATGAGCACAAAAGACCGAATCATTGTAGGTATGTCAGGCGGTGTTGATTCATCTGTAACTGCTGCACTTATCAAAGAACAGGGACATCATGTAGCTGGATTATTCATGAAAAACTGGGAAGAAAATGATAATGGTAGGTGTAATTCAAAAAATGATTATGAGGATGCAAAACGAGTATGCAAAAAACTCAACATTAAGCTCTTCAATATAAATTTCTCAGATATATATTGGGATTTAGTTTTTAAAAAATTTTTAAGCAGACTAAAGTCAGGAATGACTCCCAATCCAGATATCCTATGTAATAAAGAAATTAAATTTAATTATTTTCTTAAATATGGCCTATCACTTGGGTTTGATAAGGTGGCTACAGGTCATTATGCAAAATTAAAGCATGAAAAAACCTCTATTAGTTTAAATATCCCAAAAGATAGAAAAAAAGATCAGACTTATTTCTTATATATTCTTAACCAAAGGATAATGAAAAAAATCTTATTTCCACTAGCTGATATCACTAAAGATGATGTAAAGGATTTTGCGAAATCATTAGATATAAAAGTTTTTAATAAAAAAGAAAGTATGGGAATTTGCTTTATTGGCAAAAGGAATTTTTCGAGATTTATTAAAAATTATATTTATAATTCTCCTGGCTACGTAAAAAATTTATCTGGCACTGTGCTTGGAAGACATAATGGACTATTTAATTATACAATTGGCCAAAGAAAAGGTATTAAAATTGGAGGCAGGAAAGACGCTCTCTCAAAACCATGGTTTGTTGTAAAAAAAGATATAGACAATAATATTTTATTGGTTACACAAAATGAAAAAGAACTTCTGTATAAAGGTGATATTCATTTAAAATCAGTTAATTGGATAACAACTTCAAAAAATAAGCTCAGATGTTGCGTTAGATTCAGACATGGAGGAAAACTTGTGCCTGCTCAGATAAATAAAAAAAATGGCACATATACTGTGAGTCTTGAAAAAAGTGAAAGAGCTATAACTCCTGGACAATCTGCAGTCTTTTATAATAACGATAAATGTCTTGGTGGCGGCATTGTATCAAAGCTAATTGTATGAAAGATATTCTAAGTCAGACTATTTCATTAGCTGCTATATATCAATCTTGTTACATAGTGAAAAAAGTTGCCTGGCATGGTGAGTTTGATGAAAATCATCTAGCAATATTAATCAACAGTCTATTTATAAATAATCCAACATCAATGAATGATATTTATACAGATACAAAGAAACTGAGTGTTGGATTAAATTCATTAAAAAATCAATTAACCGGAATAAATAAAGATCATGAGATATATAATTACTTTTCATCTCTCTTAAATTTATCTAGAAGCCTTGAAAAGAATGTAAAGGTAATAACAAACATACAAGAAGGATTATCACTACTTAAAGATTCTTTTTCTAATAATCAAATTAATATTGATGATAAATCTACTAAGATTGCTAACCTCTATATGAGCACATTAAGTAAAATAGAGCCAAGAATTATAGTTTCTGGTGATAATAAGTATTTAAAAAATCCCGTGATTGCCTCGAAAATACGTACTTCTTTGTTTACTGGATTACGTTCTGTCTTTTTATGGAAGGAATTTGGTGGATCTAAAATTAAGAATTTTTTCTTTAAATCAAAAATACTTTTAGAGATTAATAGGATTTTAGCTGTTTAATATTAGCTGGCCAAATTTTTAAGAACATAATTCAATATCCCCTCGCTTTCATAATATTTCCACTCCATTGGAGAATCAATTCTTATCTTAACAATAAATGTTTTTGGTTTATCGTTGACTGTGGTATTAATTTTAACTCTACTGTCATTCACATTAATCTTATCTATTGTAAATACAGACTTAATATCTAGATTAAGTGAATCAAAATTTTCATTCTCAAGGAATTGAAGCGGAAGAACTCCCATCCCTACAAGATTTGAGCGATGAATTCGTTCAAAACTTTCTGCAATAACTGCTCTAACTCCTAATAGCTTTGTTCCTTTTGCAGCCCAGTCGCGTGAAGAACCACAACCATAATCCTGTCCAGCAAAAATAATTAAATTATTATTATTCTTCTTATATTCTTGTGCTGCATCATAAATTGTCATAACTTTATTATTTGGAATATATACAGTATAACCACCTGTTTTTTCTGGAACCAATCTATTAGATAAGCGGACATTTGCAAACGTTCCTCTCTCCATGATTTGGTAATTTCCTCTACGTGAACCATATGAATTAAAATCAACTTCATGAAATCCCCTATCTACTAAAAAACTACCTGCTGGAGAATCTTTTTTAAATGAACCTGCTGGAGATATGTGATCAGTTGTGACGCTATCACCTAAAACTACAAGTGGATAAGCATTAGTTATTGCATCAAATTTCTTTTTGTTATTTTGTATATTTTTAAAAAATGGTGATGGTTGTATATAAGTTGATTTTTCTTCCCAATTAAAATAATCAGATTCATTAATATTAATATCCTTCCATTTATTATCGCCTTCAAACAAAGTTTTGTAAGAATTCTCAAACATATCACTTGTTATTGTTTCTTCTATAATCGATCTAATTTGATCTGAATCAGGCCATATGTCATCTAGATAAACATTGTTTCCATCTTTATCCTTTCCTAAAGATTCAGATGTAATATCAATATTAATTCTTCCTAACAACGAATATGCTATTACCAATATCGGAGATGCTAAAAAGTTCATTTTAATTTCTGGATGTATTCGTCCTTCAAAGTTTCTATTTCCAGATAGTATGGAGCTGACCACTAAATTGTTATTCTCGATCGCTTCTACATATTCTTTTTTTAGTGGACCAGAATTACCAATGCAGGTTGTACATCCATACCCAACTATATTAAAACCCAATAAGTTAAAATATTTTAGTAATCCTGATTTTTTTAAATAGTTTGTAACAACCTTAGATCCAGGCGCTAAAGATGTTTTTACCCAATCAGGAACTTTTAAACCTTTTTCAACTGCATTTTTAGCAAGTAAACCAGCACCTATTATTACATTTGGGTTAGATGTATTAGTGCAGCTTGTAATTGCAGCAATTAATATTGCGCCATTGTCAATTAATGTGTTTTCTGATGAAGCACCATTTGTTTGCTTATTAATCTCCCCATTAACCAAACCTTTTACGTCTGTTAGATTTATTCGGTCTTGCGGCCTTTTTGGTCCAGAGATACATGCATTAATTTTAGAAATATCTAAATCAATACAATCTGTATAAATTATTTTATCTTCTTCCCTTCTATACAAGCCAACTTCTTTGGCGTATTTTTCTACTATTTCTATATGACTCTGGCTTTTTCCTGTAATTTTTAAATAATCAAGCGTTAAACTATCAATCGGGAAATAACCGCATGTTGCTCCATATTCAGGCGCCATATTTGCAATTGTGCATCTATCTGCTATTGATAAATTTTGTAATCCATCCCCATAAAATTCTACAAATTTACCAACTACATTTTTCTTCCTCAAAATTTCTACAATTGTTAAAACCAAATCAGTTGCAGTAATAGTTTTTTGCAACTTACCAGTTAACCTAAAACCGATCACTTCTGGTAAAAGCATTGGGATTGGTTGTCCAAGCATTGCTGCTTCTGCTTCTATCCCACCAACGCCCCAACCTAAAACACCCAGACCATTTACCATTGTTGTATGAGAATCAGTTCCAACAACAGTATCTGGGAATAAAGCATTGCTGTTATTAAAAATAACCTGAGAGATATGTTCAATATTTATTTGATGAATTATTCCATTATTTGGCGGAACAATTCTTAAATTTTTAAATGAGCTTTGTCCCCATTTTAATAATCTATATCTTTCTAAATTCCTTTTATATTCCAATTCAGTATTTAAATCTTTAGCTTTGTCGCTACCAAAGTGATCTACCATAACAGAATGATCAATAATCAAATCAGTCTGGCATTGTGGATTAATAGAAGCAGGATCACCCCCAAGTTCCTTTACAGCATCGCGCATTGATGCAAGATCTACTATTGCTGGAACACCAGTAAAATCTTGCATAATAACTCTGCTTGGTAAAAAACTTAATTCAGTCTGATCTTTTATTGATCCATCCCATTTGATGAAACTCTCTATTACATTATTTGGTAAAGCTTGATTATTAGTCCTTAGAACATTTTCTAATAAGACTTTGAGAGAATAAGGCAGATGGCTAATCTTTAATTTATCGATATTATGGATAGAAAAACTTTTATTTTGGTATACTAATTTTTCGATACAGTCCATATTTTCTCCCTAATTGATAGTCTCTATTAAAAATTGGAAATATTCTAACATAAAATAGAAATAACTTTGTAGTTATTTTAAAGGTAAGCTTTGCTTAATTCTTTTAAATCTTATTCCATAATAATTCTGGCTATAATCATTAGTCTTTTCACCTATAATATTGAACCCTTTCTCTATATCTGAAGAAGCTTGCGATAAAGTATCATCAAGGTTTTTGCTATAATTTAAACTATAAAGTCTGGGCGGCAATCTATTATCTATATCCTTTACTAACAAATAGAATTTTTTACTGTCATCCCTATAAATTGATATTAATTTAAATTTTTTAGGAATATCTTCCATAGTTGGATAACCTAAATTTCCAAAAAATTCAAATTGAATAGCAATAAAAAAGAATATTATTGAAAGAACTAAAACTATTTTATTTTTAAAGTTAGTTTTTTTAATAACCAAAATAATTAAATAACCATAAATTATGGTCAAAAGTAATATAATTAATATAATATTAGATAACATAATCAGTATCCTTTAAGTTCATAAGGAGTAAGAATTTTTTTTTGTGATGGGCGGACTTTAAAATTCCCTAATTCATCTAGAAGAAATCTTGCAACAGTAATTTCTGTGTCTTTTTCAGGTAAAACTACATCATCAAAAAATACTAATTTTAGTGTTGGGTTAACCCTTTCAATTTTTAGCTTAACATCAACAGGATGATTACTTTTATTTTCATACAAATATAAATTAACAACATATTCTCCAGGTATAATGCCTCTGAGAGTTACAACCTCTCTATTAAGTGGATATATAACTTCTTTATTATTTATAACTACTTTATCATTTATTATTCCTTGATCATCTCTATCTAGATGAAGCCAACCAGCATCTTTTTTTAAATAAGAAACAACTTCGCCATTAGGATCTTCAACCCAAATATCTACGTCATCTGGCAAATTATCTTTCCAATCAACACTGATAATATATTCTGCTTTAAGGTTGACATTACCCAACTTTGAAATTGGATTAATAAATAAGATTGTGATAAAAAATAAAAATGTAAAACCTAAAAGGACATTGAATAAAAGATCAGTAAATGGATCAAAGCTACTAGATTTATATTTTTTCATTACTAAAGTTTTTAACTAGAGAGGGATAAAGCTCAATAGATTCATTTATAAAATTCATTATACATAATAGCTTTTCTTCTAAATATTTGTATTGCACTGACAGAAGAATAGATGTGATCAACCCAGACAAGGTTGTATATAATGCTACTTTCATTCCCCCACTCATCTGTTGTAATAAATTTTGCATCATTGTTAGATCAAAATTTTCTATCAAGGTTACTGAATTGAGCATTAGAATAAATCCAATAACTGTACCAATTAATCCAAGCTTTAATAAAAAATCTGAAACAAACCAACCTGTCTCTAATAATTTTGTAAACTTATATTCAAAAATAGTTATTAATTCTTTTTTTGAAGATTCTAATTGGTGTTCATTTTTCATAAATTTATTCAGATTTTTAAAGTGGTCTGATATTGTGATAAGAAAACAATTATTAGAAGAATGAAAGTCAGCTAATTGTAGTTTATTAGACTCTTGGAAAATCAAACAAACTTGATAGGCTTGTCTTAACTTATAAAGAATGTACCCAATATAGAATGTAAATGATATAAAAATGATAATTATGATTGGAGAAATAAGGCTTACATCATTATCCACCAAATCAGTTATAAAACCAAATTTATAAAAAATAATTAAAAATATTGTAAGTACGGCAACAAACAGCAGCCATCTTATAAAGATAAAATCACTTTCTTTCTTATCTATCATTTCTATATAAGTTTCTTTGGATCAAGGAGTTTGATAAGTTGTGATCTTGACAAATCTGTCATTCGTATAGCAACATCTATTATTGGTTCATTTGTCTTATACGCTTCCTTTACAATCTTTGATGCAAGGTCATAACCAATAACTTCATTAAGTTTAGTAGCAATAATAGGATTTCTTTCCAAATTATTTTTTATGTTCTCTTTATTAACAGTAAATTCACTAATTGTATTGGCAAGTTCTATATAAGAGTCTGTAATTAATTCGAGTGACTCTATAATATTTTGTCCAATTATTGGTAGCATTGTATTTAATTGAAAACTGCCCGACATACAAGCTAAACTAATTGCTTGATGGTTACCATTAACTCTTGTCATTGCCATGAGTATAGCTTCCGGTTGAACTGGATTAATTTTACCTGGCATAATGCTGCTACCTGGTTGCAAAGGTTTAAGAGTAATTTCCGAAAGCCCTGATATTGGACCACTATTCATCCAGCGAAGGTCATTACAGATTTTTGTAATAGATGATGAAACCCTAAGTAATGCTGAACTAATATTTAGTATGTGGTCTTGAGAGCTAATCATTGCTGATTTTATAGAATGAGGTTTAAATTTAGTCTTATAAATTTTATTTAATTCTATACATACATTTTTATCAAAGCCTTTTGGTGCATTTAATCCTGTTCCAATTGCTGTTCCTCCAATTGGAAGAGTCAACACTTCTTCCTGCGCATCAACAAGTGTTGAAAAAGAATTTTGCAATAAAACTCGCCATGTCTCAATTTCTTGGCCCATAGTTATAGGTACGGCATCCATGAGATGTGTTCTTCCAGACTTAATGATATTTTTAAACTCAGAAGCCCTCTTCTTTAATTTGCTATCCAAATAAAAAAAACATCTACTAAGGTCTCCCGCAGCTCTAACACAACTGATGTTTATTGTTGTTGGAATAACATCATTGGAGCTTTGTGATTTATTTATATCATCATTCGGATGAACTCTCTGTTTAAGTTTTTTTGAAACTAAATTAGCTAAAACTTCATTCATGTTCATATTAATACTTGTTCCAGATCCTGTTTGATACAATGGGGCTGGAAAGTGTTCATAATAATCATGTATATTCTTATTTATTTCATTTGCACATTGAAAAATTGACATTGCTAATTTTTTATTAATTTTTTTTGACTTAAAATTAGCAATTGCGCAGGCTCCTTTTAGCATTGCAAGTGACTGTAAAAAACTTGGATAAAACCAATCGTTACCTATTTGAAAATTATTGACTGCTCTTTGCGTTTGAGCACCGTATAATGCATCTTTTTTCACATCGACAGGGCCTAAAGAATCTTTCTCGGTTCTATATGTAATTTTCTTTTTCATGAGAACATTTGCTAGTCTTATAACATAAATGCTTTATTTATGCTATAATAGCATCTTTAGGGTAAATATTAAGTATGAAAAAATATGATTTACTCTCAATCTCACCGATAGATGGTAGGTATTCTGAAGTTTGTCATGGTATGGCAGAATATTTTTCAGAGTACGCATTAATTAAAAACAGAGTTCTAGTAGAAGTAAAATGGCTAATATTTCTATCTGATCTAAAAGAAATTAAGAGTATTCCAACGCTTAATACTACATCAAAAAATTATCTCTTAAAAATATATGATAATTTCTCTCTTAAGGATGCAGAAAAAATTAAAAAACTAGAATCAACAATCAAACATGATGTTAAGGCTGTTGAATATTTTATTAAAGGAAAAATAAAAAATCATCCAACATTAAAAAAATACATTGAACATATTCATATTTGTTGCACATCTGAAGATATAAATAACTTATCTTATGCAATGATGATTAAAGAAGGAATATCATCTCTAAGTAAAAAAATGGAATCATTAGATAAATTAATTCTAAACTATGTAAAAAAATACTCAAAAAATATAATGATTTCTCATACTCATGGTCAAGTTGCTACACCCTCAACTATGGGTAAAGAATTTCTAAATTTTTATTCTAGATTATCACTACTGACAGATGAGTTGTCTAACACAAATATTTTTGGTAAATTTAATGGAGCAACTGGAAATTATTCCTCACATTCAATTGTATTCCCAAATGTTAATTGGCCGAAGGCAAATAAAAAATTTGTAGAATCATTTGGGATAAAAGAAAATAAATATACAACGCAAATTGAACCACATGATTATATTTGTAGCCTTTCTAATAAATTATCTCATTATAATTCAATTCTTATTGGTTTTACTCAAGATATATGGCTTTATATCTCTAAAAACTATTTTGTACAAAAAAATGTAAAAGGAGAAGTTGGGTCTTCTACCATGCCTCATAAAATAAACCCTATTAATTTTGAAAATGCAGAAGGTAATCTTGGCGTAGCCAATAGTTTACTTAACTTTTTCGCAGAAAAACTTGTAATATCTAGATTACAAAGAGACTTATCTGATTCTACTGTTCTTAGAAATATTGGATTAGCATTTAGTTATTCATATCTTGCCTATGAAAATATAATTATTGGTTTAAAAAAAATATCACTAAATCATAAGGCCCTTGATAAAGATCTCACAAATGCTTGGGAGGTGTTAGCAGAACCTATCCAAATGATAGCTAGAAAATATAACGTTCCTAATTCTTATGAAATATTAAAGAAAGAAACTAGAGGAAAACAAGTTAATCAGGATGTCATAAAAAAAATAATTAATTTATTAGATATTCCGTTGGCTGAAAAGAAACTATTGTTAGCATTAACTCCAAAAAAATATATTGGTTATTCAATAAAATTATGCAATGGCTTTAAATGACAATGATATTTATCTAATTTTTGTTGAGATTGAGAAAATTCTTGATAATTTTAATGCTGAATATGAGTCATTCAATAATAGAATTGAGTTTTATACAATTAATCACAATCAAGTCATAATTGATACAAAAGAAGACATAATATTTGTTTTTCATAAAAATAAAAAACATACATTTTCTATAGATTCTAGTAAAAAAGAAATTTTTAAATTTATTGAAAATCTGTTATCTACTTAAAAATCTATTTCCTGCTAACTTACTTTTTGGGCTTCATTAATGGAAATAAAAGTACATCTCTTATAGAAGATGAGTTTGTTAATAACATAATTAATCTATCTATTCCTATGCCAGCTCCAGCAGTTGGCGGCATGCCATATTCTAACGCTGTTATAAAATCCTTATCATATGACATTTTCTCATCATTAGTTGATTCAGCTTGTCTTGTAAATCTGAGTGATTGTTCATATGGATTATTTAATTCTGAAAAGCCATTTGCAACTTCTCTTCCAGCAACAAACAATTCAAATCTTTCGGCTAACCCTTGATCATTATCAAAGCTCCTTGCAAGGGGTGAAACATCAGTAGGATAATGAGTTATATATGTTGGATTAATTAATTCTTTTTCTACTGTTTTTTCAAATATATCTAAATGTGTTTGAAATAACGATTTTGTATCCGTAACTGATATATCAGATTTTTTAGCATAATCAATTAAAAATTTTAAATCACTAATATTTTCCGAATTAATTTCTTTATTGTATTCAAACAATGCATCATAAAACTTAATTCTTTTAAACGGCGTGCTCGAATCAATGGACATATCTTGATACTCAAAAGTATCTTTAATTCCAATTTTATTCTTTATATCAGCAAACATCTTTTCAATTAAATCCATTAAATATAAATAGTCTTGATAGGCACTATAAAACTCAATCATTGTAAATTCTGGATTATGTTTTATTGATAACCCTTCGTTTCTGAAACTACGATTTATTTCAAAAACTTTCTCAAAACCACCTATAATACATCTTTTTAAAAATAGCTCTGGAGCAACCCTGAGATATAAATCCATATCAAGTGAATTATGATGAGTAATAAAAGGTTTCGCAGTAGCACCTCCAGGAATGATATGCATCATAGGTGTCTCTATTTCTAAAAAGCCATTTTCAATAAAAAAATCTCTTATAGATGAAACGATTTTGGTTCTTTTTTTAAAAAGATCTTTGGTACTAAGATTTGTCATCAAATCCAAATATCTTTGTCTATATTTAATTTCTATATCTGAAATTCCATGAAACTTTTCAGGTAAGGGTCTTAAAGATTTTGCAAGCAAAATAACTTCAGAAGCATTGATTGTTAATTCATTAGTTTTAGTTTTAAATAAGATGCCTTTAACTCCAACTATATCTCCTAGATCTAAGTCCGCCAAAATATCTTTGCTTTCTGCAGATAAAGATTTTTTTTGTAGATAAATTTGAATCTTTCCTGTCTCGTCATGTAAATCTGAAAATGTTGAGCTACCCATTTCTCTTATCATCATTAGTCTTCCAGCTATAGAGACATTAATTTTTTTTTCTGCTAAATCATCTTTGCTTAGATTGATATATGCATCTAAAAGTGATGCGCTCCTATCAGATTTTTGAAATGTGTTTGGATATGGGTTAAATTTTTCTTTTATTCTATCTAACTTTTTCTTACGTTCTAGAATTAGTTTATTATCATCATCCATCTTATAATCCAGCCTTTAAACTTGCTTCTATAAATTGATCTAACTCTCCATCAAGAACAGCTTGGGTATTACCAGTTTCGTGCTTAGTTCTCAAATCCTTAACCCTTGAGTCATCAAGTATATATGATCTTATTTGACTGCCCCATCCTATATCAGACTTTTCTGATTCAATTTTATTCTTAAGGGCATTTTGTTTTTCAATCTCATATAAATATAGTTTAGCACGTAGTTGCTTTAATGCGCTTTCTTTGTTTTTATGTTGTGAACGACTATTTTGGCATTGAACAACAATTTTAGTAGGTATGTGGGTAATTCTTACTGCTGATTCTGTAGTATTAACATGCTGTCCTCCAGCTCCACTAGCTCTATATACATCAACTCGTATATCTGCTGGATTTATTTCTATATTTAAATCATCCTCAATTTGTGGATATACAAAGATTGATGCAAAAGATGTATGTCTACGACTTCCTGAATCAAATGGAGATTTTCTTACTAATCTATGTATTCCAGTTTCTGTCCTTAACCAACCAAATGCGTAGTCACCATTAATTTTAATTGTTACACTTTTATATCCAGCTACTTCTCCCTCTGAAGCTTCTGTTATCTCAGCAATAAATTTATGCCTTTCACACCATTTTAGATACATTCTCATTAGCATTGATACCCAGTCTTGAGCCTCTGTCCCTCCTGAACCTGATTGAATATCTAGGTATGCATCATATGAATCATGTTCATTTTTAAACATTTGTTTAAATTCAATTTGATAAATAAGTTCATCTGAATTTGATATCAATTCTCTCATTTCTTTTACAAGATCACTATTTTTATCAATTAAATTATCTTTAATTAATGAATTCAGAGTATATTGAGCCATTTCAATATCATTATTTATTTTTTGCATTTCTGAAAAAGAGGATTTTAAGGCTTTAAGCTCTTTTTGAATGGTTGCTAGTTTTCTTGTATTTGTCCAAATATCTTTATCTTGTAGCTGTTGTTCTACTGCAGCTATCTTTGATGGTAGGCCATCATAGTCAAACTAACCTCCTGAGCTCAACAAATTTCTTTTCAAGCTCTTGTGCTTTATTTAATATATCTAATATATCATCGTTATTCATAATTATATTTTTTCCTCAAATAAATCTAATCTTTCAAACCATCTAGTTTGATATTCTTTTAATTCATCTGATGAAACAACAATTTCTTCAAAATTACCATTTCTCATACATAAGAAAACCATTATGCTATCAATTTTTGTTTTGTATTGCCAATCATGAGCTATTGTATATGCAGCTAATTGCAGAAAATGTTCATCGATTTCTTCCTTAGTTTTTCTTCTATATGATGATTTATAGTCTATCAAGAAAAGTTTCTTATTAATTACTCCAATAAGATCAATGGTCCCTGCGTACCTATTTTTATAATGAACGGATGCCTCACTACCCCAAATCTCATCAAAATTTTTTATGCAGTTTTCTATTATGATTTTTGCAAGACTTTCTGCTATAAGAAAGTTTTTATCTGTTTGTCTAAAATTTGTTTTACTAGAAATATAGTAATCTAAATACTGGTGCATCAAATTTCCTATTGCCATTGCATCAAAACTAGCATTATTCATGTTTTTTTGCGTAGATACAAAGTTTGATTTTGTTGTGTTCAAAATAGAAGTTACGCTTGGAACAAGCTTATTTTCGTTTATTTGATAATACCTAATGCCATTAATCTTACTAACATTATAATCTTTATAATCGTATTTAGATCTAAAAGTCTCAATCATTTTGGGTTATCTTTTTAAAATAGATAAGATTTTTTCTAAGTCTACTGACAATTGATCTAAAATTTGCCTATCAAGATATTGATGTTGAGTCATTGTTGTTTCGCTGAGCTTATTCTTTGCTCCCTCTATCGTAAATCCTTGCTTATTTAAGAGCTCATTAATTTGAGAAACTAACATCAAATCCTTTTGTTGATAATATCTTCTATTGCCTCTTCTTTTTATAGGTTCAAGCTGCTTAAACTCTTGTTCCCAATACCTCAATACATGAGATTTTATACCATAAATTTTAGATACCTCGCCAATAGTAAAATATCTTTTATTTGGTATATTTATTGATGTATCACTATTTGTCTCCATCATAAGCTTCCAATTGAGATTTTAATTTAAGTCCAGATTTAAAAGTTACTACTCTTCGTTCACTAATAACCACTTTTTCTCCAGTTTTTGGGTTTCTTCCAGGTCGTGGTTTTTTATTTCTTAAAATAAAGTTGCCAAATCCAGAAAATTTAATGTCTTCACCCCTTTCAAGAGTACATTTAATTATTTCAAAAAATTCTTCAACAAGTTCCTTAGCTTCTCTTTTGTTTAAACCAACTTCAGTATGTATTGTGTCTATTAAAGAGTTTTTAGTAATAGTCATTTATGTTCTCAGTTGTGCATCAAATTTCTTTTGTAATAATTCAAGTATCTTAGTCACTGAAAGGTTTACATCTGCATCTACAAGCGTGGCACTTTTATTTTGAAAATGAAGTTCAAGTGATAAACTTTTTTTAGTTGAATCAAATGTACGGTCATAGAAAACATCATTAATCTTAATATATATCAAATATTTATAACTCTGTCTTGTTATAATATCTATTATATCTGTTCCAGGGATTTTATCATCTATTAAAATAGTTAAATCTCTGCGTATTTTAGGAAACTGAGAAATTGGAGCATATTTTATATTTTCAGGAAAAAGGTCTTGATTTAGAATAATTTCAAAAGCAAAAAGTTTATTTTCTACCGACTCCTTAGCACACAACAAATTTGAAATTTGTCCACAAATTCCAATTTGCTTATTATTCTGAATTATATTTGCTTGAATTTCGCTATTAAGAAATTTAGATATATTGGTCTTTCTAAGAACAATATTCGGCAATATGGATATCAAATCTCCTTTTAGATCAAAAAAATCAAGTGCCTTTGAATCAACTTTGAGTGAAGATTCTGAACTTTGTCCTGAAATCAAGCCCGAGAGAGTATCTATCTCAAATATCTTGCCAGCGCTATTTTTCTGATAAGTCTTACCTATCTCAAATACCTTTATGTCTTTCTGTTGTCTGTTAGCATTATATTGATAAGTTCTCACTAAACTTGGTAACAATGAAACTCGCATTTCTGCTTTATCTTCTGAAATAGGGTTTTGAATTATATTTATTGATTTATTAGAGACAAATTCTCTCTGATAGTCTTTTGGCAGAAAACTATAAGACTTTATTTCATTATAACCCCTTGATATTAATAAAGAAGAAACCTTATTGGTTGGAAATATTTCTGTTTTTATTTTTTTATTAAGGATGCCTGTCGAAGGAATTTGGGCTTTAAACTGATCAAACCCAATTATTCTAGCTATTTCTTCAATTAAATCATATTCATTACTAATATCAAACCTATAGGATGGGATAGTAATGTTAAACTTCTCCTTAGATTGCTTGTAAGCAAATCCTAAATATTTAAATATATCTCTGATTTCTGAATTACCTATTTTCTTTCCCAAAATTCTATAAACTTGCTTAGTATTAAAAACAATTTTATTATTTTTAGATTTATCTAAAGATTTATCTAAATAGTTATAAATTTTTATGTCCTGATATGTAGTATATTTCTTTATAAAATATATAACTCTTGATAGCACATATTTATGGGATAATGGATCTACCCCTCTTTCAAACCTATAAGAAGAATCAGTTTGTATTCTATATTCTTTAGAAGCGCTTCTTATAAGTTCTGGTAGAAAGTGAGCGCATTCAATAATTATATTTTTTGAAGATTTGGTTACAGCTGAATTTTTTGAACCAATAATTCCAGCTATTGCATGCACTTTAGATTTATCAGCAATAACAGGCGTGCTTTCTTTTAAAGCATATTTTTTGTCATTTAAACTATCTATTATTTCATTTTTTTTACTGAATCTAACATTTAATTTTCCATCTAAAGTATCATTATCAAATGCATGAAAAGGTTGTCCCAACTCAACCATCACATAATTTAATATATCAACTATTAAGTTTATAGAGGTTATTCCGCAGCTCTCTAACCTACCCCTTATTAAACTTGGAGTCTTAGTTCTATTATTAATCCCATTGATTGTAAGGCACGTATAGTGTGGTGATATTTTTTTATTAACTGATTTAATAATTTGATTAGACTTTTTTATATTTATATTGGATGCTTTTGGAGCTAAAATCTTTTGTCTATATGCAGCTGATAGATCTCTTGCAATTCCAAAAACAGATAAACAATCTGATCTATTCGGAGTAATATCTATATCAATTATAAATCCATGTTTAGATGTTTTGGAGTTTGATACTTCAAGCCCAATAGAGGTTAATTTTTCACACAGCTTGTTGTTTGACGGAGTTTTTGGCAGTATTTCTTTTAGCCATTGGATATTTAATTTCATTATCTTAAGACACTAAATTGAGATAAAAATGTTATATCATTATCAAAAAATACTTTTAAGTCACTGATACTGTATTTAAGCATTGCAAGTCTTTCAACTCCAAGGCCAAAAGCAAAACCAGAGAAATCTTTATGATTTATACCTACGTTTTTTAGTACATTTGGATGGACCATCCCACAACCCAAGACTTCTAACCATTTATTTTTAAATTTAATATCAATTTCAGCAGAAGGCTCTGTAAATGGAAAATAAGAAGGTCTAAATCTAATTTCTATTTTTTTATTATTAAAAAATTCTTGTAAAAAATTTGTTAATAATCCTTTTAGATGACAAAAATTAACATTTTCATCTACATATAATCCTTCAACTTGATGAAACATTGGAGAATGCGTAGGATCAGAGTCACATCTGTAAACTTTTCCAGGGGTCATAATTTTAATTGGAGGTTTTTCATTTAACATTGTATGAATTTGGACAGATGATGTATGAGTTCTAAGAAGCATTTGATCTGTCAAATAAAATGTGTCATGCATATCTCGTGCAGGGTGATTTTTAGGAATATTAAGAGCTTCAAAATTAAAAAAATCATTTTCAATTTCTGGGCCAGTCGCTGTTACAAAACCAAAATTTAATAAAACTTTTTCAATTAAGTCAATCGTTAAACTTATAGGATGTCTAGAACCATAACCAATATTTTTTCCAGGCAAACTAATATCAAAAAAATTTGATGGGGTAGTTTGTAAATTTTGGTTCTTCTTTTTAATAATTTCAGCATCAAGCAATGATGATATTTCTGATTTTATTATATTAAGATCTTGGCCATGTTTTTTTCGATCTTCAATATTTAATTCTTTAATTTTATTAAATTCTATGGTTACTTTTCCTTTTTTTCCTAGAAATTGTGATTTAAGATTTATCAAATCATTATAGGAGGTGCATGCTCCCAATTTATCTTTAAATTCTGTGATTAAAAAAGAAAATTTTTTACTCAAAGATGTCAATGTATTAGTTTTCTTTTGTTAATGATTTCACGAGTGCTGAAAAATTTTGAGTATTGTTCATTGCTAAGTCAGCAAGCATTTTTCTGTTAAGGATTATATTTGATTTTTTTAGACTATTGATAAGTTGGCTATACGATATATTGTTTTGCCTTGCAGCTGCATTAATTTTAGAAATCCATAATGAACGAAACTCTCTTTTCTTTTGTTTTCGGTCACGATAGGCATACTGGCCAGCTTTAATTACTGCTTGCTTAGCTACTCTAAAAACCCTACTTCTTGCTCCTCTATATCCTTTGGCAAGCTTAAGTATTTTTTTATGTTTTGAATGTGCTACTACGCCACGTTTTACTCTAGCCATAACTCTCTCTTTTAATAAGGTAACATTCTTTTAACTAATGCCGTATCTGCTTTACTTATAACTGCATCATCCCTAAGGTGCCTTTTTCTTTTTGTGCTTTTTTTTGTGAGGATATGTCTACGATGAGATTGTGCTCTCTTAAATCCCCCAGATGGTGATTTTGTAAATCTCTTAGCTGCTCCTCTATTACTCTTCATTTTTGGCATGATTTCATTCCTCTTTACTGATGCAAGCGCTAAGTATACTAGATTTATTTCTTTGGCGCTATAACCATTACCATTTGTCGACCTTCAAAGGATGGTATTTGCTCAACTATACCATAATTTTCTAAATCCTTTTGTATTCTATCTAAAAAATCTCTACCTATTACCTGATGAGCAATCTCTCTTCCACGAAACCTCATGGTTATTTTGGCTTTATCGCCACTTCCTAAAAATTTTATCAGACTCTTTAATTTTACTTGATAATCAGCTTCTTCTGTATTGGGTCTGAATTTTACTTCTTTGACATGAGTTTGCTTTTGTTTTTTCTTTGCCGAATGAGCTTTTTTTGACTGTTCAAACTTAAACTTCCCATAGTCCATAATCCTACATACAGGAGGTTTTTCATTTGGGACAATTTCTACAAGATCTAATCCTTCTTCTTCAGCCATTGTTAAAGCCTTTTTGGTTTCAACAACACCTACTTGTTTTCCATCAGATGCTATAAGTCGAATTTCTGTAGCAAAAATTCTTGAATTCATCCTTAATCTCTTAGCGGTCGATATAACTTTTCTCCTATTTTAGTAGCTTAGATTTATCAGAGACCAATTTTTCTAAATTGGTGATAAAGTCCTCAATTTTAATTGAACCTAAATCTTCGCCAGTTCTAGTTCTAACTGAAACCTCATTTTTAGAAGCTTCCCTATCACCTATTATAACCAAATAAGGAATCCTTTTAAGGGTATGTTCTCTAATTTTGTAACTAATTTTCTCATTCCTCAAGTCTATGGCTGGTCTAAATGAATGGTTTTTTAATAATTTAAGTAATTCTTCGCAGGCTTCCTCCTGCTGTTTTGTAATATTCATAATAACCATTTGTGTCGGAGCCAACCACAAAGGCAAATCTCCTGAATATTCTTCAAGCAAGATACCAACAAATCTTTCTAATGAACCAAGTATAGCTCTATGTATCATAACTGGATTCTCTTTTTCACCTTTTTCGTTAATAAAATATGCATCTAATCGAGCTGGCATAGAAAAATCTAACTGTATTGTTCCAAGCTGCCAAACTCTCCCAAGTGAATCCTTAAGGGAAAAGTCTATTTTAGGGCCATAAAATGCACCATCCCCTTCATTCAACGCCCACTTAATTTTCTTGCTATCTAGAGCTTGTTTAAGTGATTCTTCAGATTTATCCCATATTGATTCATCGCCAACTCTAAGTTCAGGCCTTGTAGAGAGTTCTACTTTTACATTGGAAAATCCAAAGTCTTTATAGATTTGATATATATTTTCAATTTGTTTTTTTATTTCTACTTCAATTTGATTTGTAGTACAAAAAATGTGCGCATCATCTTGAGTAAAGGCTCTTATCCTCATTAAGCCGTGCAAAGTTCCAGAAGGTTCATTTCTATGAACAAGTCCGAATTCAGCTAATTTAATGGGTAAATCTTTATAGCTTTTTAAGCCTTGGTTATAAATTTGTACATGGCCAGGGCAACTCATAGGTTTAATTGCATATTCTCTATTTTCTGAAGATACATCAAAAATAAGATCTGAAAACTTATCCAAATGTCCAGATTTTTTCCAAAGAGTTTTGTCTAGTATTTGTGGTGTATTAATGATTTGATAATTGTTCTCGCTTAAAAAATCTGTAATATACTGCTTAATTAAATTAAATATAATCCACCCCTGATTGTGCCAAAAAACCATACCTGGAGATTCCTCCTGAAAATGGAACAAATTAAGTTTCTTGCCAAGTTTTCGATGGTCTCTTTTCTCAGCCTCTTCAAGTTGATGTAAATAATTATCTAGTGCTTCTTTATCATTCCAAGCAGTCCCATATATGCGCTGTAAAGCTTGATTTTTTGAATCTCCTTTCCAATATGAGCCAGATACTTTAGTCAGTTTAAATGCTTTTAAATGTCTCGTATTGGTTAAATGTGGCCCTCTGCACATATCAATATATTCTTCATGATGATAGATAGCGATAATTTCATCATTCGGAATTTCATCAATTAATTTTAATTTAAAATCTTCTTTACGATTTGTAAAAACTTCAATTGCTTTTTTTCTATCTACCACTTCTCGTTTGACAATATATTTTTTTGTTACTAATTTTTTCATTAATGACTCTATCTTCTCTAATTCCTTTTCAGAAATAGAATTTTCAGAATAAATATCATAATAAAAACCATTTTCAATTACAGGTCCTATTGCCATTTTTACATCAGGATAAAGTTGTTTAATTGCGTGACCAAAAACATGTGCACAAGTATGTCTTATAATTTCTAGACCCTCTTTATCAGAATTCTTAATTAGTTGAATTGTGCAATTTTCATTAATAATATTACTTAAATCAACAAGCCGGTTATTAATTTTAGCCGCAACAACGTTATCAATATCAAAGTTTGAACCTATTATATCCTCAATAGATTGATTTTCTTTAATTGATATATTTTTATTATCTATAATAATATCTAGCATAATATAATTCTTTTAGGCACGATTGGGTTCGAACCAACGACCTCCACCATGTCAAGGTGGCGCTCTAACCAGCTGAGCTACGCGCCTAAATTATGTAAAAATTAACACGGCGATAACTGTTTCTCAAGCTGTTTTCTGTCTATAAAGTTTTTTAACCTCACTCATCAATATCTTTGTTTTTTTATTTTTGGCATATCCAAAAAACTTTCTTGAAGAGACGAAATTTGATCCCTCAATTCTGCAGCTTTCTCAAATTCTAAATCTTTAGCATATTCAAACATTTGGTTTTCTAGTTTTTTAATAATTAGATGAACATTAGATTCTTTTACTTTTGGAAACCTTTTTTTAATTTCAGAAATGTTAGCAACTTTATCAATTTTCTTATTAGACAGATAAATATCTTCATCAAGATATTCTTTGATAGCTTTTTTAATGCCTTGAGGTTTAATATTATTCATTTTATTAAAACTTACTTGTATTTCTCTCCTTCTATCTGTTTCATCAATTGCCTTTTTCATTGAGCCAGTCATTTCATCACCATACAAAATAACTCTTCCCTTGATATTTCTAGCAGCCCTTCCAATAGTTTGAATTAGAGATCTTTCTGATCTCAAAAAGCCCTCTTTATCAGAATCTAATATAGCTACCAATTCTACCTCAGGCAAATCTAAGCCTTCTCGTAAAAGATTAATGCCTACCAGAACATCAAATTCTCCTTGTCTTAAATCTCTGATTATTTCAACTCTATCGATAGTAGTTATATCTGAATGCAAGTATCTAACTTTAACATCAAAGCCCTCAAGATAATCAGTTAAATTCTCAGCCATTTTTTTTGTTAATGTTGTAATTAAAACTCTATTTTTATTTTTAACCACCTTATTTATTTCAGATAAGACATCTTCAACTTGATTTGAAGATGGTCTGACTTCTACATTTGGATCTATTAGTCCTGTAGGACGTATGACTTGTTCAACTATATGTGTGGAGTTATCTATTTCATAAGGTCCTGGTGTTGCAGAAACATAAACTGTTTGGAATTTATATTTTTCAAATTCACTAAATTGTAAAGGTCTATTATCTAAAGCTGATGGCAATCTAAAACCATAATCAACTAAAGTTTCTTTTCTTGACTTATCACCCCTATACATGCCTCCAAGCTGTGGCACTGTCACATGACTTTCATCTATTATTATCATTCCATCTTTTGGCATATAATCTAATAAACATGGTGGGGGGCATCCAGCATCTCTTCCACAAATGTATCTTGAGTAATTCTCGATACCAGAACAATACCCCATTTCTTGTATCATTTCTAAATCAAAATTTGTCCTTTCTTTTAGTCTTTGTAATTCAAGTAATTTATTTTGGCTTCTTAAAAATTTTAATCTCTCTTCTAGTTCTTTTTTAATTTGTATCACAGCATTATCTAGTATTGTTTTTGGTGTAACATAATGTGTTTTTGGATAAATTGTACATCTCTTTATTTTTTTTAAGATTTCCCCAGTTAATGGATCAAAAGTGTATAGATTTTCAATTTCATCTCCACACAGCTCAACTCGTACTGCTTCTCTTTCAGAGTCCGCAGGAAATATGTCTATTATTTCACCCCTAACTTGATAAGCCCCTCTTCTGAGTTCTGTATCATTTCTCAGATACTGTAACTCACTCAACCTTCTCAAAATTTTCCTTTGGTCTACGACATCTCCAATCACCATGTGCAAAATCATTTTAAAATAAGTATCTGGGTCACCCAAACCATAAATAGCAGATACTGTTCCTATTACAATGGCATCATTTCTTTCAAATAAAGATTTCGTGGCAGATAATCTCATTTGTTCTATGTGCTCATTCAGTGATGCATCTTTCTCAATATATGTGTCAGAAACTGGGACATATGCTTCTGGTTGATAATAATCATAATACGAAACAAAATACTCAACTGAATTCTTTGGAAAAAAATCTCTCATTTCAGTATAAAGTTGAGCAGCTAAAGTCTTATTTGGCGCTATTATTAAAGTTGTTTTATTGGTTTTTTCAATCAATTTTGCCATTGTGAAAGTTTTTCCAGATCCAGTTACTCCTAAAAGGGTCTGATGTGAGACACCATTTTGGATACTATCTACTAACGCACTGATGGCTTTAGGTTGATCACCCGATGCTTTGAGTTTGGTGTTGAGAATTAATTTCCTCATAAATGATATTTTAACATGAAGTTTACTTAAAAGACTCTATTATGATAATATCTTATTCAAGGAAACTAAGTTGACAATCTCAAAAAGGATAAAATTAATAAACCCTTCATCCACGATGGCTCTTACCGCAAGAGCGAATGAAATGCGTCAAAAGGGAATGGATGTCATTGTTCTCACTGTAGGGGAACCAGATTTTGATACACCTGAACATATAAAGGAAGCAGCTCGTTCTGCTATTAACTCTGGTTCAACCAAATATACGGCTGTAGATGGTACCTCACAATTAAAAGATGCAATAAAGACTAAGCTAAAGAAAGAAAATGAGTTAGTCTATTCGTCAGAACAAATAATTGCCTCTAATGGGTGCAAACAATCTTTATTTAACTTCTTGCAGGTCTTTCTTAATGAAGGCGATGAGGTTATTATACCAACGCCATATTGGGTATCATATGTAGATATGGTTAGATATGCTGGTGGCAAACCTATATTTCTTAAAACAACATATGACAATAACTTAAATATAAATATTAATGAATTAAAAAATATTATTACTAATAAAACTAAATTATTTTTATTAAATAGCCCAAACAATCCGAGCGGTAAATATTTTGATTCTAATACTTTAAAAGAAATTGCTGATTTAATACTACAACATCCAAATATCTATATAGCCTCTGATGATATTTATGAACATGTAATCTGGCATAAAGAGAAATTCCATAACATACTTAATGTTTGTAGTGAACTCTATGATCGAACTATTATCTTTAATGGAATTTCAAAAGCATATGCTATGACTGGTTGGAGGATAGGTTATGCAGCAGGGCCTAAAGAAATTATAAAAGCAATGAAAACATTACAATCACAAAGCACTTCTTGTCCAAGTTCCATATCACAAGCAGCTGCCTGTGAAGCTCTAACAAAAGAATGTAATGAAATTAAATCTATGAATGTTGAGTACAAAAAAAGACATGATTTAGTGGTTACTGCTTTAAATAAAATTAAAGGAGTAGAATGTAAAGACACTGATGGTACATTTTATATTTTTCCTTCATTTAAAGATCTTATAAAAAATAATGGAAAATTTAATAATGACAGTGATCTTGCTTTGTATCTTTTGGAAGAAGCTAAAGTTGCTGTTGTCCCAGGCAGTGCATTTGGTTTTGAAGGTCACTTAAGGATTTCAATAGCGCTAGATATGGATTCTCTACAAACAGCAATGGATAGGATGACATCTTATCTTTAGAAACTCCCCGGGACGGACTCGAACCGCCGACCTGGTGATTAACAGTCACTCGCTCTACCAACTGAGCTACCGGGGAATAATTTAAAACATCATATAATTAAGAAGCTGTTTCATCAATTAATTTTTAAATTTTGATTTTTTCTAAATACTTTTTAAATTCTGTTTTTACTTCAGGATGCTCAAGAGCATATTCAACATTTGCTTTCAAATATCCAATTTTGCTTCCACAATCAAATCTCGGGCCAGAAAATTTAGACCCTAAAACATCTTCAGAATCAAGTAATTTACAGATTGCATCTGTTATTTGAATTTCTCTACCAACTGTTGGCTCAGTATTTTCAATCATTTTAAAGATTTTAGATGAAAATATATAACGGCCGACCACAGCCAAATTAGATTTAGCTGCTGATGGGTTTGGTTTTTCAACAATAGATTTAATTTTAACTAGATTTTTTGTTTTTTGTGAATATTCTACGATACCAT
The DNA here is from genome assembly GCA_036163455.1 of Pseudomonadota bacterium. Taxonomy (GTDB): domain Bacteria; phylum Pseudomonadota; class Gammaproteobacteria. The sequence continues at coordinate 27,813 of JAYZKL010000054.1, forward strand.
ATTTGTCAGTCTCATGTTTGGCAATTATCTCGAGGGCTAAAACATTTGAATCAAATTTATTTCTAATATTTATCATTTGTTTAATCGTAGGAATTTTAGATTTAATTAAATCATCGGCGAGGATTACCGCAAAATCACTATTTCCAATAATTTTTTTTGCACAATAGATGGCGTGTCCTAACCCTAATGGCTTTTCTTGTCTAACAAAAGTACAGTTTACATTCTTTGGAACAATTTTCTTTATAAGTTTTAATAGATTTAATTTTTTTTTATTTCTAAGATCTTCTTCTAACTTAGGTGAAGGGTCAAAGTGATTTATAATTGCATTTTTAGTTCTACCTATTACAAAGATTAAGTGGTTAATTCCTGCATCAATAGCCTCTTCCGCAGCATACTGTATTAAAGGTTTATCAACAACTGGCAGCATTTCCTTTGGGCTAGCTTTTGTAGCTGGTAAAAATCGTGTCCCTAGACCCGCCACAGGAAAGACAGCTTTCTTTATTTTTTTCATAGTGCTAATATTATTTTAATAAAAAAATTCAATGACATATGTTATCACAGAAAACTGTATAAAGTGCAAATATACTGATTGCGTGGAAGTGTGTCCTGTTGATTGTTTTCATGAAGGTCCAAATTTTTTAGTAATTAATCCGGATGAATGCATTGATTGTTCTCTCTGTGAACCAGAGTGCCCAATAGATGCCATTGTTTCAGATGAAGATATAAAGGAGGATGAAAAAAAGTTTCTTGAAATCAATGAGAGACTCTCAAAAAAGTGGCCTATCCTATCTCAAGCAAAAGATGCGCCTAAAGATGCAAAAGAATGGGAAAATAAAAAAAATAAACTTGAGTTATTAGAAGAATAGTTTAGCTTAAGCACCAAAATCTTTGTTATTTTCATATACAGGTGGTTGATAGTCCTCAAATCTAGTACATGCCGGTCTGAATGTTAATATAGTTTGTCCGATTTCTCCATTACGATGTTTTGCAATATTAACTTCAGCTGTATTTTTGGTTTCAGCATTTTTATTATATACTTCATCTCGGTAAAGAAACATGACTATATCAGCATCTTGTTCAATAGAGCCGGACTCTCTCAGGTCTGATAAAAATGGTCGTCTATCATTTCTCTTTTCAACATCTCTATTAAGCTGAGAAAGAGCAATCACTGGAATATCTAATTCTTTTGCCAACGCTTTCAATGCTCTGGTAATTTCCGAAATTTCATTCACCCTATTTTGATCAAAATTACGTGATCTTGTGACTCCCATAAGCTGCAGATAATCAATGATAATTAAATCAACTCCGTGTTCTCTTTTCATGCGCCTAGCTTTTGCTCTTAAATCCATAGGTGTAATTGATGGGGTCTCGTCAACAAAAAAATCACATTCTTGCATCATAGTGATTGCGGAGGTAACTGCCTTCGTATTATCTGATGAAGATTCATAATCTCCTGTTCTTATTTGTTGCATAGATACAGTACTAAGAGTTGATAGCATTCGTAGGGCAATCTGCTGAGCAGACATTTCTAAACTAAAAAATCCCACTTTCTTTTCTTGTTTTAGAACAATATTTAAGGCTACATTCATAGAGAAAGCTGTCTTACCCATTGACGGTCTTCCTGCAATAACAATCAAATCAGATTTTTGTAAACCACCCAATCTTTCATCAAGTTTTTTGTAACCTGTAAGAAGATAATCAATTTTATTATTATTTTTCTTCTCATAAATCAACTCAACCATATCACTCACAATAGGTCCAATTTTAGTTAACCCATCATTTGTTTTAGTCTCACTGGTAATCCCAAAAATTTCAGTTTCTGCTTTATCTAAAACATCATTAACATTCCCTTCATCGCTTTGATGGACTTGTTCAATAATTTTTGTACTAGTATTAATTAACTTACGCATTATTGATTTTTCTCTTATGATTGCTGCATAAGTTTCTATGTGAGCAGATGTGGGTAATTTTTTGACAAGAGCTTTCAAATACTCTACACCTCCTACTTTATCTAATACAGATTTACTTTTTAAGGCCTCCTCAAGTACTAAAATATCAATAGATTGATTGCTTAAAGCGAGATTCAATAATTCTTTAAAAATAATTTGATGGTTAGATTCATAGAAATCATTTACATCAATTTTATCAGTGATTTTCTCCCATCCTGTGCCATCCATTATAAGCGCTCCAAGAAAAGCTTGTTCAGCGTCAGTTGATTTAGGAATAGATGGTATTTTTGGAGCCATACTTCATTCTAACCGAAAAATGAATGACTTTATATCTTGACTAGGAAAAATTTTCTTTATGTTTTAGGAAGAACATTTGCTTCTTCCTTGACAAGTATAGGTATTTCAATACTAACTTCAGGGTGTAAATTAATATGAGCAGTAAATTCACCAATTGTCTTAATTGTACCCAATGGAAGATTAATTTGTTTTTTTTCTATTTCATGACCTTGATCATTTATCTTATCTAAAATATTTTGAAGAGTAATAGAACCAAAGATTTTGTCTTCTTCTTGAATCTTTGCCATAAAAACTATTGGGTTCTCAGAAAAATATTTTAATTTTTCTTGTTTTTCTAGAGCAAGATTCTTGATTTTCTCTTCTTCAGCTAATAATTCCTGTTTTTTCTTTTCAACAAAAAGAATATTTTCTTTTGTTGGCATAACAGCAATCTTTTTAGGCAACAAATAGTTTCTTGCATAACCTGGTTTCACAGAAATTTCTGCGCCAATATCACCGAGTTTATTAATTTTTTGTAACAAAAGAACTTTCATGTTATTTATGATTGTCGCAATAAGGGATAAGTGCTAGGTATCTAGCAATTTTTATCGCTTTATTTATTTTTCTCTGATCCTTTCCGCTTAAAGAGCCAGTTCTTCTAGGATTAATTTTTCCTGTTTCAGATATAAATTTCTTTAAAAAACCTATATTCTTATAATCTATATCTTTTGAGTTAAATTTTTCTTTATCAATCTCGTTATTTGTTGTTCTATTTTCCATATTTAAATAATTAATGCGCTTCTTCTTTATTAGTTTTTTCTCTATTCATCATAACTGATGACTCTGTATATGCCTTTGTGCGTTGAAGTATGATATGCCTAAGAATAGAATCATTAAATTTTATAAGCCCTGATATTTCGTCTATTACTTGATTGTCTGCTTGTATGTTCATCATTATATAACGAGCTTTGTTATTTTTATTAATTTCATACGCTAGCTTTAGATTTCCCCAATCCTCATATCGATCAACTTTTCCGCCCTTTGAAGAAATAATCTTTTGATACTTGTCCATAGTTTGTTCTGTCAAACTATCTTGATTAATATCAAACATTAGTACAATTTCATAATTTCTCATTCAAATAATCCTCATTGCGAATACTACTGGACAAATGTATATATTTCAAACAATCATTTACTTTTTTTGAAAAATCTAGCTACTTCATGAAGTATGATTCCTGTAGCGACAGAAACATTCAAACATTCAACAGAACCAATGGTTGGTATACGATAAACTTCGTCACACAATTTCAATAACGACTTACTGATACCCATCCCTTCTGAACCAACTATTATTGCACAACCACATTTCAAATTATCCTTTTGGAGAATTGCTATTTCATTTTTAGCATTATGATGAGCGCCTAAAATAAAAATATTATTTTTCTTTAATTTATTTACAATGGCAGCCAAATTATTGCTCTCAAATAAATTTATGCCTTGGAGCCCTCCAGATGCAGCTTTATGAACAAGGGGTGTGATTGGGCAGGATTGAGATTTTTTCTTAATTATTAAGGAAACGCCAAAAGCATTGGCAGATCTTATACATGAGCCAAGATTCCTAGGGTCTTGGATAGAATCAAAAATTATAATGAGGGGGGTTTTTTTATTGTGAAGATACATGTCTATATTAAAATCTACATTCGATATTGAATTAATTTCACAAACCACACCTTGATGCTTATTAGAGAGACAACTCATTGTTAAGACATCTTTATCTGCTTCAGTAATTGGGATATTCTTTGACTCTGCAATACTGTATATTTCTAAAAGTTGTTTATTTTTTGAATCCTTTTTAATTAAAACTTTGACAACTGAATTGGGGTTTGATTTTAATATAGATGTAGAACTATGTATGCCATAAACATTTTTGTTTATAGATTTATTATTGTTTTTACTCATTTAAAAATATTTTTTACAAATATTATATCGTCCCTAGAAGCGCCTGTAGAAATTAAATCTATAGAAATATTTGAGTAGTCTTCAATTGCATCAATATAATTACGTGCATTTTTTGGTAAGTCTTCAAGCTTAGTAATCCCTTGTGTAGAAATTTCCCATCCATCTAATTCAAAATATTCAATGCTGCTAGTATCATTAATATTTTCATAATTTTTAGCTATTTTTATTTTATCTAATTTATCAAGAACATCTAATTTTGTAAGTGCAATAGCATTTAAATTATTTAATTCAATCGCCTTATTTAGAATTTTTAAATCTAACCATCCACATCTTCTTGCTCTACCAGTCGTAGCCCCTACTTCTCCTCCCCATTCTGCAAGCTTTGTTCCAATATCATTTTTAAGTTCAGTTGGGAATGGTCCATTTCCTACTCTTGTTGTATAGGCTTTTGTGATTCCTAAAGAATAATTTATTTTGTTACTACCAAATCCAGTTCCTGTTGTTAGCCCTGGATATGTCGTGTTAGATGATGTGACATATGGATATGTTCCATGATCAATATCTAACATTGTTCCTTGTGCTCCTTCAAAAACGATATTAGATTCTTTGGTTAATTCTAGAATAATAGGGGTTACATCAAAAATATATTTTTTAATTTTTTCAAAAATCGATATTAACTTAGAAGTGGCTTCATCAATAGAGACAGTAGAGGTTTGATAATACTCAGATAGAAGAAAATTATGATATTCCATAGAAATTTTAATTTTATTAATTAATATTTTTTCATCAAAGAAATCAATGAGTCTAAGTCCTCTTCTAGCAACTTTATCTTCATAAGTAGGGCCTATACCTCGACCAGTTGTCCCGATTGATTTTTTTCCTAAATGTTCTTCGCGAGCTATGTCAATTGATTGGTGAGTTGGTAAGATAACATGACAAAATTTGCTTATAAATAATTTATTCTCAACAGCTATATTATTAGATTCTAAATCATTTATTTCTTTCTGTAACGCTTCAAGTGAAACGACAACGCCATTACCAATAATTGACTTTACATGATTTCTCATTATTCCCGATGGTATCAAATGCAAGATAATTTCCTTTCCATTAATCAATAGCGTATGGCCAGCATTATGTCCTCCTTGAAAACGAATACATCCGGATGCATTTTCTGTTAAAACATCAACAATTTTACCTTTACCTTCATCGCCCCAATGTGTACCAACGAGAAATATATTTTTTTTCATAGCTTAACTAGGATCTCCAGATAATGATAATTCAAATATGTCCTTAAAATCTAAACTAAAACCAGCTGCTTCTCGAAATTCATTTTTATCAATTCTGTAGGCATTATATCTTCCTCCTTTAGCAATTTCTTTTCTAAATGATGGAATGTAGGCAGTATATATTATGCTTGTTTGATATTCATAGCCATATAATTCACATAAATCAATTTGAACAGAAATAGACTTTTTATATTTATTTATTTTATCAGCGATTTGACTTAAATCATCGAGTTCTCTTTTAAAGTTTATTTTATGAAAAGATGTAAGTTTCTTTATTTCATCAATAACTTTTTTATCACCTGAAAGTTGCAATAGCTCTAATAAAAAATTCATGTTCTTTTTACTAAAGTTATTGGTTTTACAAAAATCTTTAATATCGTCTATAGATTTTAAATTAATTAGATTAATTAAACTATTTTTTTGACCTTTATCAAAATTTAGATTATTTAAAAAATTATTTATCAGTGATACATCGCCTAATTCAATAATTATTTTATTTTGTTTTGAAAGCAAAATAACTTCAATCATGGCTTTAATTATTTCTATATCAGAAAGTTTATTATTTTTACCAAAGATTTCTACGCCAAGTTGGAATGGGTTTTTTCTGTCAAAATCTCTAGAGCTAAGTTTTAATATATCGCCCATATAGCAATATCTCATAGTGCCTATGCCCTTAGATAACTGATAATCAACTTTGCTAACTTGTGGAGTTATATCAGCTCTGATGCCAATCTCACCACCAGCTTGAAGATCGGTGACTGTAAGTGTTTCAATATCTAAATCTGGTGATTTTAGGCTAAGCAGGTTATTTAAATTATCAAATATTGGTGGATTTATATATTCATATTTATGTTTAGTAAGTATCTTTAAAGCCTCTTGCTTAAGGGCTTCGAATTTCTTAGCTTCAGCAGGCATGAAATATTCCATTCCGTCTGGTATAACAAAATTTTTATTAGTCATAAATATTGATATGCAACAATCCAATATAGGATTAACCCTAGTATAATACTAATTAGTCCTAAAGTTCTCAATGTATTATTGCTACATTCATTGATGAAAACAAGTAGCTTTCGGAAGCGTTCTGGAGAAATGAATGGAATTATACCCTCCAGAATTAGAATAATGGATAACGTAAGAAGAAGTATTTCAAAAGTTAATATTATTTTCTGCCTTTTGAATCGTTAAAATATTTAAAAAAATCAGAATCAGGCTGCATGATCATGATGTCTTCTTTAACATTAAATGAACTTTTATAGGCACTTAAACTTCTATAAAATGAATAAAACTCAGGGCTTAAGCTATATGATTTAGCATAAGTTTCTGCGGATATGGCATCACCTTCACCCTTAATTTCTTGCGCTTCTTTGTATGCTTCAGCAATAATTGTTTCAGATTCTCTTTCAGCCAATGCAGTTATCCCTTGAGCTGTTTCTTTACCTTTTGATCTAAATGCTTTAGCGACAGTTGCTCTTTCTTTCACCATACGCGCATATACTGACGCACTCACCTCATCAGGTAAATCAACTTTTTTTAATCTGACATCAACAACAGTAATTCCAAGAGGTCGTGCGGCCGTATTTGCAGATTCCTTTACTAGATTCATTATTTCAGCTCTATCGCCTGAAACAACATCATTTATTGTTCTCTTACTAAATTCACTTTTTGTCAAATCATTGATAATTTGCGAGAGACGATTCAATCCAATTCTCTCATCTCCTTTTGATGCTCTGAAAAAATTTTCAGGTCCAGAAATTCTCCATTTAACAAATGAATCCACTATAACGTTCTTCTTCTCGCTTGTTAAGAATTGTTCGGGTTTAGAGTCCATTGTTAAAATTCTTGAATCATATTTTTTTACATTATTTATGAATGGAATCATAAAATATAAACCTGGATCTTTGTAACTTGATACAATTTCTCCAAGCCTAAACTTAATAACGACTTGTCTTTGATCAACTATAAATACAGAAGAATAAATTAGTATTATAGTTACGATTATTGTAGTTAAAATATTTCTATCATTCATAAACTTGTCTCTTTCTTGGGTCAAATGTATTTCTATCAAGTTTTAGTTTATCTGTTAGCGCATCAACGTCACTGCCATCTCTTCCTTTGTTGTTTTGATTATTTAATGTATTTGATGGTCTAATAATTTTATCTAGTGGCAAATACATCAAATTATTTCCACCTTCTACATCTATCATTACTTTGCTAGTGTTTTCTAATACAGACTCTACAGCTTCCAGGTAAAGCCTTTCTCGAGTTACTTCTGGCGCTTTCACATACTCTGAGTATAGTTGTCTAAATCTAGTTGCTTCCCCTTCAGCTGATTTAATTAATTTAACTCGATATGCTTTAGCCTCTTCAACTATTTGTTTTGCTTCACCTCTTGCCAAAGGTATGATTTCATTTCTATAAGCTTCAGCCTCATTTATATATCGTTGTTCATCTTCTCTAGCTTTAATTGCATCAGAAAAAGCATCTTGGACTTGTTCTGGCGGTTGTGCCTCTAGAATGTTAACTGTTTGTACATTTATTCCAGATTTATAATAATCTAGAATACTTTGCAGTAAATCTTTTGTTGTACTTGCAACTTCTTCTCTTCCCTCAGTGATAATAAAGTCCATTCTATTTTTTCCTAACACTTCTCTAATTGCACTTTCTCCAGCTTGTCTCAAGGTTGTATCAGGATCCCTTACATTAAAAATAAAATCACTCGCATCTTTAATATCATATTGAATTGCGAAATTGATGCTTACAATATTTTCATCTTCTGTAAGCATAACTGTTTTTTGCTGAATAGATCTTATCTTCGAAACATCTACGATCTCAACTGTTTGAATAATTCTAGGTATCCAGTGTGGTCCTGGTTCTGTTATTTGATTAAATTTACCGAATTGTAGAACTACTCCTCTTTCTCCATCATTCACAATATATATTCCAAATAATAAATAAATTGCTAAGAAAGCTAAGCCAATCATGCCTAGATTTTTTTTAGATGATGGATCTATCGGGCCAGGGCCGCCTTTTCCGAAGAGAGTTCTAAATGAACTAACCAGGTTTTTTATAAGGTCATCTAGCTCAGATTTATTTCCTTTATTATTTCCCCATGGGTTTTTATTTTTGTCACCAGGTTCATTCCATGCCATATTATTTCCTCACGGGATTAATAATAATACAAACTCTACTTGTCATCAATTTCTAATTTTGTCGCCTGCGTAGGAACTATAGTTGAAACAGCGTGTTTATAAACACTTTGAGTAATCTTATTTTTTAAGAGTATGGTATATTGGTCAAATGATTCTATTACACCTTCCAATTTAATACCATTTACAAGAAAAATTGAAACCACTATTTTATCTTTTCTAAGCTTATTAAGGAATTTGTCTTGAAGATTCTCAGCCATAATATTTCCTCATACATAGTTTAATTCTTATACAAAAAAGAATTATATTTCATATTGACACTATTTATAGAAAATGCAAATTTTTCTCAATTTTGGTAAGTAATGAAGTTGGTATTTTCGTTATATCTCTTATCTGAACAGCTTTTTCAAATTTGTTTAGCCAAGTAATTTGTCTTTTTGCAAGCTGCCTTGTCGCAAAAATAGTTTTCTCTATAATTTCATCATGAGATAATTTTCCATCTAGAAAACTCATAATCTGCTTATATCCAATAGCTTTCATAGATTTAGAGTCTGTAGATAAATTATATTTATTTTTTATACTAATAACTTCATCAACAAATCCACTATCAAACATTTTTTTTGTTCGTTGTTCTATTTTATCATGCAATAAAGATCGATCATCAGTAATGAGTTTAATAGTTATAACATTAAACTCTTTAGATAAAGGCATAGAAGTAGATAAAAAAGATGAAGGCTGATTTCCTGTTAATAAATAGATTTCAAGAAATCGTTGTATTCGTTGAGAATCATTTTTAGTAATTTTTTTTGCACTTTTTAAATCTATATTTTTTAAATTAGTATATAGAGTTTCCCAAGTATATTTTTTTGCTAAATTATTTATAAATTTTCGTGTCTCATCTGAACTGCTAGGCAATTTATTTAATCCATAATATAATTGATTAAAATACATCAAGGTGCCTCCTACAAATAAAGGAATCTTTTTTTTATTATGTATTTCATTAATTAATCTGTGCGCATCTTGGTAAAAATCACCAACATTATAATTCTCATCAGGGTTTTTTATATCAATTAGATGATGTTTAATTTTTGATAATATTTGAGGTGTTGGTTTATCAGTTCCTATATCCATTTCTCTATATATCATTGCTGAATCAACGCTTACAATCTCAATAGGGAATTTTTTTTCAAAAATAAAAGCTAATTGAGTTTTACCAATAGATGTTGGACCAATAATTGATAAAATTGGCATCTTTTTTTTAATCATTATTTTTATTTATAACCTTAACCAATCTACCAGTATCAAGACTTATTAATTCAAAAATTATATTAGGTTTTGGTAAAATAGTTTCATATTTATCAGGCCATTCAAAAAAATGTATACCCTCTTGATTTAGGTAGTCATTTATTCCAATTTCTAATAATTCTTTACTATTTTCAACCTTATATAAGTCATAATGAAATATTCTTAAATTATCAAATTGATACTCATTAACTAGCGTAAAGGTAGGGCTTGTAATGACTTTATTGGTTTTATAAATATTAATAAAAGATCTAACTATTGAAGTTTTCCCTGAACCAATATCTCCTTTAAGGAAAAAGATATAATTCTTCAAGTTTGATAAATTATTATCAATCAGTATTTTATGATAATTATCTTCTGTATCAGCATAATAATATTTTATCATTTTTATCAATTACCTTTTATGACTCACGATTAGAATTCAATAAGTAAGCGCTCTTTTTTATAACATCTGTTGCTAATAAACCAATTGTCCCATTTTTCTTAATGATTAAGTCAGCAGATAATGAATGTAAGCCAGTAGCAAAAATAACTGCTTCTATTTTATCTTTAATTAAAGCAATAGATGAAAGAATTATCCCGCTTAAACAATCACCCATTCCTGCAGTCGCCATTCCTTCATTTCCGTGCAAACAGATAGATGCTTTTTTATTTGGTGTTTTAATTATAGTTCCAGATCCTTTCAATACTATTATGCCTCCAAATTTTTTTTGGAGTTGATTAACCGCTTCAAATCTATTTGATTGAATTGTGGAGACTTTAACATTTAATAAGCGAGCTGCTTCGCCTGGGTGTGGTGTTAAAATCCAACGGTCACATTTAAATGGTTTTTTTGCAAGTAAATTTAGAGCATCTGCATCCATTATTACAATATGTTTAGAACTTTTTTTACTTTGTAAAAAAGATTTGAGTATTTCAAAAATTTGAACCGACCATCTTGATTGTCCTAAACCAGGCCCAATTAATAAATTATTATATGATTGTAGCTTAGAAGAAAAAGTAGACTTATCAAAATAAGATGTAATTAATTCTGGATGACGCATTGGTAATAATTCTGAATGTTTTTTCGTAGATATAACTTCAACATATCTAGAGCCTGTTTTAAGCGCAGAATGACTTGATAAAAGAAGCGCTCCAAAAAAATTTTCACACCCACCTATAATTAAACTTTTTCCTAATGAATTCTTATGAGTATCATGACTTTTTTTAAATTTAAGATTCTTTGATAAAATTTTATTCTTAAAGTTAAATAAATTAATTCCATAATCTTTAAATGGAGATAAAGAAAAAAGATATGTATCTTCATCATTTTGTGTAGGTATCAATGGATGGCTATCTATTCTGCCCCAATAATCTCTACCATTCTTTGTGAACAATCCTTGTTTCAAAGAAATTAATGCGCAACATAAGTTTGACTTAACAGTTTTATCTATAGATAAACCAGTCTCTGAATTCAACCCACTGGGTACATCGATTGAAACAACATAAGCTTTCGAGCAATTAATTTCATCAATAATTTTAGCATAGATACCTATAATTTTTTTATTCAAACCAGTACCAAATAGCGCATCAATAACTAATGTATGGTTGTTGCATGATAATTTCTCTTTTTTAGCAATATATTTATCTAGTTTAAGAGTATTTATAATTATCTTATGTGATTTCATGCTCTTTTGAGGAACATATATATCTACTTTATATCCCTTTTTAATCAAGAGATTAGATAAAAATAGCCCATCAGCTCCATTATTTCCAGGCCCAATAAAAATTTTTATTTTTTTTAATTTTTTTTCTTCTAACTTAAGGATTGATTTAAGAAGTGCTTCGCTTGCTTTCTTTATAAGAAAGGAACTATCTTTGTGTGCAGAATATTGTTTTTCAATTAAAGCAATAGATTTAAATGATTGAATTGGTGCAAAATTAAAAAGAAGCATTAATATTTTAAAGCACTACTATTAAGACCAAATATTTTATTCATTGCTTTTCCTAGAAGATTTTCTAAAAGGCTTTCTTTTTTATTATAGTTTAATATGGCTCCATCGTTAAAATATTTCTCATTTACATCATAAACAGATGCAATATCATCAATTAATCCGATTTTGTGTGCTTGAGTTCCTGTCCAAAAGAGTCCTGTATAAATCTCAGTATCACTAAGTTTTTTGCCTCTAGAATTTTTTATATCAGTTATAAATTGATTATGTATTTCTGTAATTAAATTAGTTAAATGTTGCTTATGCTTTTCTGATAAGTTTTGAAATGGATCAAGAATTGTCTTATCTTCACCAGATGAAATAGTCTGAGATTTGATACCTAATTTATCCATTAATGACTTAATATTGAAGCTATCAAGTCTTACACCAATAGAGCCAACTATGCTTGAGCTGCTTGAAAAAATTAAATCAGCACTGGCAGCTATATAGTAACCGCCAGATGTACCCATATCTTCAATTACTGAATATATTGGTTTTTTATATTTTAATTTAAGTTTTAGAATTTGGTCGTATATAAGTTTTGATTGAACAGCACTGCCACCTGGGCTATTAATTTTTAAAATAACACCTGAACAGTTTTCTGATTTCATTGCTTCTTTTATATAGGGAATAATATTTTGGCTATTAGCATCAGTTTCAGGAGCAATAACACCATTAATTTCAATGATTGCTATGTGCTGTTCTGCAAAATCTCCATCATCTAATGAAGAGAAAAAAAATGAAATTAACAATAAGGTGAAAATTGCAAAAAAGGATGCTCGAAAGAAAAACTTATTTCTATTTTCTATCCTCTTCTCTTCAATTAACGAATTAACTAAATCTTTTAATAAATCATCATTATTCATATTTTTTACTTATATAAATTATATATTAACTTAATTTTCATTTATAGTATCTAATATATTTCTTAAATCACTTGGAATGTTTGCAATAAAATTATATTTCTTCTTGTAAAAAAAAGAAATTTTAGATGAATGCAGGAATATCCTATTTAATCCGATTTTTTTAAAACCCTTATTTACCGTATTGTTTCCATATTTTATATCACCACAAATAGGATGTCCTATGTCAGCTGAATGTGCTCTGATTTGATGAGTTCTTCCAGTTGTAATTTTAACTTCTACGAGCGTTGACTCATTGTAAGTCTCTAAAACTTTGAATTCAGTATTAGCCTCTTTACCATCATCGGAAATAGTCATCTTTTTTATACCAAGCACCTTCTCTTTCTTCAGTGGTTTAGAAATATATAAGCTTTTTTCTTTTATTTTTCCAGCTAATAGTGCAATGTATTTTTTAGATACTTCCTTATTGATAAAAAGATTACCGATGGCAGAAGCTGTTTTATAGTTTTTTGCAAGTATTAAGCAGCCGCTGGTATATTTATCTATCCTATGCACTAAAGTTATATCTTTATAATTAGCAATATCTCTCAATAGATTAATAATGTTGGTTTTAATGTTTGTGCCTGAATGAACAGCAATTCCACTTGGTTTATTTAACACTAATAAATCTTTATCTTCAAAGATAATATTTTTTGTTATAAGATCGCTGATATTTGTTTGGTTCTCTGTAGAGTGTTGTTTTTCATTTAATGGAGGAATACGTATAATATCATCATGCTGTATTCGATAGGAAGGTTGCTTGCGACGCATATTGACTCTAACCTGCCCATCCCTAATAATTTTATATAGAAGGCTTTTAGGGATATTTTTTAATTTTTTTCTAAGAAAATTATCTAGTCTTTGTCCAGATTCATTGGTTGAAATAGATAGCTTTTTTACCGCTTCCATGATGTTTGTGTAAAATAAAGGTTTGAAGATAGTTTAAATCATTGATATATTAATTCAAAGATTTTTATATTGTTTGACAATCCCTGAAACTTGGGGTTAAGAAGAGAAAGTTAAAAAAGGCCTTATAAATAGTAAAAAAATTAATTTCTGAGATGAATCTCTAAAAGAAATGAAATTGGGCTCAAACAATAGTCTTTATAATGAAAATAGCAATTTTTGAATAACGGCCTTAGGTAATGTAAAACTTATGAATTACAGGATTAATAATGAAACAAATATTAGTGAATGCTTCTCAAAAAGAGGAGATGAGACTCGCTGTAGTCGAAAACAAAGAATTAGTAGATTTAGATATAGAAGCGCCTTCGAAAAATACAAAATCGAATATATACAAAGGAATAATTTCAAGAGTTGAGCCAAGCCTAGAAGCAGCTTTTGTAAATTATGGAAGAACTAGGCATGGTTTTCTTCCATTTAAGGAAATCTCAAATGAGGTATTTACTCCAAAAATACCTAGATCTTCTAAAGATTGTCTTAAACCAGGAAAAGAAATAGTTGTCCAGGTTGATAGAGAAGAAAGGGGTAGCAAGGGGGCTGCTCTCACAACACACCTTACACTTGCTGGCAAGTATCTTGTCTTGCTGCCAAAAAATCCAAATACGGGGGGGATCTCCAGAAGACTAGAAGGGCCTGCTAGATTAACTGCAAAAAAATTACTTAACTCAATAAAAGTTCCTGATGGTATGAGTGTAATATTGCGTACATCAGGTCTAGATTCTACAGCAGAATCGCTTCAATGGGATATTGATTATCTAATTCAAATTTATGAATCTATTTTAGAAAATTCAGTTTTAAAACAAGCTCCTTTTTTAATATATCAGGAAAGCAATATTCTTCAGAGATTAATTAGAGACTATATAGATGAAAAGAGCGATGAAGTAATTATTGATAATCAAGAATTTTACGATAAATTCTTAATCTCTAAAGAACATTTCATTCCTCATTTAAATATAAATGTTACTCAATACAAAGAATCTATACCTTTATTTAGTAAATTTAGAATTGAATCACAAATACAGACTGTTTATAAAAGAAAAGTCGCTCTACCTTCTGGCGGAAATGTTGTTTTTGATCAAACAGAGGCACTGACAAGCATAGACGTTAATTCAGCTAAATCCACACGAGGGGGCGATATAGAAGAGACAGCTTTAAATACAAACCTAGAGGCTGTATCAGTAATCTCTTCGCAATTAAAATTACGTGATATTGGTGGACTCATAGTTATTGATTTTATCGATATGATGTCAATTAATTCTCAGAAAAATGTTATGCGAAAAATGGGTGAAGCCTCTAAATATGATAAAGCTAAGATACAGCTTGGAAGAATTTCAAAATTTGGTTTACTTGAACTATCAAGGCAAAAGCTAAAATCTACTCTTCTTGGAACAAATAATGAAATATGTCCTACATGCGCTGGTTCAGGACAAATAAAATCTTTAACAACTTTGACTATCTCATTTCTTAGGATTTTAGAAGAAGAAGCAATGAAAGCTTCTAAATCATTAACTGTTTATCTTCCTGTTAGGCTGGCAACATATTTGTTAAATGAAAAAAAAGATTTGGTCCAAGATATTGAAAATAGACAATCTGTCACCATTAAAGTGATTCCAGACCCAGATTTAGAAGGATCTAATTACAACATTGATAAACAGAATCTCCCAGAAGATGAATATAAAATGTCAGTTAAAAACTCTAAATTTCCTAACAAATCAAATCATTATGATGTTAAATCTGGATTACAGCAAAAACCAATGATAGAGTCAATTATTCCTAAAACAGCACCGCCAAAACCAACTAAAAGCAAATCTTCTTCATCAACTGGTCTTTTTACAAGGATTATGAGAGCTCTTTTTGGTCAAACGGAAAAGAAAGTTGAAAAAAATAGATCACATTATCATAGGGGAAGAAGATATAATCGCTATGGATCATATAAATACAATAAATATAAATCCTATAACAGGAAAAAAAAGAACTACAATAACGCTAGCAGTAAAACAAACTCTAGTAAATAATGATTAACTTTATATATAGATTTTTATTAATTAGCCTAATTATAGGGATTCTTATAAATGTTTTCTCAAACTATATTTTTAAAAGGAATCATTTAGAAACTATAATAGCTAAAAATCAAATAAATTTCATAACTAGAATTGGGCCTACGACGTATTATCAAAATAAAGGAATTTCTGCAGGGTTTGAATATGAACTTATGAAAGATTTTTCTAAATATTTAGGCGTTGAATTAAATATAATGACTGAAGAAAGTATAAATAAAATGATTCTAAATTTAAATAATAATACAGCAGACATAGGTGTTGGTCTAGCTGCTACCAAAAATAAGAAAGAGAAATTAAGCTTCACATATCCATACAATAGAATTGATCAAGTACTAGTATATAATTCAGATACTAGAAATAGGCCAAAAAATATTCAGGATATTTTATCAGGGACAATTGAAGTTCAGAAATTGAGTAATCATGAAGAAATTTTAAATTCATTAAAATTAAACCATCCTAAGCTAAAATGGATTTCTCTTGAAAATATAAATACGGATGAATTAATAGAATTAGTTAACGAAGGGATGATAGATTATACAATTTTGAACTCAAATGAATTTGAAATATATAGCCAATTTTATCCAAATATAAAAATCGCTTTCAAAGTGAGTACGTCAGAGCCAGTTGCCTGGGCTCTTTCATTATATAATGATGGTAGTTTGGTAAATAAATTGAAAGAGTTTTTTGAATATTCAATCAATAATAATAGATTATCAACTCTTTTTGAAAAACACTTTGGCCATCTCAATACTTTTTCATTTGTTGGTTCTAAACAATTCTTAAGAGATATTGTATTAATATTGCCAAAATACGAACAAACATTTAGAGATGCTGCAGAAAAATATAATCTTGATTGGCGTCTAATAGCGAGTGTAGCTTATCAAGAATCTAGATGGAGAGAAGATGCTGTTTCATATACCGGTGTTAGAGGTTTAATGATGTTAACTAAAAATACTGCTGAATACTTAGGAGTTAAAAATAGAACAGACCCTTTTGAGAGCATTAGTGGTGGAACTAAATATTTAAGTCTACTTTTAAAAAGGTTTCCAAAGGATGTTCTTGAACCTGATAGAACATGGTTTGCATTAGCAGCCTATAACTTGGGCTATGGTCATGTCACAGATGCATTCCAGCTAGCAAGAAATCAAAA
>JAYZKL010000055.1:0-2897 GCA_036163455.1 Pseudomonadota bacterium
AATTATCTTCTATACCAACTTATATCGGTCTTGCTGCATACAGATATACAGATGGAATTGACCAACACTATAATGAGCTGACAGTTGGAGCTGATTTTAGTTTGTTTTCTATTGATGCAGTTATTATCGGCGATTATGATACTTCTCCTTCATCAGACTATTGGCATTTTCAGGTTACTGTTCCATTGAGCTCCTTTAATTATACTTATGGAACTTATTCTGGTGCTTGGCAGTACGTATTCCATGAAATTTCTTATATGACAACTGTTAATGAAATTGATTTAGGTCTAAAACTGGGAATGAATAATGACAATGCTATGGGAGCTTCTGCAAACTCCAATCAAGATACGACATATGCTGTTATTACAATAGGTTATACTTTTTAAGTAAAAGCATAAGCTACAACAATCCCAACAATCGTTAAAGCAAAAATTACCTCACCCATACACTCATTATACAACATAATGAAAGCACTTTGCATATTTATGATTAGTTGGTGGAGGCGGCGGGAATCGAACCCGCGTCCGAGAGCACTCTGCCTTCAGCACTACATGTTTAGTCTATCTTTAATTTTATTATCATGCTGGTGATAAACAACCTACACAATAACTATCTTGTTTAAATTTAATGGCTTACTAACAAGATTATAAACCACGGTCTTATCATAATGACCTTAATTCAAAGCATATAAGCCTACTTTGAAAAAGGCTAGCTGCGTTAGGCTGCTAGTGCAAAAGTTTTATTTTCTGCGTTTATGTTTTTTCAGTGGATTTACGAGATACTGAAAACTCGACATGCACCTTAGGTTTTGCAACCCGCGTCGAAGCCAGGTCGCCCCCAAAAACAGTATATAGATATTATACTCTGAAAATTCTATTATCAACTAAATTGTATTATCATATACATATGGTAATTGCCGTATGACCTATATTTTCATTAATAACTGTACTAAGCGCCAAAACCCTCTAAAATCTCAGATTGAACAAAATCCCAACAATACACAAAAAACAGAAAATTATTCTGTATATGAAATTTTTAAGATAGATACTGAATTAGAAATTACTCAAAACTCTATAGCGACACTCGAAAAATTACTTCAGTCTAAATTTAGGATATTAGATTTCAAACCAAAAGGAGGAACAATTTCAATTTTTCATAGATCAAACATATTGTCTCCTTGGTCTAGCAAAGCAATAGAGATAATAAATAATTGCAATCTTACTGAAGTCATTTCGATAGAAAAAGGCTTAATATATGAATTTAAAAAGAATTCTCAATTTTATCGAAAGATATTAAAAAACCCTTCGTTAGTTTTTGATTCTATGACTCAAATCTGTATTACAAATAAGGATCTTTTGACTGAATATATATATAAAAGATCTTCTGGTAGTCAGTCTTCAGATACAAAATATTTATCTCTAAATAAACTTAATTATTATAATAAATCAATGGGCTTAGCTTTAAACAAGTTAGAGATAGAGTATTTAAAAAATATTTATAAAAAATTAAAAAGAAATCCTTCAGATATAGAATTGATGATGTTTGCGCAAATTAATTCCGAACACTGTAGACATAAGATCTTTAACTCAAAACTAATAAATAAAAAACAAAAAATAAATACAACCTTATTTAATCTAATAAAAAAAACAAAAACTAAAAAATCATTAGATGTTCTTTCAGCATATAAAGATAATTGTGCAATTATAAAAAGTGACCAAAATAAAATTTTAAAAACTAATTTACATAATAAAAAATATAACTATTTAAATGAAAAAAGTTCTTATATCATAAAGGCAGAAACACATAATCACCCTACAGCAATTTCTCCATACCCCGGGGCTGCAACAGGATCTGGTGGGGAGTTAAGAGATGAGGGTGCTACAGGAATTGGCTCAATGCCAAAAGTTGGTTTTACTGGTTATACCTTGTCAAATTTAAGTATTCCTAACTATTTAAATCCTTGGGAAAAAAATTCTATCAATTATCCAAAAAGAATTAAATCATCACTGGATATTATTTTGGAAGCTCCAATTGGAGCAGCGTCATATAATAATGAATTTGGTAGACCTAATATTTTTGGCTATTTTAGGACATGTGAATTTAATATTAGTAAAACTCTACAAAAAAAATATTCAATTGGTTTTCATAAACCAATTATGATTGCTGGTGGTATAGGTGCAATTAGAAATCACCATACTAAAAAGAAGAAACTATCTGATGGTGATTTAATTATTATTTTGGGTGGCCCATCATATTTAATCGGAATGGGAGGTGGTGCAGCATCTTCGTTAAAATCTGGAGCAAGCAATGAAGATCTAGATTTTTCATCTGTACAACGCGATAACCCAGAAATGCAAAGAAGATGTCAGGAAGTAATCAATCATTGTATATACCTTGATAAAAAAACACCTATAAAAAGTATTCATGATGTTGGCGCTGGAGGTCTAAGCAATGCGGTGCCAGAAATTGTAAATGAATCTGATATGGGAGCAGAAATAGAGTTATCAAAAATACCATTGGGTGAAATTAGTTTATCTCCACTACAAATTTGGTGTAACGAGTCTCAAGAAAGGTATATTATAGTTATCCAAAAAAAATCATTGGAGTTTTTTCAAAATATATGTAAACAAGAAAACTGTCCGTATGCTGTTATCGGAACAGTAACAAAAAAAAGAACATTATTAGTTTACAATTCAATTAAAGATAAAATTATAGACTTACCTATGAAATATTTGTTAGGAAAGCCACCAATTTCTCCTATTCAAATCTCAGAACAAAAAAGGATATCACATAAAAGCGAGAATATAAGAAACCTATTTTTTAATGACTGTGTGCTACGAACATTAAATATGCCATCGGTTTCAGATAAGGGTTTTTTAATTACTATAGGTGACAGG
>JAYZKL010000056.1:0-6404 GCA_036163455.1 Pseudomonadota bacterium
TTTATGAATCTATATCAAATCTTAAGATTGATGTTTCAGGAGTAACAAAATATAAAGTTATTGATGATATACAAATATATTTAAATGAAAAAGATATTATTTAAAATTAAAGATGATGCTGTGCCGGTCCTTATCGGCAGTGATATCTTAAAGAAAATTAATTATTTGAACTACATTAGAAATAAAGATGTAGTAATAATAACAAATAAGACTGTAGCAAATTTATATTTAAAAAAAGTTAAAAATGCTTTAAAAAACTTTACAGTTGATAGTTATGTCATCCCAGATGGAGAACGATTCAAAAATATAGAAACATTAAAAAAAATACATAATTTTTTGATTAAAAAGAACTATGATAGGCAGTTAACTATTATCGCACTTGGGGGTGGCGTCATTGGTGATTTGTCTGGATTTGCATCAGATACTTTTCTACGAGGAGTAGATTTAATACATATCCCAACTACACTTCTTGCACAGGTTGATTCTTCGATTGGTGGCAAGACTGGCATAAATCATAAGAATGGGAAAAACTTGATTGGAAGTTTTAAACACCCCAACGCTATTATTATTGATACTTCATTCTTATCAACCTTACCAAAAAAACAATTTATATCAGGGTTAGCGGAAGTAGTAAAATATGGAATTATTAGCAACAAACCTTTCCTTAAATGGTTAAACAAGAATTGTTCTAGAATACTTAATTATAATGAAAAAGATTTGCTTAAAATAGTATCAGTATCAGCTAGAGAAAAAATTTCTATAGTTAAAAAAGATGAAAAAGAAAAAAATATTAGAGCTTTTTTGAATTTTGGACATACTCTTGGTCATGCGATTGAATCAACTAAAAACTATAAAGGAATATTACATGGGGAGGCAATAAGTATTGGTATGGTTTTTGCTGCTGCAATTTCTGTTGAAAAAAGTACATTGACAATTAGTGATTTTAATCTAATTACTGAAACAATACAGAATTTAAATTTACCTATTAGTTTGCCCAAGAAAGTAAGCATTAATAAAATAATTAATCATCTAAATTTTGATAAAAAAAAGAAACAAGGTAAAAATAACTTTGTACTCCTTAAATCTATTGGTAAATGCTTCCTAACAGATAGGATCTCACCTTCTTTCATAAAAAAAATGATACAAACATTTCAACATTAAAGATCTTAAATATATGATAAAATATTGAAAGGTCGTCTTTCATGAAAAAAGAAAATACAAAAAACAATGGCTTATATTCTTCTTGTTTTGAAAAGGATAGTTGTGGGTTTGGTTTAATAGCAAACATGGATAATAAACCCTCCCATTGGGTTATTCAAACTAGTATTCAAGCTCTTCAAAGATTAACTCATCGTGGCGCAATTGCTGATGATGGTAAAACCAGTGATGGATGTGGATTATTAATAAAAAAACCTGATTTATTTTGCAAAAAAGTAGCTAAATCAATGGGTATATCCATAGAAAATAGTTACTGTTTCGGAACAGTTTTTCTCAATAAAGACCCTAAAGAACAAAAAAAAGCAAAAGAGACTCTTTTATTTCAACTAAGAAAACAAGGTTTGGTTGTAGAAGGATGGAGAAAAGTTCCTATTAACAAAAAAGTATGCGGTAAAGAAGCTTTGAAAAACATGCCTGATATACAACAGATTATTGTTACAGCAGATAAAAAAATTCTTGAGAATGACTTTGAAAAAAAATTATATGTTGCAAGAATACAGTCAGAAAAAATACTTTTTGAAGATGATACTTTCTATATATCAAGCTTATCTTCAAGAGTCATTTCATATAAAGGACTTATAATCTCAGACAACATAAAAGAATTTTATTCCGACTTATGTGATAAAGATATGAAATCTTCTCTTTGTGTATTTCATCAAAGATTTTCAACGAATACCATGCCCCAATGGAAATTGGCTCAACCTTTTCGATATTTAGCACATAACGGTGAAATAAATACTATACAAGGTAATCGTCATTGGTACTTTGCGCGAAGAAAAAAACTCAAAATTGATGCACTGCCTGAACTCGAGAAATTGCATCCTTTGGTATCTGAAAGAGACTCCGACTCATGTACGTTAGACAATATGCTTGAATTACTTCTAGCTGGAGATATGGGTATTTTCAGAGCTATGCGAACACTCATGCCACCAGCTTGGCAAAACAATCAAGATATTGATAATGATTTAAAAGCGACATATGAATACCATTCAATGCATATGGAACCTTGGGATGGGCCCGCTGGTATCGTTCTCACTGATGGAAGATATGCTGCCTGTGTTTTAGACAGAAATGGTCTCAGGCCTGCACGCTATGTAATAACTTCTGATAGACATATAACATTGGCCTCAGAAATTGGTGTTTATGATTATAAAGATGAAGACGTTTTAAAAAAAGGACGACTTGCACCAGGACAAATGCTTGCTGTAGATACAGAAAATGGAGAGTTATTGTTAACTGAAGATATTGATAAGATTCTAAAAGATAGACATCCATATCATGAATGGTTGAACAAATACTCAATAGAAATAAATGGATATAATCAAAGCAAAGAAATACCTTTAAACTTCGATAATGATACTTTAAATATATATAAAAAATTGTTCTCGGTTTCGTTTGAAGAAGAGAAAGAGATGATTGCGCCTGTAGCAGAAATAGGTCAAGAAGCTACTGGTTCTATGGGCGATGATACGCCAATGCCTGTAATGTCAAAAAAAAATAGATCTATATATGATTATTTTAGGCAACAATTTGCGCAAGTTACAAACCCGCCAATAGATTCCTTGCGTGAAAACAGTGTTATGTCACTAGAAGTTTGTTTTGGTAAAGAAAGAAACTTATTCGAGGAATCATCTAAACATGCAGATAGGCTAATTATAAAGTCACCAATTTTAGATAGACAAACATACGAAGAAATACTTACTTCAAAGAACAAGAAATATTCATCTGATAAAATTAACCTTAATTTTGATGATTCTATTGATTTAGAAGAAGCTATAAATACAATTTGTGACAGAGCGGTTAGAAGCGTAAAAAAAGGGAATATACTAATAATACTTTCTGATAAAAAAATTGGTAAGAACCAATTAACTATACCTGCTGCAATGGCAGTTGGAGCGATCCATCACAGATTAATTGAAGTTGGGCTTAGATGTGACTGTAATCTGATTATTGAAACAGCATCTGCAAGAAATCCTCATAACTTTGCTGTGTTATTAGGGTATGGTGCTACAGCAGTTTATCCATATCTTTCATTTGAGATATTGCATGAGATGATTAATAGAAATAATTTAAATAAAAACTGTTATCCATTATATGTAAAAAACTATGTTAATGGCATCAATAAAGGAATTTTAAAAATTATGTCTAAGATGGGGATTTCATGTATTTCAAGTTATAGAGGAGCTCAGCTTTTTGAAATTGTAGGATTAAATGAAGATGTTATAAATTTATGTTTTAAAAATAGTTTTAAAAGAATATCTGGCTCTAGTTTTGAAGATATAGAATTAGATTTAAGTGAAAATAGAGATTTAGCCTGGGATATTAATAAAAAAATAAAAACTGGCGGTCTCCTTAAATATATGCATGATGAGGAATTTCATGACTATAATCCTGATGTTGTTAAAGCACTACAAGAGTGTTCTATGACAGGCAGATATGATGACTATAAAAAATTTTCAGATTTAGTTAATAATAGAAATCCAAGTTTTTTACGTGACCTACTAAAACTAAAATCTTTAAAAAAACCAATCCCACTATCTAAAGTTGAGTCTATTGACAAAATTTTGAAAAGATTTGATACAGCTGGGATGTCGCTTGGAGCTTTGTCACCTGAAGCTCATGAATCATTAGCAATTGCAATGAATACCATAGGCGGTAGATCGAATTCTGGAGAAGGTGGCGAGGATAAAAAAAGATTTCAATCTAATAAGAATTCTAAGATTAAACAAGTTGCTTCTGGCAGGTTTGGAGTAACACCACATTATTTAGTGAATGCGGAAGTTATTCAGATTAAAATTGCGCAAGGTGCAAAACCTGGAGAAGGTGGTCAGCTCCCTGGCCATAAAGTAAATGACATGATAGCAGAACTTAGATTTTCAGTTCCAGGCGTCACATTAATATCTCCACCTCCACACCATGATATCTATTCTATTGAGGATTTGGCTCAATTAATTTTCGATTTAAAACAAATAAATAATAAAGCACTAATTTCAGTCAAATTGGTTTCGCAAGCTGGTGTTGGAACTATTGCTGCTGGCGTAACAAAAGCCTACGCAGATTTAATTACTATCTCTGGTTATGATGGTGGTACTGGTGCAAGTCCATTAACATCTGTTAAGTATGCAGGCAGTCCATGGGAGCTTGGAATCAGTGAGACTCATCAGACTTTAATGAGAAATAATTTAAGACACAAAGTTAGGCTACAAACTGATGGTGGGCTTAAAACAGGACTTGATATAATTAAGGGGGCAATATTAGGTGCTGAGAGTTTTGGTTTTGGAACTTCTGTAATGATTACTCTAGGTTGTAAATATCTTCGAATTTGTCACCTAAATAATTGTGCAACTGGTGTAGCCACTCAAAATAAAATCTTAAGAATGAAACATTTCAGTGGAACTCCTGAAAGAGTTATTAATTATTTAAGATTTGTTGCTAAAGATGTACGCGAAATACTCGCATCCCTAGGGTATTCATCAATCAATCAAATAATTGGTAAAACTGAATTACTTAAAGAAGCCAAAGGTATAACAAAAAAACATAAAAAACTGAATTTAAAATCATTATTAGTAAAAGCTTCTAATTCCAGTGAAAGATATTGTACTACAAAATCCAATGATCCTTTTGATAAAGCATCTTTAGCAAAAAAAATCTTGCGAGATACTATGCCTTATATAACAAAAAGAAAAAAAGGCGAATTTAGTTATAATATTAAAAACTATAATAGAAGTATTGGTGCCAATATATCTGGTGTAATTGCAAAACTTTATGGAAATTATGGTTTAAGTAAGACTCCCATCACTCTTAATTTGAATGGAACAGCTGGTCAAAGCTTAGGGGCTTGGAATGCTGGCGGACTCAATATTATACTTACAGGTGATTCAAATGATTATGTAGGGAAAGGAATGGCGGCAGGAAAAATTACATTAAAAACTTCCTCTACACTCAAACCTAAAGCTACTGAAATGATAATAATTGGCAATACTTGCCTCTATGGTGCAACAGGTGGAAAACTTTTTGCAGAAGGCATAGCAGGAGAAAGATTTGCCGTAAGAAATTCTGGGTGTGCTGCCGTAATAGAAGGAAGTGGCGATCACACTTGTGAATATATGACAGGGGGATCAGTTATTGTTCTTGGTAAAACCGGTAATAATTTTGGAGCAGGTATGACAGGTGGTTTAGCATTTGTTTATGATGAACAAAAACTTTTCAAAAATAAAATAAATAATCAATCTGTAGAAATAAAAAACCTAAATGACAAAAAATTAAAAAACCATCAGGACTATTTATTGAGATTGATTAAGGAGCATTTTAAAGAGACTAGAAGTTTAAAAGCGAAGTTTATTATTGATAATTTTAATGAATGCCTAAAAAAATTTAATATAGTAAAGCCTAAAGATGCAAACTTTATAGATCTCCTTAATATTTTAACTAAAGCAGCATAAATGAAAAATATAGATAGAGCATTTATAGATGATTTATTGTCTAGAATAGATATTGTTGAGATTATTAATGACAAAGTTAAATTAAAGCAACAGGGCAACAGTTATAAAGGGTTATGTCCATTCCACGCTGAAAATACACCTTCTTTTAATGTTTCAAGCTCAAAACAATTCTATCACTGTTTTGGTTGTGGTGCGTCTGGTGATGCAATTAAATTCCTTCAAGAATATGAGGGTCTAACTTTTGTTGAAGCAGTTGAAAAACTTGCTTTACAAGTTAATATGCAAATACCTGAAACTAATAATAATCAGTCTGACCATAGCAATAGATTAATTAAAATAAATAACTTTGCCTCATCTTTATTTAAAAAAAACCTTGAGAATAATACGAAAGCACAAAAGTATCTAGAATTAAGGAATATTAGCCAGCAAGAAATTGAGTTATTTGATTTAGGTTTTGCCAATGATAGTTGGGATAATTTGACGAAAGTTTTTGAACAAAAAAAAATAATAAAAGAAGGAAAAGAACTAGGTCTTCTCACAGAGAATAAAGGCAAAACATATGATCGTTTTAGAAATAGGATTATTTTTCCAATAAAAAATACAATGGGAAATGTAATAGCATTTGGAGGAAGAGCGTTAGAAAAATCTGAAAAAGCTAAATATATACACTCACCTGAATCTAAGCTTTTTTATAAAAGCTCACAAGTTTACGGTCTTTTTGAAGGCAAACAAGACATAAATAAA
>JAYZKL010000057.1:0-16393 GCA_036163455.1 Pseudomonadota bacterium
TTCTCATGATCTATTGGCAGATATTGATAAAGAAACAGTTGAGTTCGTTCCCAACTATGATGGTTCTGAAAAAGAGCCAACTGTCTTACCTACAAGAATACCAAATTTATTAGTAAATGGTTCAACATGGATTGCTGTTGGAATGGCGACCAATATCCCTCCTCATAATCTTATAGAATCTATTGATGCTGCCATCACCATTATCGATAATCCAGAATTAGCTGATAAAGATAAAATAGATGATTTAATTAAAAAATGTAATTTGCTAGGCCCAGATTTCCCAACTGGTGGAGAAATTAAAAATGATGGAGGTGTACAAAGTGCATTATCAACAGGAAGAGGTTCATTTAAGATAAGAGCAAAGCATATTATTGAAGGCAAGGAAGGAGAAAAAACTTCAATTGTTATAACTGAATTACCTTATCAGGTAAATAAAGCAAAACTAATTGAAAATATTGCGCAACTTGTCCGAGATAAGAAAATTAAAGAAATTAGCCAGCTTAGAGATGAATCAGATAAAGATGGAATGAGGCTTGTAATTGAACTTAAACGAGGAGAACAACATGATGTAGTTCTTAGCTCTTTATACAAGCACACGAACATGCAATCTTCTTATTCTGTTAATATGGTATGTTTAGTTGATGGCGAGCCAAGGACTTTAAGCTTTCCAGAGATAATAGCTGAATTTGTCAGACATCGTAGAGAGGTCATTACCAAAAGAACTCTACATGATTTAAATAAAACTAAAATAAAAGCACATTTACTAGAAGGACTAGGAATTGCTCTGTTGAATGTTGACAATATTATATCTTTAATTAAAACCTCTAAAAATACAGCAGAAGCTAAAGAGAAATTGTTGAAAGGAAAATGGAAGTTGGGACAACTAAAAAAATTATTAGGAAGCATTGATAATAAAACAAATGGGTTTTTGTTGCGCGATCCTCAATATGGGCTTATTAACAATGACTACAAGCTGTCTCCCACTCAGGCGCAAGCAATTTTAGATTTAAGGCTTCAAAAATTAACAAATCTTGAGCAGGAAAAAATCTTTAATGACTATGAAGAATCTATAGCGGAAATAAAAAAGTTTATAAAAATACTATCAAATCCAAAAGAGTTAGATATGGTCATGAAAAAGGAATTAGAAATAGTAAAATCTGAGTATGGAGAACCAAGGAGATCCTCTATAACATTTGATGAAGGTGAATTAAAAAAAGAAGATTTAGTAAAAAAAGAAGAAGTTATTGTTGTTTTAACAAAAGAAGATTATGTTAAAAGGCTCACGTTAAGTGAATTCAAAAACCAAAGAAGAGGTGGTAGAGGAATAAATGCGACTAGATTTAAAGAAGGGGATGAAGCTAAGCTCTTGTGTAAGGCACACACTCATGATGTATTATTATGTTTTTCTACTTATGGAAAAGTTTATGCAATTAGAGTGTTTGATCTTCCTGACCCAAGTAGGCAAGCACGTGGTAGACCTATAAATAATGTTTAACCTTTAAATAATGATGAACAGATTAGTACATTTGTGGTGGTTAAGTCGTTTGAAGAAGACGGTCATTTATTTCTTTCAACTAAATTAGGCATGATAAATAAAATCCCTATAAGTTTATTTAAGAAAATTAGAAATACTGGGCTAAAAGCAATTTTACTGAAACCAAAAGATGAACTACTAGGAGCTTTATATACCAATGGTAAGAATAAAATTATGTTAATAGCTGATAATGGCAAGGCCATTAAATTTTCTGAAACAGATGTTAGAGTTAGATTTCGTGGAACACTTGGTGTCAGAGGAATAAATTTAACTAAAGATGTAAAATTAAAATCAATTCTCATGCCTGAAAATGGCGAAATTATAACGGTAACTGAAAATGGATATGGAAATAGAGTTTCAGTAGAAAGCTATAACACACAAAAGCGTGGTGGAATGGGAGTAATTGGAATAAAGACGAGTAAAAGAAATGGTAAGGTGGTTGGTGCTGTTAATGTAAATGATGGCGACAATATCATTTTGATTACCAACAAAGGCAAGACAATTAAAATATCGGTTAAAGATCTTCCAATAATTGGAAGAAATACACAAGGGGTAAGGCTCCAAGTTTTACAAGAAGATGAAAAACTTGTTGCTATATCAAATGAAACTATGTCAAATAAATTATAATGGACAAGTCTTTAAAAAAAATACGCACAGAAATTGATCAGATTGATTTACTAGTTTTAAATCTTCTTAACAGAAGAGCAAAGACAGCTAAAAAAGCTGCTCAAATTAAATCTAATTCAAATAATAAAAATATTTTTAGACCAGAGAGGGAAGCTCAGATTATTCGAAACATTATTAAACTAAATAAGGGCCCGTTAAACAAAGAACATCTATCGATAATTTATAGAGAAATTATTTCTTCATGTTTATCTCTAGAGACTGAATTAAAGGTATCTTATCTTGGTCCATCTGGTTCATTTAGTGAGGCTGCTGTAAAAAAAGTTTTTGGGACCTCGATTGTTCCTACGAGCAGAGATTCTATTAGTGGTATCTTTGAAGATGTGATTTCAAATACAGTTAACTATGGAATTGTGCCTATTGAAAACTCTAACCAGGGTAGTATAAATCAAACATTAGAATTATTAATAGACAAGCCTATATCAATTTGTGGCGAAATTAACTTAGACATTAAACATTGTTTGCTATCAAATAACAAAAGTCTTTCATTAATTAAAACAATCTATGCGCACGAGCAAACATATTTGCAGTGCAAGGATTGGTTGACAAAGAATCTACCAAATTGTAAGAGAATTAATGTTTCTAGTAATTCTGAAGCTGCCCGCAAAATAAAAAAGATAAAAAACTCAGCTGCAATAGCAGGGTCAAATTGTGCAAAAAAATATGATCTCCATATCTTAAAAAAGAACATTCAAGATTGTTTTAATAATGCAACAAGATTCATATTAATTGGAATTGAATCAGTTGCCGCTAGCGGGAAAGATAAAACTTCTATTATTGTATCAACTAAAGATAAATCAGGCGCTCTTTACTCTCTTCTGAAGCCATTATCTACTAACAAAATTAGTATGACTAAAATAGAATCTTTTCCTACAAAAAGAAAGAATTGGGAATACATGTTCTTTGTTGATATTGAAGGGCATATTTCCCAAACAAAAGTTAAGCAGGCATTAAACTTAATAAAAAAGAAAAGTACATTCTATAAAAACTTAGGCTCTTATCCAGAGAGTATTTAATCATGAAAAAAGTGTCAATTTTCACATATAGACCAGGCAAAAGCATTGGTTCTGTCCAGGAAAAGTATAAACTCAAAAATGTTATTAAATTAGCATCAAATGAGAATCCGTTTGGACCTAGTGCTAAAGCATTGAATATAGTTAAAAGAAGATTTCTTGAAGCCAATAGATATCCTGAAAGCAATCCAACTGCTCTTAAATTGCAATTAGTAAAAGAATTAAAGCAGAAAAATATATCAACAGAAAATTTGATAGTTGGGAATGGATCAAATGAAGTATTAGATTTTATTGCCCGAGCTTATCTTTCAAAGAATGATGAAGTAATATTTTCTAAACATTCATTTTTAGTCTATAGAATTGTTGCAAATATTATGGATGCTAAGATTGTGGAAACAAAACCTATATCAATTAGAGATGAAAATTACCTAGGCACAGATCTTTCAGCTATATATGACAAAATCACTAAGAAAACTAAATTAATTTTCATAGCTAATCCAAATAATCCAACGGGTACAATATTGGATTATGCACAAATCCAAGAATTTTTGGGTAGTATATCAAAGAAAATTATTGTTGTTATTGATGAAGCTTACAGCGAATATGCAGAATACTGCAATGAGGTTAGCTCTATAAATTTATTAAAAAAACACTCTAATTTAATAATAACTCGAACATTTTCTAAAATATATGCTCTTGCAGGATTGCGTATTGGGTATGGTATTTCTTCAAAAGAAATAGTAAGAAAACTAAATTACTATAGACAACCATTTAATACTAATCTTTTTGGTCAATTAATGGCAACAGAGGCTCTAAAAGATAAACAATATGTATCTGATAGTTTAGTAAAGAATTTTAAAGGTATAAATTATCTTAAAAATCAAATAAATAAATTAGGAATTGATTTGCTAGGTACATATGGTAATTTTCTTTCATTTAACTTGGGGAAGAAAACTAAGGCAATTTTTAACAAACTATTAATGAATGGAATAATTTTAAGGCCTTTAGATAACTATGACCTTAAAAACTATCTGAGAGTGAGCGTTGGAAAAGATACGGAAAATAAAAAATTTATCACAGTTTTAAAAAAACTAATAACTTCTAGGAAATAAAATGTTTAATAAAGCTTACATATTTGGACTAGGAATGATTGGTGGATCGATTGCTTATTCATTAAAGAAAAATAAAATTGCAAAATACATATATGCATTTGATAAAGATAAGAAAAGTCTGCTTTTTGCGAAGAGGGAGAAAATAATAAATGATTTTGATAGAGATTTTAATTATCTTAAAGAATCTGACTTAATTATTATTTGTACTCCAATAAATGCATATAAATCTATTTTTGAAACTATTAAGTCTTCAAAAAATAATAAATGCCTTATCACTGATGTTGGAAGTACAAAAAAAACAATTATGCAATTAGCAGCTAAAGTTTTTGGACCTAATCAAACTCAATTTGTGGGCTCACACCCATTAGCTGGAAAAGAGAAAAGTGGAGTAAAAAACTCAAGTAAAAATCTATTTAAGGATGCAGTTACAATTATTACAGGATCTAAATCAATTAAAAAATCTACTATAAATAAAATT
The DNA here is from genome assembly GCA_036163455.1 of Pseudomonadota bacterium. GTDB lineage: Bacteria > Pseudomonadota > Gammaproteobacteria. The sequence continues at coordinate 4,822 of JAYZKL010000057.1, forward strand.
AAATCTTTCTGGAAAAAAATTGGATGTAAGACTGAGGTTTTAACACCTGATTTTCATGATGTTATTATGTCTCAGACAAGTCATATTCCACATTTAATATCATACGGTCTTGTAAACTCTATATATCAGAGCAAAAAAGTTAAAAACATAGGCAGATTTACCGGAGGAGGATTTGAAGATTTTGCCAGAATAGCTAGAAGCAACCCCGTTATGTGGAGAGATATATGCCAAAACAACAGGAGGAATATATTATCATCATTAGATTCTTTTATAAAAGAACTAAAGTCGCTGAAGCTAACAATTAAAAGAAATGACTATAAATTACTTTATTCTTTGTTCAAGAAAACTAGAAATAAGCTCTTATAATTATGATTAATGATGCAAGAAATCTCATTATTAATAATTCTGAAAAAATTTTTGGAGAAATAACTGTCCCTGGAGATAAATCTATTACACATCGTGCCATTATTTTGGGCTCATTGTCTAAAGGTGTTACAAAAATAAAAGGCTATTTAATATCAGAAGATTGCAAGCATACAATTGGTGTTATGAAAGCTCTTGGAGTTGATATAAAAGAAAGCAAAGAAACTCTATTAATAAAAGGTAAAGGGATTAATTCACTAGATAAACCAACTGCACCCCTTTATGCCGGGAATTCAGGTACATTAATGCGGTTAATTTCTGGAATTCTTGCAATGCAACCATTCGACTCAATCATAGCTGGTGACGAATCACTTAATAAAAGACCAATGAAAAGAATAATAGAGCCCTTGGAATCTATGGGAGCTATTATTAAATCGAATAATAACTTGCCTCCGTTGTATTTTAGTTCTAATGAATCAAAACAACCCATAAACTTTTCCTCAAAAATACCAAGCGCACAAGTAAAATCATGTTTATTGTTAGCTTCATTATTTACAAAAGGAAAGTCTATTATTAATGAAAATATTTCTACTAGGGATCATACTGAAAAGCTTTTAGAGTATTTTGAATACCCAATAGAAATAGATAATAAGAAAATAATAATTGAAGGCGAAAAAGAATTTAAGGCTAAAGAAATTTCTGTTCCTTCAGATATTTCATCAGCTGCTTTTTTCATTGTTGCTGCCTTAATAAAAAAAGACTCTGACATCCTCATAAAAAATGTTGGTTTAAACTCATTACGAACAGGAATATTAGAGGTTTTAATAGAAATGGGCGGCGATATTAAAGTTACTAATCGAAATATAATTGGCACAGAACCAATTGGAGATATTCAAGTAAAATATTCTAAATTAAAACCAATAAAAGTTTCAGGGCCCAATGTAGTGAAGATAATTGATGAATTACCAATTCTTTTCATTGCATGTGCCGCATGTTCAGGCGTTTCTGAATTTTTTGATATTGCAGAACTTAGATACAAGGAAAGTGATAGAATAAAGGCAATGGAAGCAGGGTTAAGTAAATTAGGAATTGAGACCAAAAGCACAGCAGATTCACTTACAATTGTTGGCGGTAAGTTTAGAGGAGGAATTATAGATAGTTATAATGACCATAGAATAGCCATGTCTTTTGCTATAGCTGGTTTAATTTCAGAAAAGCCGATTACAATTATGAATACAATAAATATTAACACGTCTTACCCATCATTTTATTCAACCTTGAAAGAAAGTGGTGCTCAAATATTTCAATCATGATGTCTGATATCCCAATAATTACAATTGATGGATTGAGTAGTTCTGGGAAAAGCACGATTTCTGTTCTTTTAGCAAAAAAATTAGGATGGAATCTTTTGGACAGTGGCCTATTATATCGTGCAATTGCTTATTTAACTAAATTAGAGAAGATTCCCATTGATAATAAAGAACAGATAGGTGACTTAACTAAAAACTTTAAACTATTACTAAATAAAGCATCTCATCTTTATAGAGTCACATATAAAAATAAGGATATTACAGATTATTTAAATTCAGAAATAGTAGGAAAAAATGCTTCTGTGGTCTCAAAACTTCCATTTATTCGTGATTTATTATTACCTATACAACATTCCTGTATACAGGAACCGGGACTTATAGCAAATGGGAGAGATATGGGAACTAAAGTTTTTACTAATGCAACTTTAAAAATTTTCTTTACTGCTGAAATTAATATTCGCGCAAAAAGAAGATTTAAGCAATTAATTGACCAAGGAGAGGATGTCGATTTTAATTCAGTCTTAGACTCATTGAAAGAAAGAGATAGCGCCGATCAGAATAGAAGTATTTCCCCTTTAGAGCCAGCACGCGACTCAAAAATTATTGATTCAAGCGAACTAAATATTGAGTCTGTTCTTGATAAAATATATGAATTGTATACTATATCAAGAGTTAAATAACATATAGGAGATACAAAAACTATAATGTCAACACTGGGTGAATTCGAAACCTTATTCAATGCTAGTATCGATAAAATTGATATGACGCCAGGCAGCATAGTCAATGCTCAAGTCATAGATATACGAAATGATTACGTAATTGTTAATGCTGGTCTTAAATCAGAAGGCGTTATTACAAAAAATCAATTCTTAGATTCTGAAGGAAATTTAGAAATAAAAATAGGAGATTCAGTAGAAGTAACATTAGATATGGTTGAAGACGGATATGGAGAAACTTTGTTTTCAAGAGAAAAAGCAAAAAGAATTAAATTCTGGACAGAATTAGAAAAGTATCAAAAGTCACAAGAAATAATCAAAGGAAAAGTTTGCGGTAAAGTTAAAGGAGGTTTTACTGTTGAATTAATGAATATAAAAGCTTTTTTGCCTGGCTCTCTCGTGGATGTTCGCCCATCCAAAGAGATTGATTATTTAGAAGGAAAAACCTTGGATTTTAAAATTATTAAAATGGATAAAATTAGAAATAATATTGTACTTTCAAGAAAAGCAGTATTAATGGACCAAAGTCAAACACCAGAAGAAATTGCTGAAAAATACACAGAAGGGAAAATTGTTAAAGGTTTTATAAAAAATTTGACAGATTACGGAGCATTTATAGATTTAGGTGGAATAGATGGACTTTTACATATCACAGACATTTCATGGAAAAGAATTTCTCATCCAAGTGAGTTACTTAAAGTTGGGGATGAAATAGAAGTAATTGTCTTAAAATACGACCATGATAAAAATAGAGTTAGTCTAGGAATGAAACAATTACAAAAAGATCCATGGGAAGAAGTTTCAAAGAATTTAGAACTAAATAAGCACTACAAAGGAAAGGTAATTAATATTGTTGATTATGGAGTTTTCATCGATTTAAATAATAATATAGAGGGACTTGTAAGAACTTCAGAATTAGATTGGACTAATAAGAACATAAATCCTAATAAAGTTGTCTCTGTTGGCGATGAAATAGATGTAGCAGTAATAGAAATTGATAATGAGAAAAAAAGAATCTCGCTAAGTCATAAACAGTGCAAAGAAAATCCATGGATAAAATTTAGCGAAAATAATAAAAAAGGGGATAAGATTAAGAGTACAATCAAATCTATAACTGACTTTGGATTATTTATTGGTCTAGATGGGGATATAGATGGTCTTGTACATATCACTGATATAGCTTCTGTTGAGAAACAAAACCAGATTATAAGAACATTTAAAAAAGGTGATGAAATAGAAGCAATAATATTATCGATTGATGCTGAGAGAGAAAGAGTTTCTTTAGGTTTAAAACAAATTAAAGAAGGTAATTTTTTGAATTATATTGAAAACTTGGAGACTGGATCTGAAATTGAATGTCTAGTAAACCAAGTAGATGAAGAAGGAGTGATTTTATTAATAGATGATAAGGTTGATGGCATATTAAAGCTTACTCAAAAAGATTTGAAAGAATGCTTAGAAAAAGAAACTTATAAAAAAGATGATAAGGTAAAATTTAAAATAAAGTCATTTGATAAAAAAAATTTCCAGATTGTTCTAACTCAGATTTAAAAATAACATGTCACTAAATAAATCAGATTTTATAACACAATTGTCAGAAAAATTCGAATCTTTCACGCCTTCTGATATTGATTATTCAGTAAAAAAAATTTTTGAATTTATGTGTCATGCCCTATATTCAGGAGAAAGAATTGAGGTAAGGGGGTTTGGTACATTTTCATTACATAAACATGATTCACGTACAGCAAGAAACCCTAAAACAGGAGATTTAGTTGCTCTAGAAAAGCGATATACTGTTCATTTTAAGCCTAGTAAAGAACTAAAAAAAAGGGTTAATAATAAATAAAAAACTTATTTTCTTCACATAATTTTCTTAATAGAATATTATGTAAAATATATGATTAGATTTATCGTCTTTATTTTTACTGTTTTAATTATTGGTACTGCAATAACAATTGCTACATTAAATGTAGAAATAATTGAAATTGATTTATACTTTAAAAGATACTCAGAGCCATTGCCACTTCTACTATTTTTAAGTTTTTTGGTTGGGTGTTTCTTAACACTATTATTCTTTTTATCAGCATATATTAAACATAAGCATGAAAATATTACTCTCAGAAAGAATATGAAAATTAAAGAGGATGAGATTGATAGTTTAAGGAAGAGCCCCCTTAGAGAAGATCACTAATGCAGACTCTTTTATTGATCATCTTGGTGATAGCAATTTCATCAATTATATACGTATTATACAAACCGCAGAAGAGTGAAACTAAGAAGGTATTTAATGCGGAATACTTTAGAGGCTTAAACTATTTATTAAATAATGAAGAAGATAAAGCATTTAAGGTTTTTACTGCTTTAATGGATGTAGATAGTTCTACTGTTGAAACCCATTTAGCTTTAGGGGGATTATATAGAAGAAGAGGGGAATTTGATAAAGCAATTTTGATACACCAGAATTTGCTATCCAGGCCAACGCTTGAGAGTGAATTAAAACAACAGGCTTTATATGAATTAGCCAAAGATTTCTTTTCTGCTGGCCTATATGATAGATCGGAAAAAATCTTTAGGGCTTTATCAGAAAATAAAATATATAGACAATCATCACTTGAATATTTGTTAAGAGTTTATGAAATGATTAGAGACTGGGATAAAGCCATTGAACTTGCAAAAATAATAGATACCGAATCATTTAATGATAAGCCAATCAATGTATTGCTGGCACAATACTATTGTGAAATGTCAGAAATGTATTTACATGATGAGCAAATAGATAAAGCTTTATCAGTTTCAAAAAAAGCTCTAAAAATTAATAAATCTTGTATTAGAGCAAATATCCAATTAGGAGATTATTATTCCAAAAATAATATAAATATGTCAATCCAGTATTATATTGCTGTTTTAAATCAAAACCCTATCTTTGCTTCTTATGCTATAAAAAAGATACTTTATAGTGCGCAGTCATTAGATAATGATGGGTTCTTAAAAGAAACTTTTCAGAAGATTCTTGAAAATAAAGAATTAGGCTTTTTACCTGATATATATCAATATTTATATCATCATGTTAGCCCAGAAGAAGCATTTAATTATACAGAAAGATTTAAGTCAAATAATAATACGAATAATTTCCAAGTTGGTTACAGTTTACTGTGTACCGCAATTAGTCATGCTGAAGAAAAAGATCTTCTGAATAAAATTAAAAACTCATATGATGAAATTATTAACAATCAAATGGATTTTATCTGCAAAAAGTGTGGCTATAAATCAAATACATTAAATTGGTCTTGCCCTAGTTGTAATTCATGGGAAACAATTGTTCCTAATCAGTTAACTGATATACTAGATAAAATAGCTAATTAATTGATATAGAGTGTATAAACAAAATATAATAATTGCGCTTGATTATAATGATGAGAACAAAATATATGATTTTTGTGATCAAATTGACCCGTCCATTTGCAAGATAAAAATTGGAAAACAAGTTTTTACAAAATATGGTCCCAAAATAATTGATAATCTCCAGAGTAAAAAATTTGAGATATTTCTTGACCTAAAATTCCATGATATCCCAACAACAGTCTATAAGGCTTCCAGAGAAGCTTTTGACTTAGGAATTTGGATGCTAAATGTACATCTTCTAGGTGGAATTGAAATGATTAAGGCTGCTAAACAGGCTAGAGATGAAGTTAACTCTGATGCAAATCTTATTGGCGTAACATTGCTGACAAGCACAACGAATAAATCACTTAATAATTTTGGCTTAGATTAACGAACGGCTGTTATAAAAAAGCTTGCTGAAATTGCATCGAAAACTAATATAGATGGAGTAGTATGCTCACCTTCTGATATCAGATTTATTAGAGAAATAAACAAGACATTATTATTTGTTACGCCAGGAATACGCTTAGATACAATGAGTGATGACCATGCTGAAGTTTTTACACCTCGTGATGCTATAAAATTAGGCTCTAATTATATAGTAATTGGAAGACCCATAACTGAATCTACCAATCCTATGCAAATAATTAAAAACATTATTGATAAAATAGATGAAATAAACTAAATTAACTAACTAAATTTTTATAATCACTCTCATCATTAAATTTAGCTCCATAGACTTCAATTATTTTTCCAGCACAATAGTTTGCAAATTTCGTTGCATTTAGAAAGCTAGTATCATTACAGTATGAGTGCATGAATGCAGCTAGAAACATATCGCCAGCTCCTGTAAAGTCTTTTGCTTCTACTTTATCTGTAGCAACATTATGAAATTTGTTACCATCAAAGCAAACAGAGCCCTTTTCGCCAAGAGTAACAACAAATTTATCAGCAAAACTTTTTAAAAAGTTTAATGACTGATCAAGTGAATCAGATTGAGAGAAATTCATTGCTTCCTGTTCATTACAAAAAATTATGTTGGCTTTTTTATTAAGTAATTCTAAAAGATGACTACGAAAGATAGAAACTACATTTGGATCTGATAAAGTAAAAATTGTTTTTATATTATTCTTTGTAGTTTGACCTAAAGCAAATTTACAGACATTAAAGTTCATTTCAGATGTAACTAGATAGCCTTCAATTAAAAGATATTCAGATTTTTTTAGTTCATCTACATTAATATCATTATTACTTAAATGTTCTGATGCACCTAGGAAAGTATTCATAGTTCTTTCATGATCAGGGGTTATTAGAACTAAACATTCTCCACTTTTGTTTTTATCAGATCTCCCGATGAATGTTTTAACATTTGAATTATTTAAGCATTCAATAAAGTTATTCCCAGTGTCATCATTAGAAACCCTTCCTGTGAAACAAACTAAATCTCCAAATTGTGCCATACTATAAATTGAATTAGCTACTGATCCACCTGGAATAATTTTTTCTGGAGGCCTTAAATTTTTTATAAAATCATGTATTTTAAAATATTCATCGTAGTTGCTGAGAGACATACATCCTTTTTCAAGGTTTAGTTTTTTAAGTATGTTATCATTGACCTTATATTCATAATCAAGCAATGAGTTTCCAATTCCGTATACTTTATATTTGTTCATAGATTTTTTTTCTCCTTTTACCACTGATCGGACTCGAACCGATACTTTCTTGCGAAAAAGGGATTTTGAATCCCTCGTGTCTACCAATTCCACCACAGTGGCAAAGTAATAAATAATTTTACTATAGAAAAGTTTATTTGATAAGTTTAGCTGGGAATTTTAGACTCTTTGATCTTGCCCCTTTGTTTCTATGTATTCTTCTAGGTTTTTTATTAAAGTTATTTTTTCGAAATGTCATTATTGATTCTTTTCTTTTGCATCCTGCGCTAATTTCGCCATTTCAGGAGTATATGCTTCTCCTTGCCATAGCATATCATAGACAATTTCTTCGTTACCATTTTCACAAACATCTATCACTTTTTTAAAAAGAGGTTGAAATGTCGCGCTTTTATGTGAATTCTCATGATCCTCATAAGATTTCCAGAATGTAATTATCAAAGCTTCTTTATTTTTATATTTACTCTCCAAAGCCTTGCCTATATTACTTCCCTCGTTTGATATCTGCCCACTATTTAGGACAACCATTCCACCAATAAAACCAGTTTCTGAATGATATGTTTTAACATTTTCACACATTAGAGCAACCCTTTCTTGTAAATCATCTATAGTATATTTCTCTTTTAAAATAACTCGATTAATAGTGACTATGCCATCATACGGAAAATTTTGTATTAGACTCATAAAATATTCTCCTGTAGTACTTGATTAAACTAGATTGGTTAACTATTTATATTTGAGATGTACCTGCATTATTAATATCAAATTTCTTTTTGAATTGCAAACTTTGTATTTTATAATTTCTAATTAATGAACGATTTTATGATATCCGATTTTGATTATTACCTTCCTATTAATCAAATTGCAAATGAACCACTTGATAATAGAGATAACTCAAGGCTTATGTATTTAAACTTTAAGTCAGGGAAAACAGAGGACAAGCATTTTTTCGAGATAGGGGAGTTCTTTGATAAAGGTGATTTAATTATATTAAACGATACAAAAGTAATACCTGGAAGAGTATTTTTAGTTCGCGAGACTGGAGGAAAAGTTGAAATACTATTCAATAAAATAGTTTCAAAAAACTCTTTTGAAGCTATATATTCATCTTCGAAACCATTGAAAATAGGAACTAAATTGTTTTATGAAGAAGATAGTTGTTTTATAGTAGAATCAGTAAAAAAGAATTATATTACTCTATCGTATAAGTTTAATGAGTCAATAATTAGAATTTTAAAAAGAATTGGAACTATCCCTCTTCCAAAATATATAAAAAGATCAGTTGAGAAGAGAGATAAAGATAGATATCAAACTATTTATGCAAGAGAAGAGGGATCTATTGCAGCTCCAACAGCTGGATTGCATTTTACAAATAAAATAATTAATCAAATGTTGAATAAGGACATAAATATAGAATCATTAACTCTTCATATTAGTTACAATACATTTAGGCCAATCAGTTCTGAGAATTATTTAAAACATGATATTGGTAAAGAATTTTTTATAATAAAAAAACAATTAATAGAAAAAATTAAAAGAACAAAAGATAAAGGCAATAGAGTGATAGCGGTTGGAACAACTGTAGTTAGAGCTATTGAATACATTTTCTCTAAAAACATTAATGATGATATTAGTGATTATGTTGATTTATTTATTTATCCAGGTTACAAATTTAAAGTAGTAGATACGCTTCTTACTAATTTTCATTTACCTAAATCTACTCTCCTTTTACTAGTTTGTGCTTTTGGAGGAAAAGAAGTGATATTAAATGCATACAATGATGCTGTAAGAAAAAATTATAGGTTTTATAGCTATGGAGACTGCATGTTGATTGATAAGTTATGATTAATTTTACAATAAATGCTAAAGATAGACATGCTAGAAGTGGAAGGCTTGAACTTAGGAATGGGTTTGTAGATACACCAACCTTTATGACTATTGGTACTTATGGTGTTGTTAAATCGTTAACCAATATTGATCTCATTAGTTCTGGAGCTCAAATAATACTTTGTAATGCATTTCATTTGATGTTGAGACCAGGCATGGCGGTTATTGAAAAAAATAATGGATTACATAAATTTATGAATTGGAATAAACCAATTTTGACTGATTCAGGTGGATATCAAGTTTTTAGTTTAGCAAACATCTCAAAAATTAAAGATGATGGGGTTGAGTTTAAGTCGCCAATAAATGGAGATAAAATTTTTCTAACACCGCAGAAGTCAATAGAAACCCAAACAACCCTAGGTAGCGATATAATTATGTCATTTGATGACTGTACGCCATTTCCTGCATCTAAGGATGATACCTTAATATCGATGGAAAGATCATTGCGTTGGGCTGAATTATCAAAGAATGCAAATTCTAATAACATTCCAATATTTGGTATAGTACAAGGCGGAATGTTCTTAGATCTACGTGAACAATCATTAAAAGAACTTAAGTCTCTTAATTTTGATGGTTATGCATTAGGAGGTTTATCTGTTGGAGAATCATCAGAACAAAGAAATCAAATAGTAAAACATATCGCGCCACAATTGCCTGAAGAAAAACCTAGATATTTAATGGGTGTTGGTAAGCCATTAGATATAGCTTATGCTGTCAGAGATGGAATTGATATGTTTGATTGTGTCATACCTACTAGAAACGCAAGGAATGGACACCTTTTTACAAACCAAGGCATAATTCGGATAAGAAATAACCAATATATTAATGACACAGGCCCAATAGAGTCATCTTGTGAATGTTTTACATGTAAGAATTATACCAAATCCTACATAAGACATCTGGACAGATGCAATGACATATTAGCAGCGAGACTTATGACGATACATAATGTATACTTCTATCAGGAATTTATGAGGAAATTGAGAAAAAACATTAGTGGAAATACCCTTGAAACATATATACAAAAGTTAGAGACCATATATTCCAATCAGGAGACATAGAATGGAGATTATTAACTTAGCTCACGCAACATCACATGCTACAAATGAACCTTCTGCCTTAGGATTTCTTCTTCCTATTTTTATTTTGGTATTAATGTATTTTATATTAATAAGACCTCAGTCAAAAAAAATAAAGGAACATAAAGAGATGATTAATACCTTAAAAGTAGGTGATGAAATTTCAACTTCTGGTGGTATTTATGGAAAAATTGTTAAAATTGGCGAATCCTATGTTCTTGTACAGATAAGTGATATTGTTGAATTCAAATTACAAAAGAATGCGGTTGGAAAAATTTTGCCTAAAAATTCTCTGGAGAATATAAAGTAAATGGGTGTATATCCTCTTTGGAAATATATACTTGTCATTCTTGTTTTGGGTTTTTCATTAATTTATTCCCTTCCAAATATTTATGATTCATACCCTGCAATAGAAATAAAAAGCTCTGAAAATTCTTTAGACGAAGAACAATTAAATAATTTTACTCAAACATTAGAAAGTAAAGGAATTAACATACTTAATATAAACAAGGAAAGTGAAATAATTCAGTATGTCTTTAACGATATAGATAGCCAACTTAAAGCTTATGAGGATTTAGGAAGCTTAAACACAGACATAAACATTACGCTTAGCACTTTTTCTTCTGTACCAGATTGGTTGAGATCTCTAGGTGCTTATCCCATGTTTTTAGGATTGGATTTAAAAGGTGGTGTCCATTTTTTACTGCAAGTTGATAAAAGTAATATTATGACTAATATGATTAGAGAGATAGAGATTGATGTTAAAAAACATCTCATATTAAACAAATATAGATATAAATCTATCCATCAAGCAAAAGAAATGCTTATTATCGAATTTAACAGTCAAGTCCCTGCAGCTAAAATAATAGAAAGTATAAAAAAAGAATTTCCAGAACTGATTGTAAATCAAATAAAATCAAATAATATTATCACTCTTAATATAACACCCACAATATCTTCAATTGATAATGACACAAAAAGTGCTTTAGTTAAAAACCTATCAATTTTAAGAACTAGAGTTGATGAACTGGGGGTTGCGCAACCTATCCTGCAACAACAGGGAAAAGATAGAATAATTATACAGCTGCCGGGTTTGCATGATTCAACTAGAGCAAAAAATATTTTAGGCTCCACTGCTACTCTTGAATTTAGGCTGACAAAAGGAA
>JAYZKL010000058.1:0-3125 GCA_036163455.1 Pseudomonadota bacterium
GAAGTACAAAAAATACTGCCAATCTCTAAATTATCTAATGATAAGAATTATGAGCATTACTGGGACTATCTTTATGAACCTGATGCAAAAGAGGTATTGGAATCATTGTTCACAAGATATATTGAATCATTAGTATATCGGGCAATTGTTGAAAATCTAGCTTGTGAACAGGCGTCTAGAATGGTTGCAATGAAAGCAGCATCTGATAACGCTGCTGATTTAATTGATGAATTACAGTTAATTTATAACAAAGACAGACAAGCTGCTATAACCCAAGAAATATCTGAGATTATTTCCGGGGCTGCAGCACTATAATTTATTTGATGGAGAAATTTTAAATGGATAGCGGAAAAGTTGTAGAAATTATTGGAGCTGTTGTGGATGTACAATTTCCACGGCAGGCAATTCCTAAAGTATATGATGCCTTAAAAATTCAAGAAAATAATCTAACTCTTGAAGTACAGCAACAAATTGGCGATGGGATTGTTAGAACGATTGCAATGGGATCTACAGATGGATTGAAAAGAGGACTTGATGTTCAAAATACTGGGGAAGCGATAAAGGTACCTGTAGGTCAAAAAACTTTGGGCAGAATAATGAATGTCTTAGGTGAGCCAGTTGATAATGCAGGTAAAATAGACACAGATACATTAATGCCAATTCATAGATCCGCACCCACTTTTGCTGACCAAGCCTCTGAAATTGAAATTTTAGAAACAGGGATAAAGGTAGTCGACCTGATGTGTCCTTTTGCAAAAGGCAGTAAAGTTGGTCTATTTGGAGGAGCAGGTGTTGGTAAAACTGTGATATTGATGGAATTAATCAGAAATATTGCTGCAGAGCATAGCGGGTTTTCTGTGTTTGCGGGAGTCGGAGAAAGAACAAGGGAAGGAAATGATTTCTATCATGAAATGTCTGAGGCGAAGGTTATTGATAAAGTAGCACTGGTTTATGGGCAAATGAATGAACCCCCAGGCAACAGGTTAAGAGTTGCACTGACTGGTCTTACAATGGCAGAACATTTCAGAGATGAAGGAAGTGACACGCTTCTTTTTATAGATAATATTTATAGATACACGCTTGCTGGGACAGAAGTGTCGGCTTTACTTGGAAGAATGCCATCAGCTGTTGGCTATCAACCAACATTGGCAGAAGAAATGGGAGTCTTACAAGAAAGAATTACATCTACAAAAACAGGTTCTATAACATCAATTCAAGCTGTCTATGTACCTGCAGATGATTTGACCGACCCATCTCCAGCTACAACATTTGCACATTTAGATGCTACGGTAGTTTTATCTAGGAATATCGCAGAACTTGGAATTTATCCTGCAGTAGACCCATTAGATTCAACTAGTAGACAATTAGATCCATTAATTCTTGGTCAAGAGCACTATGATACAACTAGAGCTGTCCAGGGAGTATTACAAAAATATAAAGAGCTTAAAGATATCATTGCTATCCTTGGCATGGATGAATTATCAGAAGAAGATAAATTGTCAGTAAACAGAGCTAGAAAGATTCAAAGATATTTGTCGCAACCGTTTTATGTTGCAGAAACTTTTACAGGAAGCCCAGGAAAATATGTTTCTCTGAAAGATACCATCCAAGGATTCCAAGCAATATTAAATGGAGATTATGACCATCTACCTGAACAAGCATTTTACATGGTAGGTAAAATTGACGAAGCTGTGAAAAAAGCAGAAGAGTTATAAAGTGGCTACTCAGACTATAAAGTTAGAAATTGTCAGTGCAGAAGAAGAATTATTTTCTGATGACGTAGAAATGATATTTGCTCCTGCAGAAATGGGAGAAGTTGGGATAACACCAAAACACACACCGCTTATTACTAAATTAAAACCCGGAGATTTAAGAGCTCAAATTTCAAAGAATGAAGTAAAAACTTTTTTTATAAGTGGCGGCATTCTTGAAATTCAGCCCAACATTGTGACAGTGCTTTCAGACACAGCCATTAGAGAGGCCGATTTAGATGAAGAAAGAGCTAAACAAGCAGAAGAAAATGCAAAAGAGGCAATGAAAAATACAAGTTCAGACATTGACCTTGCAAAAGCGAAAGCAGATCTTGTTCAAGCAGCTGCTCAATTACGACTCATAAAGAAACTAAAAAAGAAAAAATAGTTTCTAGAAATCTCATCAATGTCACTCACTACGATAATACTTGCAGCTGGTAAAAGTAAGAGGATGAACTCTCTCAAAACCAAACTTTTATTCAAAATATTAGGAAAACCAATTATCGAGCATGTAATTGATACAGCATCATCACTATCTTCAAAAAATATAATATGTGTATTAAACAAAAAAGATGATTATGGGGAAATTCTTGAAAATAAGAAAATAATCACAACCTACCAACACAAACCACAAGGAACTGCTGATGCAGTACAAATAGCTTTAAAAGCTAAAAGCAAAGAAGATAAAAATCTAGTTTTAATTCTTTGTGGGGATGTGCCATTTATTTCAAAAAATACTCTCTCTACGATTATAAAAAAAACAAAGAATAACGATATGTGTCTTGTTACTGCTAACCTAGAAAACCCATTTGGGTATGGCAGAATTATTAGGTTAAAGCAGAAAATTACAGAAATTATTGAAGAAAAAGATGCAAACCAAGAAATAAAAAAAATTAATGAAATAAATACAGGTATAATCTGTATTAAAGAGGGGGTACTTAGGAAATACTTAAAATCAGTAAAAAATAAAAACAAACAAAAAGAATTTTATCTTACAGATTTGGTCTCATTACTAAGTACAAATAATCATAAAATTGTTTCACATAAAATAACAAATATATTGGAAATAATGGGCATAAATACAAAAAAAGATTTGGTTACCTTAGAAAAGAAAAAGATGATTGAGAAAGCTGAAGCTCTTTTAAAAAAAGGAGTTTTAATTAGAGATGTAAATAGAATTGATATACGCGGTACCCTCAAGGCACAAACAGATGTAGAAATTGATGTTAATTGTGTTTTTGAAGACAATGTATCACTTGGACAGAATACTACTGTCGGACAAAACTGTTATCTCAACAGATGTAAAATAGGAAACAATGTTCACATTAAACCAAACACTATAATTTTTGGTGCAACCATAGGAAATGGATGTGT
>JAYZKL010000059.1:0-17077 GCA_036163455.1 Pseudomonadota bacterium
AATGACCTTGCTGTTTTTAATCTCACTGGAGAATCTAAAGGTACATATGATATGGGATTTATAAAGGTTAATAGTCCTGACTTAGGTGTAAAACATGAAAAATTGGGAGATAAAGAACAAGTTATAAACTTAGATACATTAATCAATTATAGGTACAAAAAAAATAATTTTTATTTCAATACCAAGGATTTTATTTTGAATGACTCATATAAATTTAATATAGATGGATCATACAAGAGAAATCAATTTGATTTTAGGGTCACATCAAATGGCAAAGTAGAGTCATTCAAAGACATTATAAGAAATTATAACGTCAAAAATTTTGATGATAGTCTGGTTATTTCTGGGAAATATTTTATTGATATTAGAGGAAAAAACTATTTGAAGACAAAGAACCTATATGGAGTGATGGAGATGTCAAAATTTGGAATATTTGATAAGGATACAAAACTAGCAATTACAAATTTAAATACTAGAATTAATTTTAGTGGCCCACATATTGTATCTTCAAAATCTAAATTTAATTTTAAAAATAAAGAATTTGATATGATAATTAATACAAATATTATCAATAAAACTACCAAATATTTTTTACAAGCTAATGGAAAAATTAATACTGCATTAATAAAAGACTATCTAAAAATAAATGATGATGAAATCATTAAAGGCGAATCATTCTCTAAGATACGTATTGATTTTACTCCAGAGGACGCATTTGATAGAGTAAATCTTAATTTAATTTCAGATCTGAAAGGTGTCTCTATAAACCTTATTGGTCCACTGAGAAAGACAGAATCTGAAAAAAAGCTCCTTAATGTAAATTATATATATAAAAAGAATCAAAAAAATAAAATAAAAGTATTTTTTGATAAATACAAGATGTTAGTTTTATTAAAGGAAGATATATGGTATTTGAATGTAAATTCACCATATATAAAAGGTGATATTAATTGGCCGATAAATAATTCTCAAGAAAATAGAGTTGCAGCAAGATTAAGATATTTAGATATGAATCAATTTAACTATTTTTCAGAACCCGGTGCTTTGCCTTATTTAAAATTAATATCTAAACAAGTTAAAGTTGGAAATCTGCATCTTGATAATGTTGAAGTTATATCATCTCCAACTGAAAATAGTATAGTTTTTGAGAGATTCATTTTTAATAATATATATTTATCAATGAATGCTACGGGTGAATGGAGCCATAAGAATAAAGAAATAAAGACTTCTTTTAATGCAAATTTTACTAGCGATAATTTAGGAAGAGCACTTAAAGGTTTAGGTTATAATGGCTTAATTCGTAAAGGTAAGATTCAGTCTCAATTAGTGGGGTCATGGAAAGGATCGCCGGATGAATTTACATTTTCTAATTTTGATGGAACTTTGAAGTTTAAATCAAATAATGGAGAAGTATTGCAAGTTACTAAACAAACTCAAGCGATTGGTCAATTATTAGGTTTATTTAGTATTTCTGCATTGCCTAAAAGACTATCTCTAGATTTCAGTGACTTTTTCTCTACTGGTCTTAAATATGATGATATGGAAGGAGATTTATCTTTTAAGGCAGGGAAGGCCGATACGAGAAAATTAATTCTTCAAGGTACATTTGGTGAGATGAGATTGACTGGCGAGACTAATCTTATAAACGAGACTTATAACCAAACACTTCTTTTTATTCCTGATCTTTCATCCACAAGTCTTATCACTGGAGCTGTAGTAGGTGGCCCAGTTGGCGCAGTTGCTGCAATTTTTTATGATAAATTTTTAAAAGAGATTGGAGAAAAAGCACTTGGTATAGATACTAATAAGGTAGCAGCAATTGAATATTCAGTAACAGGGCCCTGGAAAGATCCAGAAGTAAAAGTCACTGAATCATTTAAACCAATTTTAAATTGATATATCCTTAGTAGAAAGAGATTATGACTGATGTTGCAGCTATACAATTAACTTCGGGACCTAATATACAAGCAAATTTGTATGAGGTAGCCAATTATTTTGAAGAAATTGGAAAATTGAAGTGTAAATTAGTGGTTTTACCAGAAAATTTTGCTTTGATGCCTGAAAATGATAATGATTTTCTCAAACATTCTGAGATAGAAGGTGATGGGCCAATACAAAATTTTTTAATAGAGAGTGCAATCAAATATAAATTTTGGATAGTTGGCGGAAGCATACCAATTAAAACTAAAGACAAGAAAAAAGTTACTGCAACAACCTTTGTTTATAATGATAAAGGTGAGGTAAAGTGTAGGTATGACAAAATCCATCTCTTTGATGTAAAGTTACCAAATTCTAATGAATCATATAATGAATCAAAAGTATTTTCGCATGGTAAAAAAATACATGTTGTTGAAACACCTGTAGGTATGACAGGTCTTTCCTGTTGCTATGATTTAAGGTTTCCTGAGCTTTTTAGAATGCAACTCAAATATGGAGTGGAAACATTCATACTGCCTGCTGCTTTTACTGAACAAACTGGGAAAATACACTGGGATACGCTTGTAAAAGCCAGAGCTATTGAAAATTTGTGCTATATAGTAACAGCATGTCAAGGTGGTTATCACATAAATGGAAGAAAAACTTATGGTCATAGTATGATAGTCAATCCGTGGGGACAGGTATCTGCAGAAATTTCATCAGGCAAAGGTTTTATTTATTCAAAAATTAATAGAAAACAGTTACACTCTATTAGAAAAAATTTTCCAGTCCTTAGCCATATTAGATTATTAAAAGATAAATGAATTCTATCGCAAAAATGATGTTTAACCCTCATGATCTTACTGATAATAAGATAGAAAAGGTTTTATCTATTGCTTGTTCAAATAAAATTGATTTTGCTGACATATATTTCGAGTATACAAAAACTGAAGGTTGGGTGCTGGATGATGGCATTATAAAAAGTGGGAATTCAAATATAGATAGTGGTTTTGGAATCAGATCTGTGTCAGGCGATAAGAGTGGGTTTGCATATAGTAGTCAATGTGATTTAAAAGATTTGATTAAAGCAGCAGAAATGTCTAGGTCTATTGTGAACCATGGACAAGAGAAGTCAGTTAAACTTGAATCGTCAAAAAAATTTAGAAAGTTATATGACTCTGCCTCTCCTCTAGATTCGATTAATGACACTAAAAAAGTTGATTTTTTGAAATCTATTGATGCGTATATAAGGAAGAAGGATTCAAAAGTAGATCAAGTGATATTAAACCTTAGTGGAGTGCATGAATCAATTGTTGTTATGAATAGTGATGGCATAAAGGCAATTGATGAAAGGCCACTAGTTCGTTTTAGTGTTGCCGTCATCCTTAAAGACAAAGAGAGAAGAGAACAAGGGTTTTCTGGAGGTGGCGGAAGATATATGTACGATGAAATCTTAAATAATCGTACAGGTTATAAATTCGCTGATGAGGCACTTAGACAAGCCAACATTAATTTAGATGCCACGGATTGTAAAGCTGGAACCACAACAGTTGTACTTGGTCCAGGTTGGCCAGGAGTATTATTACATGAAGCGATAGGACATGGATTAGAAGGAGATTTTAATAGAAAAAAAACTTCTGCTTATACTGGATTACTTGGTAAGAAAGTAGCTTCATCAGAATGCACAGTTATTGATGATGGAACTATATCAAAAAGAAGAGGATCTTTATCAGTTGATGATGAAGGATGTGAAACACAAAGAACTGTACTTATAGAAAATGGGATACTCAAAGGTTATATGCAAGATAAACTTAATTCTCGTTTAATGAAAACTTCGTCGACAGGCAACGGGAGAAGGGAAAGTTATGGATGTTTGCCAATGCCAAGAATGACAAATACCTTCATGCTGCCAGGAAAAAATAATCCCAATGAAATCATTGAATCAGTCAAAAAAGGAATATATGCGGCCAATTTCTCAGGCGGACAAGTAGATATAACAAATGGTCAATTTGTTTTTACAGCTTCAGAAGCATACAACATTAGAGATGGAAAAATTGTTGAGCCCATTAAAGATATGACATTGATTGGAAACGGGCCAGAAATATTAAAAAAAGTATCAATGGTTGGAGATGATTTGAAGCTTGATGAAGGAGTAGGAACTTGTGGTAAAGATGGGCAAACAGTTCCGGTAGGAGTAGGACAACCAACACTTAAAATAGATGAAATTACTGTAGGTGGCACACAATTATAATCTTATGTCATCTTTAGAATTAAAAAAAATTAAAGAAAACCTTCTCAGTCTTTCTAAAAAAATAAATAAGAAATATGATTATCAATTTAGTATTGGTTTAGCTGAGGGAGTAACAGTTACATCAAGATGTGGAAATGTTGAAAGCATTGAGCATAATCAAGATAATGTCTTAGGAGTTAAAGTTCTCTATGAAAACAGACAAGGTTTTGCTGGTACAAATAATTTATCAAATGAAAGTATAGAAAAAACTATTGAAAAAGCTAAAAACATAGCTACAAATACTCAACCAGATAATTGTAACGGTTTGCCTGATAGCAATTTTGTCACTAGTGATAATATGCCAAAGCTTAATATGTACTATCCATCTGACATAGATATAAAAGAAATAATTGATATAACGCATGAGTGTGAGAAAAGCGCTTTTGAATATGATAAAAGAATTAATAATTCTGAAGGTTCTTCATTTTCATACACTAACAACAATACTCTTATAATTAATAGCAATGGAGCTGACGGGATGAAACAAACAACTAGCTTCACTCTATCATGTATAGTAGTGGCTGAAGATGGAAAGAGCAAAGAAAGAGATTATGAATATTCTGCAGCCCGAGATTTTAAAAAATTAGAATCACCAGAAAAGGTTGGTACTCAAGCAGGCCAAAAAACTATTTCAAGGTTAGGTGCTAGAACCATAAAAACACGTGTTTGCCCTGTATTATTTTCGCCAGAAATGTCAGTTTCAATTTTTAGTGATTTTCTCTCAGCTATTCAAGGTTCTGCTATATACAGAAGAGCAAGTTTTCTATTAGATAAAATTGATCAACCCATATTTCCTGATTTTATTAATATTTCAGAAGAACCTCATTTACCAGATGGCATAGGAAGCAGCCCATTTGATGCAGAAGGTGTGCTCACTAAACATAAGAGTATCGTAAGTGATGGTAAACTAAAATCTTATTTACTTGATACTTATTCGGCTAGAAAATTAGGCAGTACATCAACTTCCAATAAAAGTTTAGTAACCAATATTATCGTAGACACTAAAAAGGAAAAAATAAAAAATATTATTTCTAATATGCCAGATGGTATTTATATAACAGAGATGATGGGTTCTGGAGTAAACATCATAACAGGTGATTATTCACGAGGTGCGTTCGGTTATCTTATTAAAGATGGAGAAATAAGCCATCCAGTTACTGAAATAACAGTTGCTTCAAACCTTAAAGACATGTTTAAAAATATAATTGGTCTTGGAAGCGATATCGATAGAAGATCCAATATTAATATTGGTTCATTATTGATAAATAATATAACGATAGGTGGAGCTAATTGAGGTTAAGCAATATAAAGAATGCAAAAACTATCAATATAACTGTAATCATTAGAGAAATATTATTTTGTTTTATTAAATAATTTTCAACTTTAGCAAATCTATCATAAGAAATTAAATCTGAAATCTTTTTTGTCATAAAATCAATTGCACATAGGAAGTATGATGTAAATGAATTGATTATATTGCCAGCTTTTCTATAGAACCAATCAAAGTCTAAAGTAATAGTTAGTTTTCTTTCTAGATATTTTAAACTGACAAAGAACGCTAATCCAGAAAACAGAAGCAAATGAGTTTGTGAAATAACATGATTGGCCGTATATGGAATATACGTTGCTTCAAAAGGAAGTATGCCATAAAGAATAGAAGGGAAAATACCAATTAACAAACATAGGGCTGCCGATAAAATCATTGCAATATTCATATACAAAGGTGGGTCTTGAGCTAAGATATTTTTGTTCTTATTAAAAAAGACAAACCAAGGAAACTTTATACCTGCATGCAAGAAAACTCCTGCTGATCCGACTAATAACATAAACCAAACAAACTCTAATCCTTGCTGGAAGCTTGCATCTGTAATCATAGATTTAGAAATAAAACCAGAAGTTAATGGAAATGCCGAGATTGACAATGCTCCTATAATTGCACAAATTGTTGTAATGGGCATTAACTTATATAAACCACCAACATCAGTACATTTTCTTTTTTGAGTGATATAAATTACACTACCAGCTGACATTAATAAGAGTCCTTTATAAATAATATGTGCAAATGCATGTGAAGCAGTTCCATTTAATGCCAACTCAGATCCAATTCCTATACCAACAACCATAAAGCCTACCTGATTAACAATGCTATAAGCTAATATTCTTCTAATATCATTTTCTAGTAATGCATAAATTATTCCATACATAATCATATATAAGCCTATATAGATAAGAATCTTAGTGCCTGCAAAGATTACAATAAGTGCAAATACAGCAGTTTTAGTAGTATAAGCAGATAAAAAAATAGTAGATGAATAGCTGCCCTCAGGATATGAATCTGGAATCCATGAGGAAAGAGGAGGGGCGCCAGCATTTAACAATAGACCAATTAGAATAAACCAGTTATACCAATCTG
Organism: Pseudomonadota bacterium; assembly: GCA_036163455.1. Lineage (GTDB taxonomy): Bacteria > Pseudomonadota > Gammaproteobacteria. The sequence continues at coordinate 6,621 of JAYZKL010000059.1, forward strand.
AGCCTTGCAAATTTCTAAGTGTTAAATCTTGGGTACCAAATGATAATCCAACAATTCCTATGAGCAGAATTATACCTCCAAACAAATGGATCAACAGATAACGTGTACCGGCTTCTTGAGATGCTTTTGTATTGGCTGACCAGATTATGAATGTTGATGCTATGGCCATTATTTCCCAAAAGATATAAAAAGTTATAAAATCTCCTGAAAAGATTACGGATATTGCTGAACCAATGTAAATTAACACCAATGCCTTTTCCATATAATTATCTCTATACATTGAGAATAATTTACCCAAAATAGCTATAACTAAATAAACTAAGCAGAATAAGAAACCAAGTCTACTATACGAAAAATAATTTAAAGATTGATGACTCGAGTCTATTGAGCCATTTAAAGATAGATTATATATAAGATTCATTTCACCCGTCATGGAAAAAAGCACAAACAAAGAGAGAAGTAATGAACCTATGGAGATTATATTATCTTTATTTTTTAAGACAAAAATTAGTAATGAGCCTAGGAATATTGGAATAGCAGGATGTAAGAATATTTCAGCTATCATAATATTTTTCATTCCTTTCAAGAAAATAAGCTAAAACTTTAGCTATAATAATAAGTGCTAGACATGCGAAGAATCCAAAAACTGGATAAAAACCAAATAAATTATCATTCATAAAATGGGCTTTCCCAAAATCATAAAAAAAATAAAGCAATAGGTTAGCTATAAAGAAAATTAAGTATGTTGTTGGTTTAAAGATATTCATTATTTAATAATATATGCTTGTATAAAGTTCATTATAGATTCTAATCCAAAAAATAAAAGTATAGTTACAATCCCGATTATTAGTACTGGAAGTAATAAAAGGAAATCTTCTTTCATATCCCCATTACTTTGAACATCAGCCCTACTAAAGTAAGATTTATAGATAATTGGAAAGTAGTAACCAGCATTCAATAATGTACTCAGTATAAGCACTAGTAATATATAAAAATTTTCACTTTGTACAACTCCCAGCAATAGGTACCATTTACTAAAGAAACCAATAGTGGGCGGGATACCAATCATAATAAAAGCACCAAGCATTATAAGGAAAATAGCAAATGGTGTTTTTGATGAGAGCCCATGCATTTCACTTACATTTTTAATTTTTGTACATGTAGTAATTAGTCCAGCGGATAAAAATAATATAATTTTTCCCAGTGCATGAAAAATCAGGTGTAGTGTAGCTGCAAGAACTGATAGTGGCGCTAAAACCGAAACTGCCAGTATAATATATGATAATTGACTGATAGTTGAGTAAGCTAAGATAAGTTTAATATTATCCTGCCTTAAAGCCATTATTGAGGCAAATAAAATTGTAATAGATGAAAGAAAAATTAAAATAAGATCAGAGCCAGTGTCTTGTAAAAGCCGTGCCCCAAAGATATAGAGAATAATCTTCATCATTATGTATACCCCTGATTTTACGACTGCTACCGCATGTAAAAGAGCGCTGACTGGTGTTGGAGCAATCATAGCTGCTGGCAGCCATCTATGAAAAGGCATAATAGCAGATTTGGCAACACCAAATATAAAAAGCAGAATTAATATATTAATCATCAATGGATTTACATTTTCTGTAAAGATACCACCAATTTTATACTCGAGACTCCCTGTTAAATTAAAAGTCAAAATTATGGCAGGCAGTAAGAAAATTATGGATGTACCAAGAAGATAGTATAAATATTTTTTTCCATTTTTAATTGATTGCTCATCCTTTTTAAAAGTTACTAAAGGATAGGTGCTAAGCGTCAAAAATTCATAAAAAACAAAAGCTGTAAATAAGTTAGATGAGTAGATAATCGCATTTGTTGAAAACATTGCTAATGTAAAAAATATGTAGAATTTAGACTTATTGTTGAAACCATTTAAACTTAGATATCTTTCTGAATAAATTGTCGTCATTAACCATAAAAAATTAGAAACTAAAAGAAAAATGATGCCCAGCCCATCGACACTAAAGCTTATAGAAATATTAGGTATTATATTAAAAATATTTAAAGAGTACTGAAGATAAAAGTCTTTCTCTAAAAATATCTTTATAGCTATTAGAAATGAAAAGAAACTTATAATGAGATGGGTTATGTATAATCCTTTATTACTTCTTATATATATTAATAAAATTATACCTGCTAGAGGCAAGCATAAATGTAGTGATAGAAGACTCATTTAAGGCCTCCTGATAAGATTAAATTTGAGATACTTTCAGAAATCCCAACTGTAAAAGTTGTATCTATACCCAAATATAACGTGAGAGTTGTCAATATAAGAATACCTAAACCCTGGTGAGTCATGATAGACTGAGATCCTGATTTATCTGTTTCAAGAAAATATATTTTTTCAATAAGCTTCCAGATATAAAATAAGGTCATAAAAGAAGTAACTAAAACAATTATACTTAAATACCAGAAATTGGAATCTAATATTGCTGTAACTAGATACCATTTACTTATAAACCCAGATGTTAATGGAATTCCAATCAACCCGAAGGATAGAATTACAAATGCAGCCATCATATAAGGATATTGCTTACCAAGGCCTGCAAGGTCTTCCGTATTAATTTGTTTGCTGGAAACAAAAATTGTTGCAATTATTAAAAATAATCCAGTTTTTATAATTGAGTGATTGAAAATATGTACTAATGAAGCCGTTACACTTTCATTAGTAAATATCATTAAAGCAATGACAATGTAGCTCAGCTGAGCAATACTAGAAAATGCTAACATTTTTTTCAAATCTAACTGCTTAATTGCATAAGTTGTGGTTAGTAATACTCCTATTACAGAAATAAATAAAATAAGTTCTATTAATGAATATTGTTCAAGGGGATTTATAACATTTAGTATGTCTAGAAAAACCCTTATCAATATATAGATACCAACTTTTGTAGAGGTGCCAGCAAAATAAGTAACTATTATTGAGGGTGAATAAGTATAAGTTCTTACGAGCCAAGTATGTAGAGGAAAAATAGCTGATTTAATAGCTATCCCAATAATCAATAATCCAATAGAGAAAATTAATGATTTTGGTATTTCAATCAGTAGAAACTTTTCTGAAATATCAGTCATATTTAAAGTTCCTAAATGAGAATAAATTATACCTATCCCAAGCAGAATAAATACTGCACCAATACTCCCAACAAATAAGTATTGAAGAGCTGCAATATTTGATCCTTTGTGTATACCTTGTGAAATTAAAAAGTAGCTTGAAAGAGATGAAATTTCCAAGAATACAAAAAGGTTAAAAATATCATTCGTTAAAATAATTCCTGAGAAACCAATATTGCATAACAACCAGGCAATATAAAATAAGTAAATATTTTGAGGTTGTATTTCTTTTTCAATAATCTTTCTTCCTGATAATACACAAATGAAACTCATTAAATTTATTAAAAGAAGAAAATAGCAGGATAGTAAATCTGCTTGAAGTCTTATTCCGATTGGCGCCTTCCAGCCGCCTAACTCATAAAATATTGTGTTGTTTGTATGTACTTCAAAAAAGAGAAAACAAACAAGCAAGAGATTTATTAAAGATACACTTAAAGTTAAGATATAAACTTGTCCTTTATCTCTGATAAAAAGGCATATAGGAACTATTAGCAGAGGTAAGACAAGAATTAAAATCGGTAATTGATTCATTAATTAAATCTCATCAAGTTCATCTTCTTCAATTGTTTTATGTTCCTTTTTTATGCTTACTATTAATGCAAGTGCTAAGCTAGTAGTTGCAATACCGACAACAATTGCTGTTAGTATCAGAACATGCGGCAAAGGATTAGAATAAATTGCTTCATTATCTATTAATATTGGTGGAACACCATCTTTTGTTTTGCTAATAATTAAATAAAAGATGAAAACAGATGCCTGAAAGATATTTAAACCAATAACTTTTTTTATTAAATTATTTTCCCTAATGATTATGAATAATCCTATCAGCAACAAGATAATGTCTAGTGTAAATAACATTAGCCAACCTTTCCTTTATTGAATGCATAAAAGACAAGTATCATTACATTGGCAACAGTTAATCCAACGCCAACTTCTACCAAGAAGATTCCCATAATTTGTCCATATTTACTATTAAGGCCAAGAGAATTATATTCTAGAAAGTTATCTCCTAATACCATTCCTGCAATTCCAACACCAACAAAAAGTAGCACTCCAAGACCCATTAAATTCTTTGAAAGACGTTGACTTAATAACTCCTCACCAACATTTATACCAAATATAATGTTATATAGAATAAACCCTGAAGCTAGAATCACTCCTGCTTGAAAACCTCCACCAGGAGAATAATCTCCATGAAATTGAACGTAAAGCCCAAACAATAAAATCAGTGGTATGATTAACTTTGTTACAATCCTTAGAATTATTAGATCTTTCATTGTTCCTTTTTTTCCTCTCTTAATATTCCAATTACAGAAATTCCAGCAATGAATATGACCACAACTTCACCTAAAGTATCAAAGCCTCGATAACTTGCTAAAACTGAGGTTACAACATTAGGTATACCAATTTCTTGGTTTGTATTTTCTAAATAGTAGTTAGTTACATATGAATCGCTAGCTTTAGATTCACCAAACTCAGGTAAATCAGAAATAATGTAGCTCAGTGAGATAGCAAGAAATAAAAACAAAATTAAATTTGAAAGCAAAGGTTTAGTATTCTTTTTTGTAATAAAATCCATATGTCTTAAGCAACTTAAAAATAATATAGTCGAAATACCTGCCCCAACTGCTGCCTCCGTTAAAGAAACATCAGCCCCATCCAACAATAGAAAAATTAGCGCACATATTAAGCTGAAAATAGTAGTAGACATTATTGCTGAGAATAAATTCCTACAAAACATAATGTAGATAGAAATAATTATGAGTGTCAGTAACAAAAAATGAAGTATAAAAATAGTAATTTTATTTCTCCTGATCTTCTTGATTTTTTAGAAAAACTTGAGATAGAGCATGAATTGCTGTTGTGCTAGTAATATATAAAAATATGAGTATCAGAAAAAGTTTTACTGAATACAATGTTAGCCCCGAATTAATCATCAGTGCTGAAATTATTAAAAGAGTAGACAATGTATCAACTACCGATGCTGCATGAGTTCTAGAGAGAAAATCATTGAATCTAAAAAGACCAAGTGTCCCTATAATAAGTGTTAGACAACCAACTAACATAAGAATCGTTGATAACATACTCATTTGGAAATACCTCTATTTTCAAAATATTTTAAAATAACAATTGTTGATATAAAATTAATCAGCGCATAGACCATAGCAATATCAGAGAAGTCTACTTGATTACTAAGAGAGCTAATTAAAAGTATTAGTAGAACAATCTTGGTTCCCAATAAATTAGTTGTAAGTATTTTTGTAAAAATATCTTCTAGAGAAATAAATCTAATTATTGACATCAATATTGCCAAAGCAATGACAACAATAGTGATTGTATATATTTCAATCATGTATTTCGCTTTCAGTAGATTTAACCATAGAATCCATTGTATTTTTGAGCATGCTATTTTTAAATGGCTCTGCTAGCACATGAATTATTAGATTATCTCCATTAATATCAATAGTTACTGTTCCGGGCGTAAAAGTAATTGAATTAGCATATAAAACCTTTCCAACTGCAGATTTTTGTGAAGCCTTTACTTTTATGACTGAAGGATTTATCTTTGCTTTTGGTGAAATTATATAATAACAAACTAAAATATTTGATAACACCATCTCTTTTATTAACCAGAAAAAATATATTAATAGTCTAATAGGCTTAAAATTTAGCAAACTTGTCTCATGATCAATGATATCCATCTTATTTATTAGAAAAATTATCAATAAAGAAGAAAGCACTCCAAGGGCAACCATGCCAATTGTAGGAATACCGGAAAGTATCAACCAGAAAATAAAGACAACAAAGAATACTTTAATTAAATGATTGGATTGTTTATAGTTCTCAAACATCGCTCATCAGACAATATTATAACTATAATCATGCTAATTTACCATATTCACTGAATCAGTAGTGATAAATCAAGAGCATGTATATTTTTGGTTAAAGCTCCAATTGATATATGGGTAACACCTTTTAATGCATATTGATTTATGTTGTTTAGAGTGATATTGCCAGATACTTCAACAGGAATTGATCTAAGGATTTTTAAACTTTTTTTAAGCTTATTAACGGTAAAATTATCCAATAAAATTCTATCAATTTTCATTTTACTTAGTAGTTTAATCTCTTGAAAAGTCTTAGCTTCTACGATAATTGGCTTCTTATATCTTCTAATTTTTTTTATAAAACTATCCAAGTCATCTATTAGTTTCAAATGATTTTCCTTTATCAGTATTGATTCAGATAGACTCATTCTATGAGGCTTACAACCAGCCTCAATGCATGCACAGCTCTGACCAATTCTTAGACCAGGTATTGTTTTTCTTGTATGCAATAAGATAAGTTTCTTATTTTGAATTTTTTTCACAAATTTTTTAGCAAGAGTCGTTGTCGAAGAGAGTGTCTGCAAAAAATTTAATATTGTTCTTTCGGCTTTTAAAATTGACTTCCCGTTACCTTTTATATTACAAACTACTTGGTCTTTTTTTACATTCTTTCCATCTTTCACTTTCCATGTTAATTTTATTTTAGAATTTATTTGTCTGCAGACTTCGTTTACCCAGTGTGTACCAAATAAAACCCCTTGCTCCTTAAAAATAATTTTTGCAGAAACATTTTTTTTGGATGATATAAGATTAGATGTTATATCATTTTTAACACCATCTTCATGCAGTGCTGTTCTTACATCAGATTGTATAACTTTTTTGATTTTTTTATTAATCTTCATTTTTTAATTCTTTAGAGTTATTCAGTAACTCCTTTGTTTTCGAAAAAATAAATGGACTTAGGAGTATTAGTGCAATCAAATTAGGAAGCGCCATCAATCCATTCATAATATCAGCAATTAACCAGACAAGATTCAATTTGATTACTGCTCCTAGAGGAATAATAATAATCCAAAGTATCCTATAGTAAAGTACAATCTTTTCACCAAAAATAAATTCAGCACATTTTTCACCATAATAACTCCAACCAATAATTGTACTGAATGCAAATAGGACTAATCCAAAGATAACAATATATTTTCCAAAAAAAGGTAACCCTTGATTAAATGCAGATGTAGTTAATGCAGCTCCATTAATACCGCTAAGCCACTCACCGCTTATTAGAATAACAAATGCTGTAATACTGCAAACAATTAATGTATCAATTAATGGTTCTAGCATGGAGATAGATCCTTGTTTAATTGGACTATTTGTTTGTGCCGCTGCATGGGCAATTGGTGAACTACCCAGTCCAGCTTCATTAGAAAAAACTCCTCTTGAGACACCAAATCTTATAGCAGATAACACAGTTGCGCCGGCGAATCCACCTGCTGCAGCTGTTCCAGTGAATGCTGAATTAACTATTAAAGAGAAAACATCTGGTATTAACATGTAATTATTTAAAATAATTATCAATCCACCAAATATATATAACAACGACATTGTCGGTACAAGTTTAGATGCAATGTTTCCAATGCTTTTGATTCCTCCAAGAATCACTAAACCAACCAGTAATGCCGTTACAAAACCAATAACAGTTGTTGAAATTCCAAATTCTATGTTAATAACTTGTGATACTGAATTGACTTGTACCCCATTACCAATTCCAAATGCAGCTGTCATACCAAAGATTGCAAATAAGTATGCAAGGAAGTGATATTTTTTATCTAGACCATTTTTTATATAATACATTGGCCCGCCCACAATATTATTATTGGAATTACGCTCTATAAAATAAATTGCTAGAAAAGCTTCGGCATATTTTGTAGCCATGCCAAACAATGCTGTAATCCACATCCACAAAATAGCGCCCGGACCACCTAAAAAAATTGCTGTAGCAACACCAGCAATGTTTCCAGTACCAACAGTTGCTGATAAAGCTGTCATTAGTGATTGAAAAGAAGAAATATCGCCATCAGTTGCTTTTCCTTCTTTTATAAAAAGAGATTTAAAGCCATAAGCTATGTTTGTAATTGGAAAAGCCTTAAGACCGAATGTTAAATAAACTCCAACCCCAAGCAACAGAGTTAATGTAATGGGACCCCATACTAAACTGCTAATTTCATTAAGTAGATTGGATAAATTCATTTTTTCTGAAAAACATTAATTACATTTTTACGAGACTGATTTTCGTTTTTAAGCTCAGCCATAATAAGGTCTGAGTAATGAGGAATATTTTTATGAATATCTAATTTAGTGCCAACAATAGATGAGTATTGAGTATATTCATAGTCTCTAGGGATAAGTTTTAGAGCTTCATCAGGAGACTCCTGTGCTTCATTAAAAATTATAAGCAAACCATCTTTTTTTAGTCTTTGAATAACTTCATTCAGATAAGGTTTTTTTTCATTATCATTTTTTTTATTTAAAACATTTATCATTGTTATTACATCATAATCTTCATTTAACTTTATTATTTCACTATTTGAAGCCACAATGTTAAGTTCTTTTTGAAATCCTCGAGATAAATATTTCTTACAATCTCGATTTCCTTCTATATCTTTAGTAAAAATAGAAGCTTTAGTTATATTTATATAGTCACTTTGTAAAATTTCTGCAGCCAATAAACCATCTCCCTCAATCTCACAAAAGGTTTTAGCTTTTTTTCTGCCAAAATAATCAATAATTATTTTTTCTATAATGGCACTAAAAGTAGCATTAGAAATATTTTTAGAGACTATATTATATAAGCTTGCTTGATCTTTTACTCCCTCTTGTTTTAGTTTTTCAAAATATTTATCAAACAAATAGTTTAGAGAGCTATTTTTTTTTGGCGGTTCTTTTTTACCAATTCTTATGGACATCACTCCATCATTTTCTGCCCAAATGTTACTCATACCCCACCATTTCATCCTACTTCTAAAAATATCTTCAAGCGATGTTCTTGACCAATAATTTTTTTCTACTCCCTGTCTTTCAGCATATACCGGAAGAACAACATATCCATTTTTATCGACAAGGTACATTAAATATCTTATAAATACTGCACCCCAATTATTTGCAAACAATGGAAAACTCAAACCTATATAAATGCGATGAAAACTATGTTTTTTAAATGGATATAAAGCAGAAGCTATTTCATCACCCTTAATTTTATCAGTGAATTTTTTTGAATTAAGCGTTAGGCTAATCATATTCTCATCTGGTTTGATCATGCCATGCTTATCTCGAATATCTGAACAATAGTAATTTAAATCTTCTTCAATATATTGCTCTGATTTATGTAGAATAATATCAGTCATTGCTTTTTGAGATATCACAAATTTATGAGATAATAACATGAGAAGTTAGGGGCAACAACACCATCAAATTTCTTATGACAGAGACACAAAATAGTACTGTAGAAAAAAAACGTGCAGATTGCTTAGAATGGGAAGATGTGAAAATTGACAATAAATCCCGAAGAGCTTACTGTTGCCTCAAAGAAATATTTGTGTCCCCAAGAGAATATAGAATATTAGAGTTTTTGATAAAAAACCCAGGTACAGTCTTCTCACGTGATGAAATAATTGCCTCTGTGTGGGGAAAAAAAACTTGTATTGGCTCTAGAACTATAGATGTTTACGTAAGAAGGTTAAGGAAGGCGTTGAAATCGGATAAATCATGCCGATTTGGAATAAGGACCGCTAGATCTTTTGGCTATTCGATAGATTATGTAGAATGATTGTAGGCTTTTGTAACATAATTTTAATAAAACTTTCATAAAATTTATCTTTACAATATTACCCAATAAATTATTATTCTATATGAGTATTGGTCTCATAATATGAGTTATACTTATTCAGGATTTTGGGGTTATGTCGATTAAACTTTACTTAAAGGAGCCTCATGGAGCTTAGTATAGTTTGGATGTATTTAGGATTTTTTCTTGCAGCATACTCTGTGATTGCAAATGACTCTATTCAAACATTAGGTACATTCCTTTCCTCTAACAAAGAATATTTTCGTTGGTATACATTATGGTTTGCAGCCTCACTCATGTTGGTTTTTACAATTACCTATGGATGGTACTTTTATGATGGTGATATTTCATATGAGAGGTTAACGCGAATCCCATTTCAGGAAATTCAATGGTATCACGCTGCTGCCCCAGCGGTTCTACTGGTCTTAACCCGCTATGGTATCCCTGTCTCAACAACTTTTTTAGTTTTATCAGCTTTTGCTACTGTAACAGTTCTTGAAAAAATGCTTATAAAATCTATTGTCGGTTATGGTGTGGCCGCAATAACCGCATACCTTGTTTGGATTATTCTAGAAAGATTTATTAATGAAAAAACAGACCATCCGGAGAACAGAAAATTTTGGAGAGTAAGCCAGTGG
>JAYZKL010000060.1:0-11440 GCA_036163455.1 Pseudomonadota bacterium
AATCACAATATTCATACCAAATAAAACTATATAGGGACCCAGCTATCAAATCGAATCTGAAACTAGAGAAATGTTTTTTATAGTCAGAAATAATGTCATTTAATCTTGTTAAGATCCACTTATCGTATAGAGATAGAGATTCATAGTTAATTTTCTGATTATATTCTTTGAGGTCAACCGTCATAAAAACAAACCTTGAGGCATTCCATAGTTTGTTGCAAAAATTCCTATAACCCTCGATTCTATTTAAATCAAAGTTGATATCTCTACCTGTCGAGGCCAATGCACTAAAGCAGAAACGAAGTGCATCTGCACCATATGGTTTTATACCATCAGGAAATTCTATCTTTGTTTTTTTAATAATCTTTTCTTCGAGTTTAGGTTGAACTAAATTAGATGTTCTTTTATCTAGTAAATCTTGGAGATTTATTCCGTCAATTATATCTATAGGGTCAATTATATTGCCAAGTGATTTAGACATTTTCTTTCCTTCAGAATCTCTTACCAATCCATGTATGTAAATAGTTTTAAAAGGAATTTTGTTAGTAAACTTCAATCCCATCATTACCATTCGTGCAACCCAAAAGAAAATGATATCAAAACCCGTAACTAAAACATTTGTAGGGTAAAAATTTTTAAATTCATTTGTCTCTTCTGGCCACCCCAACGTTGTAAATGGCCAAAGTGCAGAAGAAAACCAAGTATCAAGCACATCTTGGTCTTGAGTTAGTTTAAGATTTTTATCAAGTTTATATTTTTCCCTTACTTGATTCTCATCATTCCCAACATAAATATTGCCTTTATTATCAAACCAAGCTGGAATTCTATGACCCCACCAAATTTGTCTACTTATACACCAGTCTTCTATATTTTCTAACCAATTAAAATAAACCTTTTCCCAGTTTTTTGGTACAAACTTTATATGCCCGTCCTTAACTGCTTTTATTGCGGGTTCAGCCAAGCCATCCATTTTCATAAACCATTGGTCGGTTAACAGAGGTTCAATTATTTCTCCAGATCTGTCTCCAACAGGAATAGAAGTTTTATATTTTTCTTTTTTTACTAATCTGTTTTCTTTTTCCAATTTTCTCAGAACTAATTCTCTTGCATCATGAATATTAATATCTACCAGATCTTTAGTAACTTCAGAATTAAGTGTCCCATTTTTATTTAATATATTTATGGTGTCTAATTTATGTTTTTCTCCTAATTTATAGTCGTTAAAGTCATGACCCGGTGTAACTTTGACACATCCAGTTCCAAAGTTCATATCAATTGATTCATCTTGTATTATTGGAACTTTCCTCTTTATAAATGGTATCTGAATATACTTATTGATTAAATGCATATACCGCTCATCTTTAGGATTGATACAGACAGCAGTATCACCAAATAATGTTTCTGGTCTTGTTGTTGCTACAGTAATCTTTTCTTTACTGTCAACAACATCGTAATCAATAAAAAATAACAAACCTTCTTTTTCAATATTAGAAACTTCTAGATCTGAAATAGCTGTTTGAAGCTTTATATCCCAATTAACAAGCCTATTTTTCCTATATATAATTTTTTTATCATATAGGCTAATAAAAACCTTTTGAACAGCATCACTTAATTCATCATCCATAGTAAATCTATTTCTCTTCCAGTCTGCCGAAGACCCAATTCTTTTTGTTTGATTAATAATTGTATTTCCAGATTTTTCTTTCCATTTCCAAACTTCTTTCACAAAATCATCTCTATTAAGAGATTGTCTTGTTTTACCTGATTGCTTGAGATTATTTTCAACAACAATTTGAGTTGCTATTCCTGCATGATCAGTTCCTGGCTGCCATAAAACGCTTTTGCCAAGCATTCGGTTATATCTTATAAGAATATCAATAATAGTATGCTGAAAGGCATGTCCCATATGTAAAGTGCCAGTTACATTTGGTGGAGGAAGAACAATAGAGTAATTAGATTTAAATTCTTTAGGTGAAAAACAATCATTTTCCATCCATTTTTCATAAATCTTTTTTTCAAGATTAGAAGGAGAGTACTTTTTTTCCATTATTTATATTGTCTCATGCTTTACAATAAAATTATTATTTTTATAGAATAGATAATGTTCTCTTGAAATAGTTTTTTGGTTTTCCTTTGGAAGTACGAATTCTACGATTTTTTCAAAATCTTCCCAATCTTTTTGTATCTTATGGCTTAAATTAAACAGAACTTTGAAAGAAGATGAATCAAATGTCTCTGATAACGAATTTTTATTACAAATAACAACTGGAGCTGGCATGTCAATATTTTCATCAGTTGAGTGAGGTATGAAGCTTATTTGTTCGAAAGTCCATAGCAAAGAATCTAAATCTTTTATCTGTTGATCATCTTGAGTATTTACAAGAATCTTATATTTATTTTTATAAAAATGTTTGATGACTTGGCAAATGATTTGGTTAAGTTTTTCTGGTTCTTTAATTATATAAAAAAAAGCTTCGTTCTTCAATTTTGTTGGTTGGATAAAATAAAATCTGTTAACAAACTAACTGGTCTGCCAGTAGAACCCTTATCTTTTCCAACTTCCCAGGCTGTACCGGCTATATCTAGATGAGCCCACTTAATATCATCAGTAAATTTAGCTAGGAAAGCTGCTGCCGTTATAGCGCCTCCATATCTACCACCAATATTTTGTATGTCAGCAAAATTTGTTTTAAGTTCATCAAAGTAATCATCATAGAGAGGTAATTGCCAAACCCTGTCGCCTGTTCTGTCTCCAGATTTTTTTATTAAATCTGCTAATTTCTGATCATTCGCAAATAGACCGCTTGGGTATTTCCCTAATGCTACTGCACACGCTCCAGTTAAAGTTGCCATATCAATAATATATTTTGGTTTGAATTTTTTTGCATAAGTTAATGCATCTGCTAATACAAGTCTTCCTTCTGCATCAGTATTAAGTATTTCAATAGAAATACCAGACATACTTGTGACAACATCACCTGGTCTTGAAGCATTACCACTTGGCATATTTTCAGCACAGGCTAGAATACCAATCACATTTGTTTTTAATTTCATTTCAGCGCATGTTTGTAATGCGCCAATCACACTTGCTGCACCTGACATATCAAATTTCATTTCATCCATTGCTGAGGAAGGTTTTATAGAAATACCGCCAGTATCAAATGTGATACCTTTTCCAACTAAAATAATGGGTTTCTTATTTTTCATTGGCAAGTGTTTTATAATCACAAGTTTTCCAGGTTCTTTGCTACCCTTTGAGACGGACAAGAAGGACCCCATTTTTAATGATTTCATTTTCCCTTCATCAATAACATCAACTTTAATAGAGGAATTAATTTTTTTTAATTTTTTAGCTTCATTACTAAGGAATGTTGGTGTGCAAATATTCGGAGGTGTATTTCCAAGATCTTTAGCTTTACTAATGCCATTAGATATTGATTTGGCAGCTTTGGCAAAACCATTATATTTATTTTTATTAGAAGCTTTTTTCATTAATAAAATACATTTTTTTAATGAAGTTTTATTCTCATCTTTTTTCAGTGAAAAATTGTATAAAGCAGTTTCTGCACCAATTATTATAGTTCTTATAGTTATTTCATCATTACCTAAAGAAAGATTATTAATATCCAATAAAATGTTTTTGGTGTTAATTTCGCTAACTTTTTTTATTATACTGAAGATTGATTTAGTTAGTGAAGATGGACTATATTTCTTTTTATCGCCTAATCCAAATACAATTATTCTGCTTTTAGCATTATGAAAAATCTGATGCGTTCCTATTTCACCCTTAAATTCTGCATTTTTAATACTATTGACAATGTTTTCATTAATATCCTTATCTACTACTGTCTTAATATGGTTAGTTTTTTTATCATTAAATATCCCTAATATGTGATAATCGCAGGGTTGTTTGGCATCAATTCTATTTATTACCGAATATTCCATAATTCTTCCTATATATAAATTTGCTTGAAAATACTTTAATAGATTAACATTTTTTCATAAAACTTGTAAAATTTAACTATATATTTCAAACATGCTAAAAATCTTAAGAAAATATTTAATTACCGAAACGGCATATGCAATTATCACTGTATTACTAATTTTATTAATTATCTTATCTTCTAATACAATGATGAGGCTTATTGAAGAGGCAGCTGAAGGGAATTTTCCAACTTATTTACTTTTCCCAACTATACTAATTAAAATTGCGCAGTATTTAATATATCTTATACCTATCAGTCTTTTTTTTGGCATTATTTTATCTCTTGGAAGGTTATACAATACGAATGAAATGGCTGTTATATCCTCAGCCGGTGTTTCACCAGAAGATTTTGCCAAACTTCTAATACCGGTTATATTGCCTGTAAGCATCATAGTTTCCTTATTTACATTATATTTAACACCTTTAGCATCAGAATATCGAAGCAAACTTGAACATAGATTAAAAAATGAAGAAAGAGTAGAGGAAGTATCTCCAGGCAAGTTTAATTCATCCAGTAGTGGAGCATCAACTTTTTTTGTCCATGACATTATCGATGGTAAATTAAATAAAATCTTTTTTAGCACTAAAAACACAAAACATGGTTCTACTGAAACAGCACAAACTGCAAAATATTTTTATGATGATGAAGACAATAAGTTTCTACAGTTAGAAGAAGGAGAAATTTATCAACTGATAGGAGATCAAGGAGCTACAAGAAAAACTAAATATAAAGAACATGCCGTGCAACTAGAGCAAATACTTCCTACTTATATTAGTGATAAATCTTCAAGTAAAACAACATATGAGCTTTTCTTTAGTGACACTAATGAGGATAGCGCAGAACTACAATCTAGATTCCTATTGCCGTTAGCATCCTTGCTGCTTGGGTTTATTGCAATTCCAATAAGTTACTGTGCGCCAAAAAAAGGGAGATATGCAAAAGTTTTTGTTGGCGCATTATTATATTTTTTTTATTTTGTTAGTATGTCAGTTGCAAAAAAAATGTATATTCTAGGACAAACACCAAGCTTTTTGGGAATTTGGTGGATACATATTTTTGCCATTATATTTCTTATATATCTTTACTACATTGATTCAACGTCTATTAGAGATAGAGGCTAATGGGAATATTAAATCTATATCTTTTTAAACGTTTTATGTATGGGTTTGTACTAAGCCTCGTTGTTTTGCTTTCTATAGAAACTTTTCTTTCATTAACTGGAGAATTAGAAGATCTAAATACTGGTAACTACACGTTTCCTGTATTACTCGAGTATACCCTATTAAACGTTCCTCGAAGCATACAAGACTTATTTCCTTATGCTCTTTTAATTGGAGCAATGCTCTCATTAGGTGCTATGGCTGCAGATTTAGAATTTGTTGCAATACAATCTGCTGGAGTATCAGTGACACAAACTATTTTAGTAATTTTAATTCAAACATTCTTTGTCTCTGTAATTTTTTACACAATTTCTAATTTCTCTATTCCTAATTTAAATAAGAAAGCTGAGAGCATTAAAAATCTTGCTCTTAATAAGAAGGTAGTTCATAAAGCTAATGGAGTTTGGTTTAAAGATAAAAATAAATTTATAAATATTGACGAAGTGTATTCAAATAGCCATTTAAAAAATATATCAGTTTTTAAATATGATTATAGTCTCAAATTACAGTCTTTAAGACATATAGAAGAGGCATCATTTAAAGATGGAATTTGGACTCTTAAAGGCGTTAAAGAAACATCATTTAAAAGTAGGCCCATTGAAACTAGACATTATCATAGCCAGAATGAAGTCAAATTTATAGATCCAAAACTATTAGATGTCACCATACATAAGCCCCACAACCTTTCCATAGGTGATGTTATAAAAAATATTGAATATTTAAATGAAAATAAATTAGATGATAGTATACAAAAAAGAATTTTTTGGGAAAAACTGCTTAAACCATTTTCTACTGTAATTATGATATTTTTAGCGATGCCTTTTTTATTTGGAAAATATCGTACGAATACTCAAGGTAAGAGGATAGTGATAGGGCTTTTAATTGGGATAATATTCTTTGTCACTACGACCATGTTGCCTAATTTGGGTACCGTTATAGGGCTTTCCCCATTCCTTAATGTTCTTTTGCCAAATATTTTATTTATTATAATTGGTTATAAACTATATAGACATCAATTAGAATTAGGTCTTCAATAATTATTTTTTTGTTACAAGTTTTGTTTTAGATAAAGTATCTTGTAATGACTTCTTATTGAATAGTAGAAATATATGCCCTCCCAATAGAGCAACAATAAGTCTAACTAATGCTTGAAGGTATGTAATCTTACGTTCTCCGTTATTATTAACAACTAAAGTCTTCCAAGCTTTCATACCTAGGGTTTGATTATGATTTACCCAAAACCACGAATAATAGAATACTGTTATACCTAATAAATAAATTTTATAAAGGATATTTTCATAACCAATAGCATGGCCATCTGTAAAAAAATGTAAAGGAATAGTGGCAAAAAATAAAACTGAAAATAAAAGCAACAAATCATATGTATTTATTAGCAATCTTTTTATTAATCCTATTTCAGAAAATACTTCTTGATCCATATTTAAAATTTATTAGAGAAAGGAAGAACTTCTACATTATCTCCTTTTTTAATTTTTGAAGTATTAGCTGGAAGTCTGATATAACAATTTGCCATAGCTAGTGAAGTAAGGATGTTAGAACCTTGCATTCCAGTTGTCTCAACAAAATATTTATTTTTTAACTTTACCAATTTCGCACGCTGATATTCCATGCGTCCCCTTTTCTTATTACTTGTAGATTTAGTTATTGCATTTATGAATAAAGGGTTTTTTATATTTTTGTTTAACATTTTTTCAATTGCAGGTAATACAAATAATTGAAAAGTAATTACTGTTGATACAGGATTTCCTGGTAAGCCAAAAAAATATGAATTTTTTATATTACCAAAAGCCAAAGGTCTTCCAGGTTTGATAGCAATCTTCCAAAAATTAATCCTGCCTATTTCATCCAGAATATCTTTTACATAGTCAGCTTCTCCAACTGAAACTCCACCTGTGGTAATGATAAAATCAGAATCCATGGCAGCTTTTAAAAATTTCTCTTTAAGTTTTTTCTTATTATCTTTGACAACCCCCATGTCTTTAACCTCTACTGGAAGCTCTGATAATAGCCCATGTAGTAAATATCTGTTGCTGTCATATATCTGACCTTCTTTTAATTTTTTACCTACTTGGGTTAATTCATCACCTGTTGAAAAAAAAGCTACTACAGGTTTTTTAATCACTTTTATATTTTGAATACCAATAGATGACATAATGCCTAAGTCAATAAAATTAATTTGTTTTCCTTTTGGTATAACCGTAGAAAGTTTTTTTATATCTTCACCAACATACCTCACGTTTTGCCCCGCCTTAATTCTTTCGGGGAATTTGATTAATCCATTTAGAGTCCTAGTCATCTCTTTCATAATAACTGCATTAGCATTTTTCGGTATGACAGCTCCAGTCATTACTTTTACAGTTTCATCTTTATTTAACTTTTTTAGATAAGGTTTTCCGGCATAAGATACGCCAACTTCTTTTAAGCAAAAATTATTTTTTAATAAAAGATTTTTTGTATTTATGGCATAACCATCCATTGCAGAGTTTTTAAAAGTTGGGATATTAATTTTAGAAACTATGTTTTCTGCAGCAATTCTTCCAAGGGAATTTTTTAAATTCATTTTTTCATATTTCAGACTATTTTTTATAGTCGAGACAATCATTGATAATGCTTTTTCAACACTTATTGCTGAACGATCAAACTCATTAATACAGGTGTTTTTATTGAATTTAGTCATGTTTTTGTATTTATTATATAAATTATAGTACAATTATAAATAGCATGTAAGATAAGATAATTATTTTGAAAACAGCATCTCAAAACTCTATTATTGAAAATTTTTGTGATTCTTTGTGGATGGAAAAGGGCTTAGCAAAGAATACGCTTGATGCATATGCTTCAGATTTGATTCAAGTTTCAAAGTGGTTAAAAAATAATGCAAAAGATTTTTACAGTTGCACTAAATCTGATTTAAATTTATTTCTTGCGTCTAAAATAGACTCTGGAGATTCTGCGGCTTCAGTTTCAAGGTCACTATCATCAATCAAAGGTTTTTTTAATTGGTTGATTAGAAATAATCATATCAAAACTAATCCAACTGAATTACTTGAATCGCCTAAATCTAGAAGAACTTTGCCAATAAATCTAAGCGAAGAAGATGTCAATAAATTACTTAATGCGCCGAATATTTCAACAAATCAAGGTTTAAGAGACAAGTCTGTTTTAGAAATATTGTATGCGACTGGATTAAGAATTTCAGAGCTTGTTAATTTGAAAGTTGACCAAATTGATTTAAAACGTGGAATAATTAAAGTATTAGGGAAAGGAAGTAAAGAAAGAATTGTACCAATAGGTGAAAATGCTTTATCTTGGTTAAATATATACATGAATAAATCTAGATCAAAGTTTATATTAAATGATGAAAACTCTTTTTTATTTTTAAGCAATAAAGGTAATAAAATTTCAAGAAAATCCTGTTGGACCCTAATACATAACTATGCTAAAAAAGTTCTGAACACTGATAAAATTTCACCACATAGTTTAAGACATGCATTTGCGACGCATCTTTTGAATCATGGAGCAGATTTAAGATCAGTACAAATGTTACTTGGGCATTCAAGTCTCTCCACAACTCAAATATACACCCATGTTGCAAAAGAGAGATTAATACAATTTCACACTAAGTATCATCCTAGAGGTTAAATAATGAGGTTTTTTAATATTATTTTTTTAACATTGTTTTTATCAAGCTGTACTCAAACAACAGATGAATTGGATCAAGCAAAAGACGCTATCACACAGTCTTATCCCAATCTACCTATTGAAAATATAAGGAAGGTTGATGAAAACTTTTTTGAAGTAGTTATTCAAGGCGAAATTTTTTATCTCAGCTCAGATCATAAATATTTTTTTGCTGGAAATGTTATTGATGTCAAAACAAAAGAAAATATTACTGAGACTTCGAGAAAAGGAAGAAGGCTATCTATATTAGAAACTTTAAAGACAGAAAATATGATTGTCTATAAACCAGAACAAACTGATTATGTCCTTACTGTGTTTTCTGATACATCTTGCCCATATTGTCAGAAACTGCATGAAGAATTAGATAAATTGATTGAGAATAATATTGAAATAAGATATATATTATTCCCTAGATTTGGACAGAATAGTGATGCTTATGTGCAAATGATTTCAATTTGGTGTTCAGAAGATAAAAAACTTGCCTTAGATAACGTGTTTGATGATAAGACTATTGAGCAAAACACTCAGTGCGATAATCCTATGATTGAAAATCTAGATTTAGCGCAAAAACTCTCTGTTACTGGAACCCCAATGATGTTTACCGAAAATGGTACAGTAATACCTGGGTATCAGCCTGCAGATGAAATCATAAAGTTTCTAAGCAGTCTGTAATTAGTCTCCCAGATATTTTTTATACCTCTTTTCTTCTGAATTGATATGATCCTCAATTTCATTTATATAATCAGTTTCTTTTTGATATTTCTCATCATTTTTCAATGATTCAATTATTTCTTTCGCCTTCGGTATTGTCATCCAAGAAATACCTTCTTCTTTTGAAAGAGCTCTTTCAGCAAGTGATTGTTGGTATTTTTGTCTTTCTTTATCGGTTAGTTCGCTCGGATATTCTTCATAAAGAATACGATTAGCATGTTGTCTATATCTTGTATCATCAATATGTTTTGATGCCTTTAACTTCATAAAAGGATCTGCAGAGTTATTGAATTCATTTATTTTGTCTTGGTCATCACGACTTAGAGGCATACTTCCATAAATTTGCTCTTCTAGTGGTAAAGTATCAGTTGATTTTCTACTTGTCTCAAATTCTTCCCATTGATCCACTAATGATTGTTTAACATTCTCAATAAAGTTTTCAGAAGATTTAATTTTTTTTGCTATTTCTTTATAGGATACTCCATTTGCTGTGTTTTTATATAGGTCAGTATTTTTAAAGTAATCTTGACTTAATAGTATCGGGAACCGATGACTCTTTTCTATTAAGATAGTTTTTTTCTTAATTATAGAACTAATGGCGCTAGATCGCTTTTCAATTTCTTTCTCATAATCCTTTATAGATAAATTAAAAAAAGCTAATTCTTTTTCTTTGTTTGGATTAGAAGTTATAAATGAAACTGGAGTATATTTTACTGAACTACGTGCTTGTGGTGCACGATAAAAATATTCATCAGTACATAAGTATTCTGAAAGAGTTTTCGGCGACCTTGATTGTAGGCAATTTTCCCAAAAAACAGGTTCTTTTTCTTGAATAATTTTAGCTAAACCAAGCGTAGCTTTTACATCAGATAAGGCATCATGAGCTGATACATGTTCAATGTTATTTTTTTTGCTAATAGTTTCGAGTTTTGTTATGTTTTTTCCTTGACTATCTTTTGGAATATCAATTACTCCTAACTCAAGTGGGGCAAGAGCAATAACTACTCTCCAAATATCAATACGGGTATTTTGATTTGAGGTATTTAAATATGGATTTAAAAGTGTTTGATAAAAATTTTGTCTTAATACCTCATCATCAAAAACAATATTATTATAACCAAAGAATATTGCTGGAGACCATGACTGCAACTTATCATAAATCTTCTTCATAAAATCATAGTAAGATTGCTCATTTTTAAGTGAATCGATAGTTGCTTTGGTAATTAAGAGAGATCCAGGATCTGGAACAACCCCATCTCGTAAACGACAACGCTCATTAAATGTTTCAAGAATATTAAAGTTTTCATCTGTAAGAGCTGCAGCAAATTGTATGGGGTGAGCATATTTTGCCTGCACGCCAGAACTTTCAAAATCATAGATTACATAATTCATTTATATTCAGATTCAAATATAGTAATATTACTTAAATTATACAGCATACTTGTGGAAAAAAAATACACAGCCTCTGACATAGAAGTTCTTCAAGGAATAGAGCCAGTTCAAAAGAGACCTGGCATGTACACTGATACGATTTGTCCAAATCACCTAGTACAAGAAGTTATTGATAATAGTGTCGATGAAGCCATAGCTGGCCATGGAAAAGAGATTAAAATTACCCTCAAAGAAGATGGATCCATTATTGTTGAAGATGATGGGAGAGGTATGCCTGTAGATAAACACCCAGACTTTGGCGTACCTGGAGTGGAAGTCATAATGACAAACTTGCATTCTGGAGCAAAGTTCTCTGAAAAAAACTATAGATATTCTGGTGGATTACATGGTGTTGGGGTATCAGTTGTTAATGCTTTATCTAACTTTTTGAATGTCACTGTATTTAGACGAGGTGATACCAATCAATATTCAATCTCATTTAAGAATGGG
>JAYZKL010000061.1:0-11675 GCA_036163455.1 Pseudomonadota bacterium
GCACCTAGCAATATTACAAACTACATGCCTATATACAGAGTAGATGAGAGTAATGAGTTAGTAACACAATTTGACAAAGATGATATAGAAAATCTAGGTTTAATAAAATTTGATATTCTTGGGTTGAGGACATTAACGATTATTGATAAAGCTATTAAAACAATAACGAAGAAATCAAAAGTAGATGAATTTGATTTTGAGAGTAAGGATTTAGATGATAATAAAGTTTTTAAACTATTACAAAATAAATTAACAACGGGTGTTTTTCAACTAGAATCATTTGGCATGAAGCGATATATGGGTAAATTAAAACCTGATTGTTTTAATGATATAGTTGCACTTGTTGCTTTATATAGACCTGGGCCATTAGGTACAAATATGGTCGATGACTTCATTAATAACAAACATGGAAGAGAAGTCCATTATGAACATCCACTTTTAGAAGATATATTGTCAGATACTTACGGACTTATACTTTACCAAGAGCAAGTAATGGAAATATCTAGATCACTTGCTAATTATACTTTAGGTGAAGCTGATCTGTTACGAAGAGCAATGGGTAAAAAAAAGAAGAAAGACATGGAATTGCATAGAAAAAAATTCTTAGTTGGGTCAGAAGAGAATGGAATAAATAAACATATTGCAAATTCTATTTTCTCAAAAATGGAAAAATTTGCTGGATATGGTTTTAATAAATCACACTCTGTAGCTTATGCTAACATAGCTTATCAAACTGCATATCTAAAATCCTACTATCCATCTGAATTTCTTGCTGCTGCAATGTCATCTGATATGGATAAAACTGAAAAAATAATTACACTAAATGATGCTTGTAAGGAGATGGGAATAAATATTCTAATTCCTAATATCAATACATCTAATGTGTACTTTGAATCCATAGACAGAAACAATATATTATTTGGATTAGCTGCGATCAAAGGTGTTGGAAATGCTGCATCAGAACACATAATTAATGAAAGAGAGAAAAACGGACCATATAAAAATCTTTATAATTTTTGCGAAAGAGTTCCTCACAATGTTGTCAATATAGGAACATTAGAATCTTTAGTATACTCAGGCTCTTTTGATGAATTTGGTGAAAAGAGAAGTTATTTAATAGAATCGTTGAATAAAGCAATAGCATATGGTTCGCAACGACAGTCAGCTGTTTCTATGGGCCAAAAAGAATTATTTAGTAATGATTCAACAACAGTTATGAAAGATGATGGAAAACAGAATAGTTTGCATGCCCTTAATGGTAAAAACACTAAATATAGTAAACATGAAATTTTAACTCAAGAAAGAAATATGATTGGTTTCTATATTTCTGGTCATCCTATGAAAGAATACCAGAATGAAATAAGCAATATGTCTATACCAAATATTTACTCGTATTATAATGAATTTTATTCCAACAGCAGAGGAAATCAAGGAGTTGATAATACTGTTGTTTGTGGAGTGATAATTAATGTTAGACAACAAAGGGCAGGTAAAGAAAAATTTATTTACATTATTACTGTTGATGATTCTACTGGAAGGATTCAGATAATATTATATGATGAAATATATTTTAAATATAGATCCTTAATAACAGAAAATAAAATATTATTTTTTCGTGGAAAAATAGCCATAGATGATTTTGATTCACAATTAACACTTAGGGCTACAACAATATTTGATTATGAAGAAGCAATAAACAAATTCTCGAAAAAGATTGAACTTACTCTAGATTCAGAAAAATCTAATCCTCAACTTCTAAATAATATTGACCAAATCTTAAAACCTTGTAAAAGTGGCAATTGTGAGTTAACAATTAAATGTGAAACTAAAGGTCTCACAGTACCATTAGTAATGGATAAACAATGGCATATATTTCCTACAACAACCTTAATAAATAACCTTAAAGAACTATTAGGAAATGAAAACATAAAAGTCAAATATCAATAGTTATTTTTGTAATTTTGTTTATAATTAATTTAACTTATGAGAGAATTTAATCCTAATTATTTAGATTTTGAGCAGCCACTTCTTGAAATAGAAGCTGAAATAAACTCGCTTAAAAATAACCATGAAAAAACAGAAAAAATGCAAAGCGAGATATCAAAGTTATCGAACGAATATGAAACAAAAACAACTAAAATCTTTGATGGCTTAACTGATTGGCAAATTTCACAACTAGCTCGGCATCCTCTAAGACCGTATTCACTTGACTACATTTCGCAAGTTTTTTCAGAATTTACAGAACTCCATGGAGATAGAATGTTTGGAGATGATCCTGCAATAATTACAGGTATAGGTAAAATTGAAAGACATGACTTTGTTTTTATTGGACATCAAAAAGGTAGAGATGCCAAAGAAAAAGTTCAACGTAACTTTGGTATGCCTAAACCAGAAGGTTATAGAAAGGCCTTACGTGTAATGAAGATGGCTGAAAAGTTTAAACTTCCTATCATTACATTCATTGATACACCAGGAGCCTATCCTGGGATAGATGCAGAATCAAGAAATCAAAGTCAAGCAATTGCTGAAAATTTATACACTATGTCTAATTTATCAGTACCAATCATATGTATAATAATAGGTGAAGGCGGTTCTGGTGGAGCTTTAGCTATAGGTATAGGCGATAAAATTGCAATGCTTCAATACAGCATATATTCAGTTATTAGCCCTGAAGGCTGTGCTTCTATTTTATGGAAAGATGCAAAAATGGCTGAAAAGGCAGCAGAGGCACTATGCATAACTGCACCCAAATTATTAGACCATAAACTAATAGATATTATTATCCCTGAGCCACTCGGCGGCGCACATAGGGATTATGCTGCTATGAGTTCTTCTTTAAAAATGAATTTAATTTCTATTTTAGATGAGCTTAAGCTGCAAAGCATAAGTGATTTATTGTCATCACGTAAGAAAAAACTAGAGTCTTATGGAGATTATCAAGTCTGAACAAAGAATTATATCTGAATGCAGAGATTTTCTATCTAGCGTTGAGACAAATTCATTTTTAATTGCATTCAGTGGTGGATGCGACTCTACTGTTTTATTGCATTGCTTAAACAAATTAAAAAAAGAGTTTAAATTAAATATAAGAGTCATTCATATCAACCATAACTACACAAAAGAGTCTGAATTATTTTCAGTTCACTGCAAAAATATCTGTGAAGGATATAATTTAGAATATATATGCTCAAATATATATTTAGATAGTGATTCAAATGTTGAAGAACAATTAAGAAATAAGAGATACGATGCCTTAACAAGCATTGCTTATAAGAACGAGTATGTTGTAACGGCTCACCATTTTGATGATCAAATTGAGACATTTTTTTTACGTCTGATGAGAGGATCTAGCAACAAAGGCTTATCATGCATGTCTATGTTAACTAAATTAAATAACCATGTAATTAGTAGACCATTACTAAATATAAATAAATTAGATATTAAAAATTACCAAAAGAAAAATAAGTTAAATTTTATAGAAGATAGTAGTAATAAATTTAATAAATTTGATAGAAACTTTATAAGGAATGAAATCGTCCCTAAACTTAAGAAGAGATGGAAAGGACTTAACAGTGTAATGAAGAACAATATAGAGCACCAAAGGATTCATTCTATAATTTTAGATGATTTGATACTTGAAAAATTAAATCATATTTATGATAAATTCTCTAAAAAGCTTTCAATATCAAAAATAAAACAAGAAAATAGCTATATACAAGCAGAATTAATTCATAAATGTTTTTTATTAGAAAATCAAATATCATTAAATCATAATCAAGTTAATGAGATATTAAACAATATTATTAATACTGATAAAGACTCAACTCCGGAATTTACTTTCCATACTTTTTCAATTCGAAAATATCAAGGCTTTTTATACTTTTTAAATAAATCAGACAACAACAATAATTATAATTCTAAGCAATGGGATTTAGGTAATGATTTAAAATTTAATGAACTCACTATCAAAATATCTAAATTAAAAGAGCTTGGCATCTATAATTTTTTACATATCAATAAACCTGTAACTGTTAGGAGAAGAGAGGGCGGAGAAAAGATTAAAGTAAATTCAAAATTCCATCAAAAACTGAAGAAAATATTTCAATCAAAAAATGTGCCTATCTGGGAAAGAGAAGCATATGCATTTATATATGTTAAAGAAGAGTTGATTGCTGTATATGGGCCTAATGACATCATAATTTCAAATACAAGGCATTAATATTCCTATATTTTCTGCTAATTTTCGTCTATAATTTCATAAGTTATATATGACAAGATACGTTTTTATTACAGGTGGCGTAGTGTCTTCTCTTGGAAAAGGCATCGCAGCAGCCTCCCTAGCGTCCTTGTTCAAACTAAGAGGCTACAAAGTTTCACTTCAAAAACTTGACCCATACATCAATCTTGATCCTGGCACAATGAGTCCATTTCAACATGGCGAGGTATTTGTAACTGAAGATGGAGCTGAAACAGATTTAGATTTAGGGCACTACGAAAGATTTGTTGGAATAAAAACATCGCAGGATAGCAATGTCACAGCAGGAAGGATTTATTCTAATGTTATTAATAAAGAAAGAAAAGGTGATTATTTAGGTAGTACTGTCCAAGTAATACCACACATCACAGATGAAATAAAAAAATTAATTGTTAAGGGATCTAAAAAATCAGATATTGCTTTTGTTGAAGTAGGTGGAACTGTAGGTGATATAGAATCTTTACCTTTCTTAGAAGCTATTAGACAATTAAACCTTGAACTAGGTGATTCAAAATCAATATTTATTCATCTTACATTATTGCCTAAAATAGATGTTACAAATGAGATAAAAACAAAACCCACCCAGCACTCAGTTAAGGAATTACGTTCAATAGGAATCCAACCAGACATGCTGCTGTGCAGAGGTAAAGATGACCTCAATCAAAAGATTAAAAGTAAAATTGCTCTATTTACAAACGTACCAAAGGATGCAGTATTTTCTGCAAAAGATACGGATTCAATATATAACATCCCATTGAATTTCAAAGAACAAAAAATTGACGACTATATTATCAATAACTTTAAAATCAAATCAAAGAAAATAAATTTAAAACCATGGAAAGACCTTCAATCTAAAATCAAGAAGAGGAAGAAACAAATTGACATAGTAATGATTGGAAAATATATTGATTTAGTTGATTCTTATAAATCCCTAAATGAAGCAGTTTTTCATGCTGGCGTATATAATGACAAAATTGTTAACGTAAATTATATTGACTCAGAAACGATAACTAAAAAAAATATCAAACTACTAAATAAAATGAATGGAATTATAGTTCCAGGAGGTTTTGGTAATAGGGGGGTTGAAGGGAAAATATTAGCTGCTGAGTTTGCAAGAATTAACAGTATTCCATATTTTGGTATTTGTTTAGGGATGCAAATTGCAGTTATAGAGTATGCAAGAAATTGTATTTATCTATCAAAAGCAAATAGCACTGAGTTTCATAAAAATACACCAAATCCAGTTATAGCATTGGTAACTGAGTGGAAAAACTACAAAGGGAAAAAAGTATTAGCGGATCAAGAAAATTATGGTGGCACTATGAGGTTAGGAGCTCAAACATGTAATCTATCCAATAAATCTTTAGCTTATAAAATGTATAATAAGAAAACAATAATAGAAAGACATCGTCATCGTTATGAAGTAAATAAAAATTATATCGAAAAGTTTAAAGGGTCAGAATTAGTATTTACCGGAATTTCTAAAAAAGATAATTTAATGGAAATAGCCGAAATAAAGAATCATCCATGGTATTTAGGTTGTCAATTTCATCCTGAATTCACCTCTTCTCCTGTGAAAGGACACCCATTATTTAATGGCTTCATAAAAGCCTCAATCAATAATAAAATTTAAATGAAAACAAATATTACAATTGGAAAATCTAATGAATTATGTTTAATTTCAGGTCCTTGTGCTATTGAGTCAGAAGAATTAGTAATGAGGGTAGCTGAAAAAATATGTAAAATTACAGAAAATCTACCTATATCCTATGTATTTAAGTCATCATTTGATAAAGCAAATAGATCCTCTATAAAATCTCCTAGAGGAGTTGGATTAGAAAAAGGCCTAGAGATTTTAGCTAAGATTAAGAATACATATAGTATTCCTGTATTAACAGATGTGCATGAGGATACACCACTAGATGAAGTTGCTGATGTTGTAGATATTATACAAACACCTGCTTTTCTTTGTCGCCAAACTAATTTTATAACTAAAGTTGCATCAACAATGAAACCAGTAAATATTAAAAAAGGCCAATTTTTATCTCCCAAAGAAATGATTAATGTTGTAGATAAGGCCAAATCTACAGGAAATAATAATATTTTTGTGTGCGAAAGAGGTGTTTCATTTGGATATAATAATTTAGTCTCTGATATGAGGTCATTAATAATTTTAAGAGAAACGAATTGTCCAGTAATCTTTGATGCATCACATTCTGTCCAGCAACCAGGTATTGATGGTAGCCAGTCTGGAGGTGAGAGCAAATTTATATCTACTTTAGCAAAAGCAGCAGTTGCTGTTGGTATTGATGGCTTATTCATAGAAACTCATCCTGAGCCCAACAAAGCATTAAGTGATGGAAAAAACTCTTTACCTCTTGATGATTTAGAAAAGCTGATTACAAAATTAGTTGAAATTAACAAGATATCAAAATCTGCATAACAAAAAGGATTTAAGTTGAGTAAGATAAAAAAAATTTCTGGAAGACAAATTATAGATTCAAGAGGGAATCCTACCATCGAAGCCAATTTGACTTTTGATTCAGGTATAACTGGGCGAGGTATGTCTCCATCAGGAGCTTCAACTGGAAAATTGGAAGCATTAGAGTTAAGGGATAATGATAATTCAATTTACCTAGGTAAGTCTGTACTTAAAGCTGTTAATAATATTAATACTACAATATCAAATAATCTTGATACTAATTTTGACTATGATCAATCCTCTTTTGATAAATTTCTAATAGATAGCGATGGGACCGAAAATAAAAGCAACTATGGAGCTAATGCAATCTTGGCATTATCACTTGCATTTGCTCATGCAAATGCTAATGAAAAAAATCAACCCCTATATAAATCATTTACTAGGCAACAGAACTATACTCTACCTGTTCCTTTAATGAATATTATTAATGGAGGCGCTCATGCTAATAATAATTTAGACTTTCAAGAATTTATGATTTTACCAATTGGTTTCAAAACATTTAGTGAATCTTTGAGAGCTGGAGTTGAGACATTTCATACTTTGAAGGAAATCTTAAATAAGAAAGGCATGAGTACTTCAGTAGGAGATGAAGGTGGTTTTGCTCCAAATGTAAAAGATAATGAAGAAGCTTTAAATTTATTATTGGAAGCAATTAATCAAGCTGGTTATATTCCCGGCGAAAATATATATTTAGGATTAGATGTTGCGAGCTCAGAATTTTATAGCAATGGAGTTTATACTCTTAATTCTATTAATAAAACTCTAAAAAGCGATGAATTATCAAATTACTTAGAAGATTTATGTGATAAATACCCGATAATTAGCATTGAAGATGGTATGGCTGAAGATGATTGGGATGGATGGAGAATCCTTACTAAATCATTGGGCGAAAAGGTGCAATTAGTTGGTGATGATATATTTGTAACAAATCCAGAAATACTTATGAAAGGAATAGACGAAAAAGTCGCAAACTCTATTTTAATAAAATTAAATCAAATAGGAACCGTTACAGAAACATTAAATACAATAGAATTAGCAAGAAAGCATGACTATAATTATATTATCTCACATAGATCAGGCGAAACAGAAGATGTAACAATTGCTGATTTGTCTGTTGCTACATTTTCAGGCCAAATTAAAACAGGTTCTCTATCAAGATCGGATAGAACATCAAAATATAATCAGTTATTGAGAATAGAAGAGGATATAGGATTAAATAACTATAATTCAAATAATGTTTTTGGTAAATGGCTGTGAAGATATTCTATGCTATAGCGTTAATCGTCTTTTTGTCATTACAACACTCTCTTTTTTTAAGTGAAAATAGTTTGATAAGTTTTTTCTATCTGAATGACAAATTAAAGCATAATCAATCTGAATTAGAAAAATTTGAAGTTAAAAATAATAACCTACAAGCAGAAATTAAAAATATTAATAGAAATAAAAAATATTTAGAGGTATATGCACGAGAAAAGTTTGGATTAATTAAAAGTAATGAGACTTTTTTTCAGATAATTAAAAATGAAGACAAAAACGACTGATGCGGTTATATTAGCAGCTGGTACAGGGAGAAGATATGATAAGAATATCCCAAAACAATTTATCAAAGTTACTAATAAATCATCAGTTGAAATAACAATTAGTAAATTATCTAAGATTAAGGGTCTTAGAAATATTTATTTAGTCATAAGTAAGAAATATATTAAATTTATTAAGAAAATCCCAAAAAAAATTAAGATAATTTTTGGAGGAAAAACAAGATCAGAGTCTGTTTTTAATTCATTAGTCTATATCAAAAACACTAAGTCTTTACCTGATAATATTCTAATACATGACTCTGTAAGACCATGTGTAAATAATATTGATATCAAAAACCTTCTTATATCTTCAAAAACATCTAACACTGGAATTGCCTTAGGTTATCCTCTTACACATGCTTTAAAATGTGTTGATAACAAATTAAATATTATTAAACATATTGAAAAAAAGAATTTCTGGCTATCTTTTACTCCTCAGATTTTTAATTTTAATAAGCTTTATCTATCTTATAAAAAAATTATTGAAAATAAACATAAAGTAGATGATGATATTCAAGCTATGTCATTCTCATCACATAAAGTTAGTCTTATTTTTTCTTCGAATAATAATATAAAATTAACTTACCCAGATGATATTGCTGTAATCAGAAAATTAATGAGGTAATTTTTTATGAGAGTAGGATTTGGTTTTGATACCCATGAATTAGAAAAAGGTACATCTATTAGATTAGGTGGTGTTGATATACCATCAGAATATTCTATTGTTGCTCATTCTGATGGAGACATTGTGTTTCATGCTTGCGCTGATGCGATTTATGGAGCATTAGCTATTGGGGATATTGGAGAACATTTTCCAGATACTAATGTTTCTAATAAAAATATTGATAGTTCAATTATAGTAACACATGCTGTTGATCAGGCTAAAAAGATGGGTTTTTATATAAATAATATTGATATAACTATAATTTTAGAAAGTCCTAAAATCTCTCAATATAAGAAAGAAATTACTAATAGCATTTCTGAAATTTTAGAGACAAATACGAAGAATGTCAGTTTAAAGGCAAGCACATCAGAAAAGCTCGGTTTTATTGGCAAAAACTTAGGTCTTACATGTTATAGTATTGTTTCTTTATTACAAAATAATTCATGAAAATTACTGGCCCTTTAATTATAAATATTGATGATACAAAGTTATCTCCCGAAGAAGCTAGGATTATTGAAAATGATTTAATAGGTTCTGTAATTCTATTTTCACATAATTTTAAAGACTTATTGCAAATTAAAGATTTAATAAAGGAGATAAAAAACATAAAAAAAGAAATTCTTATTTCAATAGATCATGAAGGTGGAAGAGTGCAAAGATTTAGGAATGGTTTTACAAAATTACCTAGCTTTGAGAATATTGGAAGAGAAAAATCATTAACCCTTAGCAAACATGCTGGTTATATTTCTGCATATGAATTAAAAAACATTGGGATAGATATAAATTTTTCCCCTGTTGTAGATTTAAATAAGTATCTATCTCAAAATAAAAACTATCTTCTTAAAGATAGATGTTTTGGCGCAGAGCCTGAAATTGTTATCACTTTAGCTGAGAAATATATAGAAGGTTGCCTTCAAGGAGGGATTATTCCAGTTTTAAAACATTTTCCTGGGCATGGAGTTACTTTAAATGATAGTCATACAGATTCTTGTGTTTCCAACCTAACCTTAGATAATCTGCTGAAAGAAGACTTATTACCATTTATCAAAATTTTTGGAAAAACAAATATACCAATAATGACTAGTCACATCAAATTTCCTAAAATTGATAATGAAATTGTGACATACTCTAATAAATGGCTAAAACAAATATCAGAAAAAGTATTTCCTCAAGAAAAGCCTTTTTTTATAAGCGATGATATTGAGATGGAAGCAGCTTTGAGCGGAAAAACACAGAGCCAAAGAGTTATTACTGCACTAAAAGCTGGATGTAAAATGGTTATAGCCACAACAAATCTAAAAAAAGATATTGTAACATCAAAAAATTCACATCAATATTATAAAAATAATTATCTTACGGACGAATTGATTGATTACTCCAAAGAATTTTGTAATGATTTATATATAAAAGATGAATTAGTAAAGACTGAATTAAATGAAGAACATTATAATGAAGCCCTAAGTTTTATTAAATAGCATGAATGACCTAATTAAATTAATAACCAGTACAGAAGTATCACTTCAAGTAACAGCAATCATTATATTTGCTTTTCTTTTCCTGTTTTTAAAAAATCAAATATTGTATTTACTGTCTGGAATTTCATCAAAAACAAAAACTAGGGTAGATGATATTATAATAGAATCTTTAAGGGCCCCATTAAGTTTCTTAATTATCTTAGTCTCTTTTATCCTTATAACAGATATATTTCATGAACATTACCAAATTACTTTATTTATCCCTCTCAAAAAACTTTTCCATTTATTTATAATTTTTATATTTGCATGGACGTTAATAAGAATAATTAACAACTATCAGAAAGAAGAGATATATTTAGATAAATTAACTCCTGATGATGATCCTAAAATAATTCGACAAACTTATGAGATTTCACTGAGAGTTGCAAAAGCAATTATTGTTGTTATTACAATACTTGTGATAATGCAAGATTATGGGATAAGCATTTCTGGAATTCTTGCCTTTGGCGGAGTAGGTGGTTTAGTGGTAGGCCTTGCTGCAAAAGACTTACTGTCAAATTTTTTTGGAGGACTAATGATTTTCTTTGACCGACCTTTTAGGGTTGGTGAATTTATTAAATCACCAGATCGTAATATTGAAGGAATTGTTGAAAAGATTGGTTGGAGGCTTACAGTGGTACGAACCTTCTCTAAGAATGTTCTATATGTACCAAATTCTGCTTTTTCTAATATTATCGTTGAAAATGCTACGCGTATGACTAACAGAAGAATAAATGAAATTATTGGTCTTCGTTATGATGATATAGATAAAATACCTATGATTGTGGATGAAGTTAGAGACTATTTATCTTCTCATAAGAATATTGATCAGACTCATAAACCAGTAGTTTATTTTAAGAGTTTCTCGCCTTCATCGTGTGATTTCTTTGTGTATGCATTTACAATAACTAAAGAGTGGAGAGAGTTTTTGAGTATTAAAGAAAGTGTGTTGTACAAGATTTCAAAGATTGTAAACAAACATGATGCAGCTATAGCTTATCCAACAACGACAATAGATTGGCAACAAAATCAAAAAAAATGATTATTTATTTAAATTAGCCACAAAGTCACTTATAAATTCACATTGATTAACTAAACCGTTAAATTCTTTATTGTATTGAATTGATCCATCTTTGGAAATCTTAATCTTATTATTTTTATCATATTTGGACAAAATTTTATT
>JAYZKL010000062.1:0-4291 GCA_036163455.1 Pseudomonadota bacterium
CATCAATAGAAAACAAACTAAAATCAGCTCCAACTGTCAGCTCATTATAGTGTTGGTCAATTCCATCTGTATATCTGTATGCAGCAAGACCGATATAAGTTGGTATAGAAGATAATTTAAAATTATAAGTACCATACAAACTAATAAACCCCTCTCCTTCATTATATGATGCAGTACCCTTTCTGTCCCTTAAATCTGCCCAACCGGCACTTATATATATAGGATCAGATGTATAGTTTATACTGGCATGACTAACTGAAGCAGCTTGAAATGACCCTCTAATCCAATATTCAGACATATATCCCACATTAACTGTAATTGGATCTGGTTTAGAAATTGGGTTTAAGCCCTCACCTGAAAATGCATATGTTCCAGTGAATAACACTATCGTAAGAGATGAAGCTATATATGTGAGGAATTTTTTCATATCTGTGCCACTCTTAATCAGCATTTCACAGTTTCTTCTCTTTTACTAGCAAATCTAGACAAATTTATATAATTCTTCTAAAATTCTGTTAGTGAGAAAAAAATGGATAAAATAAAAGATTTTAATGAAAATGGTTTCTATATTGGGAGATCAATCATTCCTATTTCATTACATAAAGAGCTATTTCTAACATTTTATGATTTAGCCACATCTATGGTTAATAGATACAAAATACAATTAGATTTTGAGTTTAAAAATATAAAAGATGTTGAATATCCAAATGATATCAATCAATTAGATAAGGCTCTTTTTGCAATCTCAGATTATAGAAGAGATTTGATTGGAGAGATATATGACACAATTGCATATTGTTCTGCATTTCTTAAATTAGTAAGTCACCCAGAAATTGAAAATAATGCACGAGAGCTCTTATCGTTAGAAAGCTACAGCACTATTTATAGCGTTACACATCGAATTAGGATGGACGAACCAGAAGATCATAAAAGACGTGCAGGATGGCATCAAGAAATTTTTCATACATACCCAGATACTAAATTTATTCAAACGTGGGGACCCGTGATACGAAATTCAACAGTAAATAATGGAACAATAGAGGTTTGCCAAAATTCACACATTAATGGCGTTGTAGATCAAATATGGGAAGAAGAAAAAGGCGGTGGATATGCGCATAGAATTTTAGTAAAAGATGAAATAGTGCAAAAACATAAACCCGAACAATTGCCGATGGAAATTGGGGACGTTATGTTTTTTGATCCACATTTAATCCATCGTTCAGGTTACAATTCATCAAAGGAGATTAGGTATTCACAGGTTGGGATGTGGAGTGATTGTTCTCATAAAGGGTTTAGAACACCTAAACCAGAATTTATTTCTAGATCAGATAGTCCTAAAGAAAACTATGATAAGCATATGGCTATCATCAGAAAACAATAACCTTTATTCATTATCGTAAGACAATATATGTGTTAAGCAAGAGCGCGGAGTGATAAAGTCCATAGCTGCATAGTAGAAATCATTATCATCATTTGCTCCAAACCTTTTTTGAAAACTGTCAATTTGAGAAGTTCTGTTTTCATCTAAAAGGAAATTTATAGATTTAGTAGGCATCTTTAAATCATAAAGCGGTTTTTTAAATTTATTTTGTCTCCATGCTATAACATCATAAGAAAAATTCATTGGTTTTTTTTCAGTTATATTTTTAAGATCTATTCTTTCATTATCTGCTAAATCTATAAGTGATGCAGCAAGTTGTTTAGCTTCATCAGGAATCATATTCTTAGAAATAGTATTAAGATGGTATATTAAAACATCTTTAATCCATGAGTCTTCTTGATAAATTAATCTAGCTCCCAAATTCACATTGATTCTAGAAGGATCACCAACATCATTATTGTTTTCTATATATGTCTTTCGTGCTTTTTCTATTACCTCTTCACGATTATTGTGTAGCTCTCCTTCAATTGCAGCCTTAAGATCATCTAAAAATTTTAAATAGCCACTAGGCCATTTAGCATTTCTATCAGGATTAATAAACTTTAAGAAGAACTCAGATAGTTGAATTCCTGAATTACGAATAAAATGAAAGAACCATTTTTGAAAATTAAGGGAGAAAACAGCATAGTACATAAAGTTTAGATTCCTGATTTCCAAAAAATCCTTATAGCTAAATGAATTACAGGAAACAACTACTTCTTCGTATTCGCCAAAAAATGAATCTCCATGCATTCCATAATTAGTTCCAAGTTGTCTAAACTTTGTTTTGATTCCAAATTTTTCTCTAGCATCTGGCCTATTCAATTCTATACCATCCATTAAAAATAAATTATGGCACCAGACTTGATCAAATCCTCTTTTGACAGATCTATCTAATAATTCTACAAAACTATCACGTGTGTCATGCGGCATACCAAATATTAATTCTGTTGAAGTAGATATATTAAGTTTGCTTGCCCAGCTTATAGCATCGTCAATTTCTTCTTCTGATACATTTCTTCTATTGATAGCTTTTAATGTTTCAGGGTTTTCAGTCTGTAGCGATAAAACCAGACCGCCTTGATTAATATCTCCTAAAATCTCTATAACTTTTCTTGATGTTTCTTTGAATCTTTTATCATTATAGAAAAATATCTTTCTGGGATAATTATAATCAACGTTACATTTTTTTACGGCCTCTGCTATCTCAACATCCCTCTTTAGTATTCCAAAATTTTCATCTGCAATAAACATAGTATGGTGTGGTCTATCAGCATATTTCTTCGAAACATACTTCAACTCTTCTATGACCTGTTCAATTGGATAACCACGTAACTTACCTCTTAATTTACCAGATACACAAAATGCACAAGTATATGGACAAAACCTTGATGTTTGAATTAATGGTTGATAGTCAGAATCCATAAATTCATCCATTAATCCAGATAAATAAGGTGAACCAACAGTAGATAAATCTATGCTTGTTCCAACAGCGAGACCTTGTATGACTTGATCTCCATTTAAGAAAGAAATTCCATCAATAGAGTCTTTAAAAATATTATCTTTGTTATCAAAAATTTTTTTTATTATATTTGTAAAACCTATTTCACCCTCATTAATAATGACTGCATCAGCTTCAGGAAATACTACAGATAAAAATTTGCGTTGTTCATTGACTTCATTATCAATACTTGGGCCTCCCAATACAATAATTACGTTTTTGCCATACATCTCTCTTATTTTTTTAACTACATATTGATTCTGTGCCATATTCCAATAATAAACTGACAAACCAATTACATCTGGTGATTTCTCTGTAGCCTTTTCAAGAAACTTATCTACACTTTTATATAAAGAGATTTCAACATCTTCTCCAAATTGTTGCTTGGTATACTGACCAATCAACCCAATTCCGAGAGGAGTATATCTTTCATGCAATGTGTGGCGATTAAAATAACAAAAATCTCCAAGCATTATATTTAAATGGCGGTTTCCAATACCTTTTAAAACGTAATCTGTTTTCATAGAATGATTCTACATTAACTTATAAGTGAATTAAATATATTGAAGTGAAAATAAGCATACTAAAAGTGTTGTTATGAAGGAGAAAGTCAGTATTGGACAACATCTGAGTCAATTATTCTCCAAATATACCAAACTGCAACTGTTTTATATGGCTCCCATCTATTTGATAATTTAACAATATCTTTTAAATTGTTAGTTTTTGATAATCCATAGAGCTTTGTGGTGCTATTAATAAAACCTAAATCACCCATAGGCAGTATGTTTGGCCTGTTTAGTTGAAATATTAAATACATTTGAGCAGTCCACTCACCAATTCCCTTTAATAAACAGAGTTGATCTATTACTGATTCATCATCAAGTTGTTTGAGATTATAAAAGAACTTTGGATTTTGTGTTAAATGAAATGAAATATTTTTCAAATAATTAATTTTCTGCTTAGATAGGCCACATGCTCTTAGCGATTGCCTTGATATTGTTTGTATATTTTTATAACTAACTGTTTTTATTTTCTTTTTCAATTTAGATGATATGCTAGATGCAGCTTTTACAGAAATTTGCTGGCCTAATATTGCATTAACTAAAGTTTGAAATGGAGTACAATTCCTAGTTAAAAAAACCTTATTTCCAGTTTTAGTTATTATTTTCTCTAAAACCTTATCATTTTTTTTTAGATGCCTAATAGCCTTATCCCAATAAAGTGGCTTTTCATTAAATTTATTGATCATGTGTGTATAAATAAAAAGAGACGCATAATGGTATGCGCCTCTTAACAAATAAAAAAAATTTTATTGATTTTTATTTGTATTGATTCCGAATGGAAGATACAAAGGACACCATCCTAATGAA
>JAYZKL010000063.1:0-5058 GCA_036163455.1 Pseudomonadota bacterium
AAAAATTTCATAAAATTTGTCTTTACAATATTACCTAATAAATTATTATTCTATATGAGTATTGGTCTCATAATATGAGCTATACTTATTCAGGATTTTGGGGTTATGTCGATTAAACTTTACTTAAAGGAGCCTAATGGAGCTTAGTATAGTTTGGATGTATTTAGGGTTTTTTCTTGCAGCATACTCTGTGATTGCAAATGACTCTATTCAAACATTAGGTACATTCCTTTCCTCTAACAAAGAATATTTTCGTTGGTATACATTATGGTTTGCA
Source organism: Pseudomonadota bacterium (assembly GCA_036163455.1). Lineage (GTDB taxonomy): Bacteria > Pseudomonadota > Gammaproteobacteria. The sequence continues at coordinate 278 of JAYZKL010000063.1, forward strand.
GCCTCAATCATGTTGGTTTTTACAATTACCTATGGATGGTACTTTTATGATGGTGATATTTCATATGAGAGGTTAACACGAATCCCATTTCAGGAGATTCAATGGTATCATGCTGCTGCCCCAGCGGTTCTACTGGTCTTAACCCGCTATGGTATCCCTGTCTCAACAACCTTTTTAGTCTTATCAGCTTTTGCTACTGTCACAGTTCTTGAGAAAATGCTTATAAAATCTATTGTTGGTTATGGTGTGGCCGCAATAACCGCATACCTTGTTTGGATTATTCTAGAAAGATTTATTAACGAAAAAACAGACCATCCGGAGAATAGAAAATTTTGGAGAGTAAGTCAGTGGGTAAGTAGTGGATGGTTATGGTTTGCATGGTTGCAACATGATATGGCAAACATTGCAGTTTTTTTACCTAGGCAATTAATGCTTGGTGATTTAATAATGGTGCTCGTCTCCACTATTTTGATACTTGGATACGTCTTTTATACAGGAGGAGGGAAAATTCAAGAAGTGGTTATTAATAAACATGGAGCAAGATTCGCAAGATCTACTACTATTATCAATATTGTTTATGCATTTGTTTTATATTATTTTAAAGTACTTAATGATTTACCAATGTCCACAACTTGGGTTTTTGTAGGATTGTTATCTGGTCGTGAACTCGCAATTTCTACAGTTATTTCAGATTACCGCTTTAAATATGTTTTCCCGATTATTGCAAAAGACTTTGGAAAGATGATGTTTGGGTTAGGAGCAAGTGTTGCCATTGTTCTAATAATTCATCAAGTGATAGTTCCTAATGGCTTATAAGGTATTATTTAATAAATTACTGATTCTTGTAATTTTTACACACCTATTTTTTGGAGCTAATAAAGTCTCTGCAGAATCAAAAAACTATAAGAAAAATTCATCAGATATTCTTTTTTATGGTCGATTATTTGTACAATATGATTCCATTAAAGCTGGAGATTCAGGTTCGACTGCTTCCGTGGATGGTCTTCGAGATGATGAGGGCATGGGTAGATTTGGAATAAAAGGAAAGGAATCAATAGGTGATGGTTATGCTGTTAACTATAAAGTTGAGTATGCAATCGATATTGGCGATGGTACTGCAACAAGTGACGGAACTACATGTAGTGATGCTTCAGCTGACTGCAGAACTTTTGCTATGAAACAAGGATGGATTGGTCTCTTAACACCTTTTGGGCAGTTCAAGATTGGTTCTGTCAAGGCTCCTTATAGGTATATGGCTAAACACGACATTTTACATGACACTATTACTCAGGCAAGAGATACCCGAATGATTACTCAATCATCAATGGGGCATAGCTCATATTGGAGGGAATCAGCATCATATCAAATTAAATTTGGAAACCTAGAGCTTGCTTATGTACGTGGTTTTGGTGAGGGAACGGGTGGTGGTGGTAAGGATGTGAATGATGATTATGGTTATGGAATTGAATATAAGAATTTTTTAACTAAAGGATTTGATGTTGTTTATGCTGCGAATAAAGATGATTCAGCAAAAGATGATAATAAGAAAATGGCACTCACATATAATATAGAACTTGCTAATAAAAGAAAAATTAAGCTTTGGTATATGCATGAAGAAGTTGGCCTTGATAGCAAAATGTTTACCCAAACAGGAAATGATGGAGAAGTTGATTGGTATGGAATTAATTATAAAACCGGTCCCTTAACCATACAATATTCATATTCGGAAGCAGATGCTGACGCTGGCAGTGGTTATGATCGAGATGGTTATAATTTAGGTTTTCAGTACAAGCTTTCTAAAAGCAGTAGAATTTATACTGGCTATTCTAAAAATAATGCAAACCAAACAGGGCAAGATATTAGAGCAACTATGATAGGGGTTAGGCATGATTTCTGAGACCAATCAATTTATTCATTTTCATTAAACAGAAACTCAATCAACGCCTTACTTGTATGTAATCTATTATGAGCTTGCTGCCAAACAACACTTTGTTTTCCATCAATAACCTCTGCATCTACTTCTTCACCTCTATGGGCTGGTAAACAATGCATAAATATTGCGTCTGGCTTTGCTTTTTCTATTAAGTGTTGATTGATTTGGTAGCTTTTAAAAACATTATGTCTTTTTTCGCTTTCATTTTCTGATCCCATACTAGCCCAAACATCTGTAGCAACTAAATCACAATCTTCTACAGCGCTTCCAGGAAGATCACAAATTTCAACATTTTCTTTGGCTAGTGATAAAAGTTTTTTATCTGGTTCATACCCAGATGGAACAGCTATCTTTAATTGAAAATCAAGAATCTTTGCTGCATTAACGTATGAGTTACACATATTATTTCCGTCGCCAACCCATGCAACTTTTTTACCCTCTATTGGTCCTTTAATTTCAAAGAAAGTTTGCATATCAGCAAGCAGTTGGCATGGATGACATTTTTCTGTAAGCCCATTAATCACAGGGATAGTGGAGTGGGCAGCTAATTCTTCTACTTCAGCATGGTCATGAGTTCTGATTAAAATAATGTCTACCATACCTGATAGGACTTTAGCAGTATCTGATAGATCTTCACCCCTATCTATTTGTGAAAATAGAGATGGTAAGAAGATTGCATGACCACCCATACTAGACATTGCTGTCTCAAAAGCAACTCTTGTTCTTGTTGAATTTTTTAAAAAAATCATGGCCATAGTTTTATTTTTTAAAGAATCAATAATTTTATTAGACTTAGATTCTTTTTTTAATTCTATAGAACGTGTAATGATACGAAGAAATTCATTCTTATTTATATCTAATAAAGATTTAAAATGTCTTATATTTTTATTATTCATAATTTATTTCAACAATATATCAAGCTTATTTACTATTTCATCAATATGGTTTTTTTCAATAATCAATGGAGGTAATAATCTAATTATTTTCTTCTTTGTTACATTTATTACTAAACCAAGTTTTAAGGCTTTTTTGACAAGGTTAGTGCATTCTTCATTGAGTTGAATCCCTATCATTAATCCTTTACATCTTATTTCCCTAACTGATTTATGCTTATTAAATTTATTGATTAGTTGTTCTTCAAAATAATCACCCATTTTTTTAACATGATTGCAAATATGTTTATCTCTCATTATATCTAAAACTTTCAGTGCAACAGAAGTTGATAAGAAATTACCACCAAATGTTGATCCATGTGTTCCTGGAGTGAGGACTTCACTAGCTTGTCCTTTCGCAAGACATGCACCAATAGGTATTCCATTCCCAAGCGCTTTAGCAATAGTAATCACATCAGGAATTATAGGGCTATGTTGATAAGCAAACCATCTTCCAGTTCTACACATACCAGACTGAACCTCATCTATCATTAATAACCAGTTGTGATCATCACAAATTTTACGTAGATCACTTAAGTAATCCTTATCAGGAATAACTATTCCTCCTTCGCCTTGCACTGATTCAACGAGGATGGCCACAATAGAATTATATTTAGAGGCTTTGTTCTTAATTGATTTTATATCGTTGAAAGGAACTCTGATAAAACCTTCTAAAAGAGGATCAAACCCAGTGTGTGCTTCTAGATTACCTGTGGCAGTTAAAGCTCCTAAAGTCCTACCGTGGAAACTGTTCGACATAACTACAATTCTAGGCTTATTGATTTTTTGGTCATTACCAAACTTACGAGCTATCTTGATTGATGTTTCTACAGCTTCAGCTCCAGAATTACAAAAAAATGCTTTTTGCATTCCTGATAGCTGGCAAAGTCTCTCAGCTAATAACCCTTGTTGTTCAATAACAAAAGCATTTGTTGTATGTATAAGAGTTTTTGATTGATTATATATAACCTCACTGATTTCAGGATGGGAATGACCAAGGCCTGTAACAGCTAGACCACATGTTCCATCAAGATATTGTTTATCATCAGCATCCCAAAGATAGACCCCCTCGCCACGCTTAAAGGCTATATCCTTACGATTATAAGTATTCATTATGTAGTCAGTCATCATATTGTCCAAAGTCCGAAAAACACATATTTTAATGAAAAATAGGAATAAATCTAGTACATACCAATATATCTTTATTTACCCCAAAAAGATGCCTTTTGGACGATAAAAATGGTCAAAAATAGCTACTTTGCACTGTTTTAAAGCATAAAATTCTTGAAAACCCTATGTTTTTATTGGAAAATGACTGGTACAACAATAATTAATTAATAATTGGGGAAATTCATGAAGAAACTTTACAGCATCCTAATGCTGGTTTGCATGACTGTCATCGCGGTGCCGGGAACGGCTATTGCTGGCGGCCCTCATTCTATGTCTGGAGATCATGCGCATAAGGGAATACATTTTTACGGACAACTCTATCTTGGTTTTGATAGAAGTAGTTCAGGCGCAGCGAATTCAGTTGATAGACTGAGTGATAATGGAAATAAAACTAGATTAGGACTTAAATTTAAAGAAAGCCTAGGGGCTATGACGTTAATAGGCCAAGTAGAATACAGAACTGATATTGGAGATGGAACATCAACTAATGACACCACTACATGTAGTGATGCCGGGTCTGATTGTAGAACACTCGATCTTCATTTAGGTAACTTAGGTCTTATGACTGGATTAGGTTACATAGGTGTAGGAACATATGAGTCACCATATAAAACCATGGGACAATATGATGTAACTATGGATACAGCATGGGCAATGAACAACCATGGTGGTATGAGTGACAGTAATTTCGGTATGGCTGGCAACATGGAAGGAATGTTTTCTTACCATGCTAAAATGGGTCCAGT
>JAYZKL010000064.1:0-11237 GCA_036163455.1 Pseudomonadota bacterium
TATTTAATAAATGCAGGGATATATGTTATAGAGCCATCAGTGATAAAGGAAATGAAGAAAAATTTAAAAATTGATATGACAACTTTAGTTAAAAAATATATCAAACAAAAAGAAGTGACAGTATTTCCATTGCATGAATTTTGGATAGACATTGGTAATCACGAAGACTATGAAAAAGCTCAAGACTTATAAAACAGAACTAATTTCAGATTACGCTGTAATTGGAACTGGAAATATTGCATTGCGACATATTAATAACATAAAAAAGAATAAAAAAAATTCTATAATCACTGTTTGCAAAAGAAGTAATAGTAAATTTAATAAAAATTTAATAAAAGCTTCCAATAACTTTACCAATAATATTAATATGATTAAGCCTAAGACTTCAAAATCTATTGCTATTATTAGTTCGCCAGCATCATATCATATTGATGACTCTATAGTTATGGCAAAAAAAGGATTCCATTTGTTAATTGAAAAACCAATGGCAACAGATAAAAATAAAACTAAAAATCTTATATCATTATGCAAAAAAAATAAATTAAAGACATTGATTGGGTATAATTTAAGGTTTCTAGATAATATTATTAGATTAAAAAAAATAATCAAAGATAAAAAATATGGAAAAATCCATCATGCGCATATTTATGTTGGATCTAATTACAAAACATGGAGAGATAATAATTATTTGCATTCTGTAAGCCATAGTAAAAAGCTAGGTGGTGGCGTTGTTAATGAACTGTCTCACGAAATTGATTATATGATTTATTTATTTAATCAACCAGATAAAGTCATGGCTTTTACACATAAAGAAGATAAGAATAATGCTGTTGAGAAAAAAGTTATATGTCTTTTTGAATATAAAAAACTAAATTTTCATATAACAATGCACCTTAACATGATATCTGATAAGAATAATAGATATTGTTTGATAGAAACAGACAAATTCAGCATCAAATTAGATTTAGTAAAAAATAAATTATTACTCTCAGATAATAAATCATCTATAAAAAAGAATAAAACAAATGATATGAATCAAACATATATAGACGAATTAAATCATTTGCATAAATGTATTAACAGTAATAAAGAAACTAAATGTAATTTAGTTAATGGAATACTAACATTAAATACAATATTGGCAATTAAAAAATCATTAAAGAATAAAATGCAGGTAAAAATGTAATGTCTAATAATACTGCATTTATTTTTGCTAGATCAGGTTCAAAAGAACTTCCAAATAAAAATATTAAAATTTTTAAAGGAAAACCTTTGATAACACATACAATTAATTTAGCTCTAAGATCTCAAATGTTTAAAGAAGTTATTGTTTTTACTGATAGTGAAGAAGTAAAAAAAATATCTTTAGATTGTGGTGCAAAAATACCATTTGAAAGGCCAGCATCATTATCAAAAGATGATACATCTGAATGGATTTGTTGGCAGTATGTAGTAAATAAATATCGAGAAAAACATAATAAATTATTTGAATTATTCTTTTCTCTACCATGTACATCGCCATTGAGGTCAATTGATGATATAAAAGGTATGATTGATTTCTATCAGACAAATAATTATGACTTAGTTCTTGGGATTACAAAATCAAGTCGTTCGCCATATTTCAATATGGTTCATAATTCTAATGGTGTAATCAAAAAAATAATAGACGGAGAAGAAGTTATTAGAAGACAGGATTCACCTATTTGTTTTGACATAACAACTACTGGATATGTTTGCAACCCTAATTATATACTAAATAACAGCAATCTATTTTCTGGAAAGATAGGTGGCTATGAATTACCAAAAGATAGAAGCATTGATATTGATGACGATGTAGATTTTCACATTGCAGAGGCATTATTTAAGAATAATGAATAAACTAAATTATACATTAAAAGGAAAAGTATCTCTTGTTACCGGTGCTGCCGGATATTTAGGATCTACAATATCTGCTACACTGGTTAACTTGGGCTCAGACATTGTGCTTGTAGATGTTAATAAAGCTAAATTAAATAAAGTTGCAATTAACTTAAAAAAAATTTCAAAACAAAATATAGATATAATCTCATGCAATCTTACATCATCATCAAGTATAGAGAAAGTTGTAAAACTTATTCAAAAGAAATATGGGAAGTTGGATGTTTTAGTGAATTCAATTGGTATGGTAGGAACTGATAAAATGAAAGGATGGAATACTTCATTTAACAAACAAAGTAAAAAATCCTGGGATAACGCTATTAATATAAATTTAACATCAGTCTTCTTTCTAATACAGGCTTTATATAAACTCATGAAAAAAGCAAAAGATTCATCAATTATAAATATTTCTTCAATATATGGGACTAATGCTCCGGATCAAAAGATTTATAAAAACACTAATATTAATAATCCAGCAGCTTATTCAGTCTCAAAGGCTGGATTGACGTATATGACAAAATGGCTTGCATCATCACTAGCACCTAACATCAGAGTAAATACTATTTCTCCAGGTGGAATTAAAAGAAATCAGAGTAAAGTTTTTATGAAACAATATATTAGCAAAACTTTACTAAATAGAATGGCTACAGAAGAAGATATAGTTGGAGCAATTATATTTTTAGCAACCAACATGTCATCTTATGTTACAGGTCAAAATATTATAATAGATGGAGGTTTTACAACTAAATAATGAATCAAGATTCTAAAAAAATTATAAACTTTCCTCAAGATGTCAATCTAACAGAATTCAAAAAAGAAAAAAGTTCTGTTACTAAGTATGGTTTGCCAGCGGATGTTAAATATTGCAAGACATGTGTTATTTCAAATCAACGACCTAATACAACTGTTGAATTTAAACATAATGAAAACTCTAAGAAAACTACTATAAATTTTGATAAAGATGGAATTTGTGATGCATGTACTGTTACTGAAAAGAAAAAAAAATCAATTGATTGGGAGGAAAGAGAAAGAGAGTTAATAAAATTATGTGATAAATACAGAAGTAACAATGGATCATATGATTGTTTAATACCAGGCTCTGGAGGAAAAGATAGCTTTTATGCAACACATATATTGAAATATAAATATAAAATGAATCCTCTAACTGTAACTTGGGCACCAAATATTTATACTCAATGGGGATGGGAAAACTTTCAATCTTGGATTCATTCAGGTTTAGATAACTATTTGATGACGCCAAATGGAAAAACACATAGATTATTAACAAGGTTAGCTGTTGATAAATTATTACATCCATTTCAGGCATTTATTATTGGACAAAAATGTCTTGCACCAAAAATGGCGATTAGATTTAACATTCCATTAGTATTTTATGGCGAACAAGAAGCTGAATATGGAACACCTGTTAATGAAGCTATGTCTTCAAAAAGAGATTGGACCTTTTCATCAAAAAACGAACGAGATGAAATGTATTTTGGTGGCATATCTTATGATTCTTTAAAAAAAGACTTTGGTCTAACTGATAATGATTTATCCGTTTATGTGCCTGAAGATATAAACAATATTACCAATGATGCAATTGATTTTAGATATTTAGGTTATTATTTAAAATGGCATCCTCAATCAAATTACTATTATGCGGCTGAACACAGTAATTTTAAAGCAGCGCCTGAAAGAACAGTTGGAACATACAGTAAATACAATAGTATAGATGATAAGATTGATGATTTTTTTTACTATACTATGGGAATTAAATTCGGAATTGGTAGAGCCACAACAGATGCAGCGCAAGAAATAAGATCAGGGGACATTAACAGAGAAGAAGGTGTTTTGCTTGTTAAAAAATTTGATCATGAATTTCCAGAAAGGTTTGCAGAAGAAATATTTAAATATTTAAGCATACCATCGTCTGAATTCCCTATCGCATCAAAGGCATTTGAAGAGCCTATTATGACGCGAGATTATTTTAGAAAATTATGTGACAATTTTAGATCTCCACATATATGGAAATTTGAAGACAATCAATGGAAACTCAGATATCCAATTGATTAAGAATCCAAAGACTAATGTCTAGCAATATAAGATTAATAGCTCGATTAGATATAAAGGGCCCAAATTTAATTAAAGGAATTCATCTAGAAGGGCTTCGTGTAATTGGTGATCCTAATCAATATGCAAAGAAATATTATGAAGCAGGGGTAGATGAAATCATATACATGGATACAGTTGCAAGTTTGTATGGACGAAATAATTTGAGCGATATAGTAAGAAAAACAGTAAAAGATGTTTATATTCCAGTAACTGTTGGTGGAGGAATAAGATCCATTGATGATGTCAAACATATACTTAGATGTGGAGCAGAAAAAGTAGCAATAAATACTGCGGTAACTAAAAGGCCAGAATTAATTAAGGAAGTATCGAGAAAATTTGGATCACAATGCATGGTTCTATCAATAGAGGCAAAAAAAATTGATGAAAATAAATGGGAAGTGTATACAGAAAATGGACGACAAAAAACTGGTAGAGATGTAATTGAATGGGCAATGGAAGCTTGTGAATTAGAAGCAGGTGAAATATTGTTAACATCAATTGATCAAGAAGGCACTAAAAAAGGTTTTGATTATAATCTTATCAAAGAAGTTTCCAATAAAGTTCCAATTCCTGTTATTGCTAGCGGGGGAATGGGTTGCCATGAAGATTTATTGAAAGCAGTTAATGAATCTAAAGCTGATGCTGTTGCAATGGCAGATATCCTACATTACGATAAATCATCATTGCTAGAAATTCGTAATTATTCATTACAAAATAATTTAAACGTAAGGAATTATGAAACCTAAAATCAGTATAGTTGATTATGGACTTTGTAATTTATATAATGTTTCGAATGCATTTGAACATATTGGCGCTGACGTCAAAATTATAAGTAGTCCAGAAGAAGCCAATAAGGCCGAAAGAATTGTACTTCCAGGCGTAGGAGCATTCAAAAATGGTATGAGAGGATTAAATTTGAGAAATCTGATAGATCCACTTAAAGAACACGCACATAAAAAGTTACCATTTTTAGGGATTTGTCTAGGAATGCAAATGATGTTTGATATCAGTTATGAATTTGGAGAAATAGAAGGTTTAAGTTTAATTTCAGGTAAGGTGGAAAAAATACCTGACCATGGAACAAATAAAGAAAAACATAAGATACCACACATTGGTTGGAATAAATTAGAGATTATAAAGAATAAATCATCTATTCAATTAATAAATAATGCTTCTATGTATTTTGTACATTCCTACAGAGGAATTTGTGCAAATCAAAATAATCTACTTGCTAAGACAGTGTACAATGGACTTGATATTGCTTCAGTAGTATTTAATGAAAATAGTTATGGCTGTCAATTTCATCCAGAAAAGAGTGGTAAAGAAGGATTAAATATATTAAAAGAATTTTTAAACTTATAGGGGTTATCAATGAATAAAAAAATAAAAGTAACAGATGATATATTGGATCAACAATTAGATATATTGCCTAAAGAAATTAAATTTTGTAAAACATGTGTTGTTTCAAATCAACGACCAAGAATACTTTGGGATCAAATGAAAAAAGGCCAATGCAGCGCATGTGATTATGCCTATGAAAAAGACAATGTTATTGATTGGGATGAAAGAGAGAAGCTATTACAAAAAGTTTGTGACCAACATAGATCAAAGGATGGTTCTTTTGATGTAATTGTTCCTGGTTCTGGAGGAAAAGATAGTGGAATGGTAACTCATAAGTTAAAACACAAATATGGAATGCACCCTCTAACAGTTACTTGGGCACCTTTTCTTTATACCGATATTGGTTGGAAAAACTTTCTTGCTTTAAAAGATCATGGATATGACAACATATTAATTCATCCAAATGGAGAGCTTCATAGGAAATTGGCATTACTTGCTTTTGATTTGCATGGTGATGCATGGGATCCATTTGGTTATGGTCAACAAGCACTTGCTTATCATATGTCTGTAAAATACAATGTCCCATTAATTTTTATGGGAGAGAATGGTGAAGTCGAATATGGTGGAAGTTTAGCACACAAAGATACATTTGAGCCCGCTATCAAGGACTGGTCTGAACATTTTTATAAAGGAAGTTCTGTTGATAATCTCTTACAAGCAGGATTGAAACGTAATATATTTACCCCAGATGAAATAAAGTCTAGTTCATTTGATTTATATACGCCTCCACCTGTAGAAGATTTAGAACGAGTAGGAACAGAAATGCATTGGATGTCATTTTATGAGAGATGGACACCACAATGGAATTATTATTATGCAGCTGAACACTGTGGTTTTGAAGCTGCACCAGATAGACAAGAAGGAACCTATCAAAAATATGGGAGTATTGATGATAGATTGGATGGTTTTCATTGGTGGATGGCATATATGAAATTTGGAATATGTAGAGCAACTTATGATGCGTCACATGAAATTAGAGATGGACACATTAATAGAGACGAAGCAGTAGCTTTAGTTCATAAATATGATGGCGAATTTCCAATCAGATACTGGAAAGAGTTTCTTGACTACTTGGATATTACGGAAAAAGAATTTTGGTATATTGCAGATAAATACAGGAGAGATCTTGTTTGGGAACCAACAAAAGCTAAGTTTTCCGGTTACTCGCCAGAAGCTCAATACAAGCTATGGAAATTAAAAGAACAAGTTGAGTAAAATAAAGATTTAAATGAAAAAAATTTACGGTATATATGGCGCCGGTGGTTTTGCAAGTGAAGTAATGCCAATCTTAAAAGCCTATATGAGTGACATCAAAGATAATACATCACGATTAGTTTATGTGTCAGAATCGAGTGATGAATTAGCTATGAAACGTATTAATAATTACGACATTATTAGTTTAGATGATTTTATAAACATTAGCGCATCAAAGAAATATCTCACTCTTGCTATCGCTAATCATAAATTAAGAGAGGATCTAAATATTAGGTTGGATAATAAAGAGTTTGAATATTTTACTATCAAAGCTTTAAATTCAACAATATTAGATAATGTGATAATTGGAGATGGGTCAATAATATGTCCATATGTAACTTTGACATCAAACATCAACATAGGAAAACATTTTCAAGCAAATATATATAGCTATGTTGCGCATGACTGTCAAGTTGGTGATTTTGTAACATTTGCACCTGCTGTTAAATGCAATGGGAATGTAATAATTGAGAACAATGTTTATATTGGAACTGGCGCTATAATAAAACAAGGAAAAAAAGATAAACCATTAATCATTGGTAAAAATTCAATAGTTGCTCCTGGTTCATTTGTTACTAAAAATGTACCTCCAAATACAACTGTTATTGGAAACCCTGCGAACCCCCTTAAAAAAGGTAATCTAAAAGCTTCAAATGAATAAAATAAGAGACAAAATGGATTCAATTCATCTTGGCATGAATGAATCGATTCAAAAGATAATAACAGAAGATGATGTTATAGCATTTTCAAATATCTCTGGTGATACTAACCCAATACATTTGTCTGACGAATATGCAAAAGAAACAAGATATAAAAAGAAAATAGCGCACGGTTTATTATCAGCATCGTTTTTTTCGGCAATCTTTGGCACAAAATTACCAGGAAATGGATGTGTCTATTTGTCACAATCATTAAAATTTAAATACCCAGTCTACATAGGGGATGAGGTGACTGCAATTGTTACTGTTTTAGAAATAAATAAAGAAAAGAATATCATAACTTTTTCTACAGTATGTAGAGTTAAAAATAAAATTGTAATTGATGGTAAGGCAGAAATATATTTATCTGATTAATTTAAGCAACACATTAGATAATATTTTTCTATATACAATATGAAATTCCTAGAACTTCTAATAAAAATTAAAGATATAAATAAAAAAGAAATTACATCTATATTCTCAACAGATGCTTTTTTTAGGTATATATCATTTTATATAACTCCAATATTTTATTATTTAAGATTTTCACCAAATTTAATTACATTAATTTCTTTAATGACTGGCGTATATGGATCATTGCTGATAATAAGTTACGGGCAAGAATATTTACAAATTGGGATAATTTTATATTTTTTATCAATCATAATTGATTATTGTGACGGAAACATAGCTAGAATTTTAAATATTCCTACTTTTTATGGCAGGTTTTTAGATGGATTTATCGATACCATAGTCCTAGGTTCATTACAAATTGCGTTGATAATAGTCTTAATGAATGCTAATCAAAGCCACATCAATATCCTAGGCTTAAGTTTCGATAATAGTTTGATTCTTATTATATTACTCATTAGTCTATTCAGTACGCCAATACAACATTTTATTTATGATCGTTATTCTTCATATATTAGATGGATAAAAGAAGAGCATAATAAGAAATTATCACCAACAATAAAAACTGAAATTTCATTTACGTTCATCAATCTATTAAATGATTTGCAAATATTATTTATTATATTATGTGTTTTTTCGAATACATTCATATTTATTTATTTTTTAATTAACTTATTTTCAACATTATTAATAGTTAGCTACCATATGTATTTTTCTAAAAAGAATATGAATTTTTTTGCAGAAACACATCGTATTAAGAATGAATAAAAAAATTTCCTACACTTTTGTTATTGCTGATTTATTTCACTACGGTCACTTAAGAGTGCTTGAACAGGCGAAAAAATTTGGGAATTATCATATATGTGCAATTCTTTCAGATGATATTTGTTCACAGTGGCATGGACAAAATTTATGTAGTTTAAATGAAAGAAGCAAAGTCATAGAGGCATGTAGTTTTGTAGATGAAGTAATGGTTCAAAATTCAATAGATCCAACAGAAAACTTAAGAAAGATTCTTAAAAAATATAATGATTGTGAGATAACTGTATTTCATGGTGATGATTGGAATGTATTGCCTGGCAAATTATTTATGGAAAATAATAATATAGGTACTAAATTAATTAAATATTATAAGCGTCTATCAAGAACATCAATTTATCATCACTTTTCAAAAAAATCTAATAGCTCAAATAGCAACATTAGCGATTATAAACTTAATAATATTGTTAATTTATTTGAAACAAAAGCACAAACATTAGAAACACTTAATAAACTTTTAAATAAATCACTTATAGAACCACTATACACATTTAAAGTTAAAGACTTTTTTAAATCAAAATCTAAGATTATCAAACAAATACAGACAAAGTTCTCTAAAAAAATTATTGTAAGAAGTTCTACAAGCAAAGAAGATGGATTAAACAGATCATGTGCTGGTGAATTCTTAACTGTTCAAAATATTGATGCTTCTTCAGAGAAATCAATTTCGAATGCAATCAATAAAGTTATTGCTACTTATAAAGAGAGGATGGATAGCCATAGTGACGAAGAAATATTAATACAAGAACAGTCTGAAGGGATTGTTTTGAGTGGAGTAGTTTTTACAAAAGGTTTACAAACAAACTCTCCATATTATGTAATTACTTACGATGATCAGTCTGGTAAAACAGATACAGTTACAAGTGGACAATCAAGTAGCACCATATGGCTGCACAGAGACACAAAAAAATACAAATGCCCAACAAAATGGAAAAAACTTATTGAGTCAATTAATGAAATAGAGAATATTTTTAAATCAATGGTGTTAGATATTGAATTTGCAATAAGAAAAAATGGTAAAGTTATAATTTATCAAGTTAGGCCTTTAGCTGCTAACATCAAATATATTGATTTAAATGAAGATTATATAGATGATTCAACTGAAAAAATTGTATCAGACTATCAAATATATTCTCAGTCAGGATCAAATCTATTAAGCGATATGGCTTTTTGGAACCCATCGGAATTAATTGGAGAAAATCCAAAACCAATGTCTTACTCAATATTTGAAGACATTTTAATGAAAAAACATTGGAATATTGGTTTAACTGAAATTGGATATAGTGAAGTAAATAAGAATTTAATATATAAAATTGGAAATAAACCATATATTAATGTTGATTATTCAATAAAAGCATTACTCCCAAGTTCTCTTCCAGAAAATATAAGAAAAAAACTGGAAAAATATTATAAAAATAAGTTTGTTAAGAATTTACATAATCATGATAAATTTGAATTTGAAGTTATACATTCATCGCATTTATTTGAATCAGAACTTGCTGATTTGATGCCCAAAATACTAAATAAAAAAGAATATACAATATATAAGCAGTTGCTTAAAAAAATGACCATAAAGATTATAAAAAATTATCCAAAGAAAGAAAATCAATTTATAAATGATGTTAAGAAATGTCTGAAGAAGTCAGTTAATGAAAATACAAACAATCATCTTTCAATAATCAATAATATTTTCCATAATATTAATTTGTTGAAGCAATATGCAACTTCACAATTCTCAACAGCTGCTAGAATGGCATTCATTAGCAAATCTATATTAAATAGCTTATTTAAAGAAAACTATTTAAAGGAAGAAGAAATTAGTCTCTTTTACCAATCACTTAATACGGTGGCGGCTCAGTATAAAAATGATTTTAAAAGATTGAGTTTAGATAAATTTAAAAATAAATTTGGTCATTTAAGATCAGGGACATATAGTTTAACTTCAACCAAGTTAGAAGATATGGAATTAAAGAAAACTTCTATCAATGTTAACAAAAAAGATAAATTCAATAAAAACAAATTTATTAATATTTTAGATGAAGTTCTTAAGAAAAACAAAATTGAGGTTTCAAAAGATAATTTATATAACTTTCTCTCTAAATCCTTTCAATTAAGGGAATATTTAAAATTTGAATATACAAAAGTAATTAGTTCAATACTTGATATGATGTCAAATTTATCCAATATATTAAATATACCTATCTATGAATTTGAATACTTAACATTGGATGTTTTAAAATCAGGGTTAAATTTTGAAACAAAAACAGAATGTTCAGATTTTTATAATACATTTATCAATAAGTCTAGAAATGAATTTATTGGTTATAAAAAACTTATCCAAAATCAAGTTATATGCGATAAGAATGATTTTTATATAATAGAACATAAGGTTGCTAAACCAAACTATATAACTAGTAAAGCTATTGAAGGAAATGTATTGCTTCTTGATAATTCAAAATTCAAGGCATCAACATTAAATAACAAAATTATTATGATAGAGAGCGCAGACCCAGGATACGATTGGATATTTACTCATAATATTAAAGGCCTAATTACAAAATTTGGTGGTGTTGGTTCTCATATGGCAATAAGATGCGCTGAATTTAATTTACCTGCAGCTATTGG
>JAYZKL010000065.1:0-11795 GCA_036163455.1 Pseudomonadota bacterium
AAATCTAGAAGAAAAGCTTCTAAGAAGAAAGCTACTAGAAAGAAAGCTAGAAGAAAAGCTACTAAGAAGAAAGCTACTAGAAAGAAATCTAGAAGAAAAGCTAAAAAGAAAGTTGCTAAAAAGAAAGCTAGACGTAAGACAAGAAGAAGAAAATAACTTTACCTTGTCTAATCAAGCTTAAGTCGTAAAGACTTCTATAAAAGGCCCTTTAGAGGGCCTTTTTTAGCTTAAAAATAGCTTATATGCATTATTACTAGTTTCTTCCGAAAACTCATAATTAAGACTGTTCAAGTGTCTTAGAAGAGTAGGCTTCTCTTGATTATTAATTTGGAGGCCAACAAGCACTCTTCCAAATGCTGCACCGTGGTTTCTATAGTGAAAAAGACTAATATTCCATCTACTCCCAACTGCATCTAAAAAATTATGTAGAGCACCTGGCTTTTCTGGGAAGATAAATCTAAAAATCTTTTCATTTTTAATAGATTTACAAACACCACCAACCATGTATCGAATATGAAGTTTAGCCATTTCATTATCCGTTAAATCAATAACTTTAAAATTCTTCTTTTTTAAAGAATTTAATACAATCTTTTTTTCTGAAGTTCCATTATTTAGTTTTATCCCTGCAAACACCTGTGCCTTATTGTCATCAGAATATCTATAATTAAATTCTGTTATTGATCTTTTGCCTATCGTTGAACAAAATTTTTTAAAACTACCAGGTACTTCAGGAATTGTAACTCCAATAAGCATTTCATTTAATTCTCCTGTGTCGGACCTTTCTGAGACATGCCTAAGTCTATCAAAATTCATATTAGCTCCACAAAAAATTGAAATAATTGTTTTATTTCTAAGATTTTTTTGTTTAATAAACTTTTTTATACCTGCAATAGATAGGGCTCCTGCAGGCTCTGCAATTGTGCGTGTTTCATCATAAAGGTCTTTTATGCCTGAACAAATTTCGTCTGTTGACACTAACATTGAAGTATCTACTAAATCTTTTGTTAACTTAAAGGTTTTTTCGCCTATTTGTTTTACAGCCACTCCATCAGCAAAAATTCCAACTTGTTTTAATATGACTCGCTTATTTGTATTGAATGCCTGATGAAAACAGTCAGAATCATCTGGTTCTACAGCAATAATTTTTGTTTTTGGGCTAATTTTTTTTACAAAAACAGCTATACCTGCTAAAAGACCTCCTCCTCCAACTGGAACAAAGATATAGTCGGGTTTAGTCTGGATTTGATCCATAATTTCAATACCTATCGTTCCTTGGCCTGCTATAACATCTAAATCATCATAGGGGTGTATGAATTCTGTTTGTGAAGATTTAGATTTTTTTAGAGCAAATTTATAAGCATCATCATACGAATCACCATGTAAAATAACTTCGGCCTGTAAGTTTTTTACAGCATTAATCTTAATTTCCGGCGTTGATTTTGGCATAACAATACAAGCTTTCATATCCAATTTTTTAGCTGCAAGCGCTACACCTTGAGCATGGTTACCTGCAGATGCGGCAACTAATTTCTTGATTTTTTTCTGATTTATAAGTTTTGCAATTTTGTTGTATGCTCCTCTTAGTTTAAAAGAAAAAACAGGTTGAAGATCTTCACGTTTGATGAAAATTTTATTTTTTAAACGTTTTGATAAATTTTTAGCAAACTCTAATGGGCTTTTAATGGCCACGTCATAGACTTCTGCTTCCAAAATTTTCTTAAAACATGTGTTCTTATAACTTTCTTTCATTATCTCTAATTTATTTAATGTATAATATATTAATACAAAAATACGTAAATTTCTCACATTCATGAATCAAGAGGAAAAAAAACAAAAAGTAGCAGAGGCATCTCTTGAATATATAGAGTCTGGGCAGGTAGTTGGGGTTGGCACAGGAAGTACTGTAAATTGCCTAATTAATCTCATGGAAAAAATAAAATCAAAGATTGATGGTGCTGTTTCAAGTTCAGAAAAGACTACTAAATTGCTATTGGAAAAGAACATTAGGGTGCTTGAACTTAATGAGGTTGGTAAATTACCTATTTATATTGATGGTGCAGATGAATCTAATAAACACTGTCAATTAATAAAAGGTGGAGGCGGTGCATTGACCAGGGAAAAGATTCTCGCTCAGGCAAGCGAACAATTTATATGTATAATTGATGATTCAAAATTAGTACAGAAATTAGGTTCATTTCCATTACCTGTAGAAGTCATTCAGATGGCACAAAGCAGAGTGGCTCTAGATTTAGTCAAAATAGGTGGTAGACCGGTATTAAGAGAAGGCTTTCTTACGGATGGCAAGAATATAATCTTAGATGTACATAATCTAGAAATTCTGGAACCTATGAAAATGGAACAAGATATCAATAATATGCCAGGGGTTGTAACTAATGGGATTTTTGCTTTAAGGCCAGCCAATAAACTGCTAATAAGCAAAGATAGTGGTATTGAAATAATGGAAAATTAGCGCTTTGAAAACTGAGTAGCTTTCCTTGCCTTTCTTAACCCTACTTTTTTTCTTTCTACCTTACGATCATCTCTAGTTATAAAACCTTCCCTTCTTAATATAGGTAATAGGTCATTTTGATATTTAACAAGTGCTCTGCTAAGCCCATGTACAATTGCACCAATTTGACCACTAGGTCCGCCACCAGAGACGCTGATTTTTAAATCAACCTTTTTTTCCATTTTAGTCTTTTCTAATGGTGCTAACATAATAGATTTTAAAGTTTTTGATGAAATAAAATCATCTAAATTTTTTGTATTTATTACTATCTCTCCAGTACCATCTTTGAGATAGACCCTGGCATTTGATGTTTTTCTTCTTCCTGTTCCGTATGACTTGTACATATTAAATCTCTAAAATTTTTGGTTTTTGTGCATGATGAGAATGATCTTCTTTATTATATATCTTTAGTTTTTTAATCATATTTCTTCCCAGTGAGTTTTTAGGCAACATTCCCTTAACAGCATTTTTTATTACGAATGATGGGTCTTTTTTTAACATATCACCCAAGTTTGTAGTTTTAAGATTTCCAATATATCCAGTATGTTTATGATATTTTTTACCTTCTAATTTATTACCAGTTACCCTAATGCTCTCAGCATTTACAACAATAATATAATCACCATTATCGACATATGGAAGATATGATGGCTTGTGTTTGCCGGATAATACAGATGCCACCTTAGAAGCCAATCTTCCTAAAACAGCTTTTTTTGCATCTACAATGTACCAGTCTTTAGTATTCATTTTTCGGTGGATTTACAGTATTTGTGATTTTACTCAAATCATATCAGGTATACAAGAATTTTATTGAAACTTCTCTTCGAATTTTCACCATTTATTAGCTAGAATATTACAGATGAATAAAAAAAATTCTCCTATTGATGCTTTAATTTCTGAACTAGAATTTGGTCTAGAAATATTATTCAATGATGATAACAAAAATATAAAAAAGACTGAAATAAATACAGATCAGAAATTAAACAAAGATGAGATAAAAACTTCTATACAAAATATCAGAGTAAATCATGTTGGTGAGGTTTGTGCTCAAGGATTATATCGAGGACAGGCTTATTTTACAAAAGACAAGAATACTCAAAAAAAATTATATTCCATGTGTAAAGAAGAAGAAAACCATCTTAGATTATTTAAATTAAGATTAAAAGAACTTAATGGCCATCAAAGCCTGCTAAATCCTATTTGGTATACTGCATCTTTTATGCTTGGTGCATATGCTGGAATTAATGAAAAAAATTGGAAAATGGGCTTTGTTGAAGAAACTGAAAAACAAGTAAAAGAACACTTAGATGAATATATTGAACTTCTTCCTAAAAAAGATGTGAGGAGTATATCAATACTAAAAGATGTAGCTAAAGATGAGGAAAAACATCGAAAAACTGCTCACTCACTTGGCTCTGTTGAATTACCCAAATCTACCAAACTTTTAATGCAAAGTTTTTCAAAAATTATGAAAAAAATTAGTCACTACCTATAGTTTATTTTAGAAAAGATTCTTTATATACACTCGTTAGGCAATCTAAATATTGTTTAAAAGACTTATTTGAAATATTTGATTCTAAAACATGTAGTTTTTCTTCAATCAAATCATTTTTCATCATAAGAATATTTTGTTGGTTAATGTATTTATCAAATTTATTTGTTAATACATATTGATTTCCAAATGCTTCATCGAAGATTTCTTTTGTAAGGATGTGACCATTATTTCTCTCTTGCCTGTGATTTGGTGCAAGAACAGAGCCTCTTTTAATATAATCTATTCCTATAAGATGAGGGGTTAGAAAGTTTTTTCCATCTGAAGAATTAGTTTGCTTATTAAATATTTCAGACAAAGAAAGAAAAATGTTTTCATTAGCGCACGAACATATATGTAATTCGAATCTTATTATAAGAAAATTTTCTAATTTTTCTTCTAAGTAAGTATGAAATGTAATATGGCTTTCTTTAAGGTGGACTGCTCCCGTATTATAATTATCTAAGTCAGCTCCAACTAAAAAAGAACAGCTATCACCAAAAGGCTCAAAAACATGAGTGGATTCATTTAAAATGTCGACCTTTATAGATTCTGCAATTTTTCGTGATATATTAATAAGCCTCTTAATCTGATAGAATTCAGATATCCTTTTTAAAGCATTACTTATCTCTGAAGAGTCCTTATAATAAAAACCTTCAAAAGTGTTGATTATTAATGTGTGACTTACATTGTTAATCTTATCAAACATAGTTAGATATGGATGGGTGCCAAATAATTTGGACTATATTCTCATCAGGATCATAACAGTAAAAACTCCTAGATCCATCCCTATGATCTTTTATATCTTTAAAAATTTTAATATTTTTGGATTTGATGTGTTCATACCAATCATTAACTTCATCTTTAGTCATCAATATAATCCCAAAATGATCAAGCCTATTATTGATACGACACGTTTCTAAATTTTTATCATAATGTAGAGCCAGATTATCTTGCCCATTGGTTAAATAAACATTCTCAGAATCAGGTTGCCAATCAATTTGCATTCCAAGTGTATTCGTATAGAAACGCAGACACTCTTCAAATTTTTTTACTTTGATTGCAATATGTCTTATTCCTAAAGTTTTTTTCATAATTATTTTATTAATTCTATTAGATCTTTTTCTCTATTTTGTGACGTAATTAATTTTTCTCCTATAAGAAAAGCTTGTATTCCATATTCCTTCAAAGTCTCAATATCTGTTTTGTTCATTATCCCGCTTTCACTCACTAAAAATATATCTTTATTATTCAATGCGCTACATAGTTCTATGCTGGTTTGAAGTGATACATTAAATGTTTTTAAATTTCTATTATTTATACCAATTAATTGGCAGTCATTTTCTAAAGCAATATCTAATTCTTTAATATCGTGAACTTCTACCAAGACGTCAAGCCCAAAACTTGTGCTTAGTTGATGGAGATCTCTGAATTTTGTTTTGTTAAGTGCAGCAATTATTAATAAAACACAATCTGCTCCATGCATCTCTGAATCTACTATTTGAACTTCATCAATAATAAAATCTTTTCTTAAAACAGGCAAAGTCGTAAATTTTTTTACATCAACTAAATCATTAAGTGATCCCTTAAAGTATTCTTGATCTGTTAAAACTGATATGCAAGCAGCTCCTGCACGTTCATATTGTTCTGCCACTGATTTTAAATTGAGGTTTTTATCCAAATAACCTTTACTTGGTGAATGTCTCTTAATTTCAGCAATAATTGCTGTTTTTCCATCTAATACTTTGTTTTTTAAACTTTGCATGAAACCTCTTTTTTTAGTTGTTTCTGTGCAACTATGTATAGCTCCAGACCAGTCAATTTCCTTTTTTAACTTCTGTACTTCTTTTTCTTTATTTTTCAGGATATCTTCTAGCATGACTTATACATTATTTGTAAAAGTTATGAATTCTTCAAACTTTTGCTTAGCTTTACCTTCTTTAACTGCATTTCTACATGTTGTTGTAGCTGATTTTAAATCTTTTTCTGTTCCAGATATGTATAAGAGAGCGGCTGCATTTATAATACAAATATTCAATGCTGGTCCTTCATTATTGTTAAACACTGACTCCATCATAGATAAGCTTTCACTGGTATTTGAAACTATAATATCTGAAATATTCCCATTAATTAGTCCATAGTCATTAGGATTAATTGTATAGGACATTAAATTTGAATTATTAATTTCTGTAACATATGTATTGTTGAATACACTTATCTCATCAAGCCCATCTTCAGAGTGTATAACCATTGCACGTTTTGTGCCCAGATTTTTTAAAGATTCAGCTACAAGCAGTACTTTTTCCTTATCATAAACTCCTATCAACTGAATTTTTGAATTAGCTGGGTTTGTTAGTGGTCCAAGTAAATTGAAAATTGTTTTCTCTGGCGCTATTTTTTTTCGTGATTCTACAACATGCTTCATAGCTTGATGATGTAGTGGTGCAAACATAAAACCTAAATTAATACTTTCAATACACTTTGCAACTTGTTCTGGAGATAAATTAATATTCGCTCCTGCTTCAGTTAAAGCATCTGCACTTCCTGACTTGCTGGTTATGGCCTTATTTCCATGTTTAGCTATCGGGACACCGCAAGCAGCTGCGATAAAGGAGGTTGTTGTAGAAATATTAAATGTTCCAATACCATCTCCTCCAGTACCACAATTATCAACAACATCTTTATTTGTTATAACTTTTTTTGATACCTCTCTCATGGATTGAGCAAAGCCTGTTAATTCATTTGATGTTATACCTTTTTTATTTAATAAAATTAATATTTCAGTCAAGACTTCTTGTTTTACATCTCCATTAAAAACAGATCTTAGAAATAAAGTTGATTCATTTTGACCAATATTTTGATTTTTTTTTAATTTATTTATAATTTCTTGCTCTGACAAATTTATAGCTCCAAAAAATTTTTTAATAATTGATGACCAGGTTCTGTAAGTATAGATTCGGGATGAAATTGAAGTCCATATGTAGGATATTGTTTATGTTTAATTCCCATTATTTCATCCACAATATTATTATCTTTACTCCATGCAGTAATTTCTAAACATTCTGGTAATGTTTTTTTCTCTACAACAAGAGAATGGTATCTTGTAGCATCAAATGGATTATTAACTTTTGAAAAAATTTCATTCTCATTATGAAAAATTGAAGAAGTTTTACCATGCATTATTAAATTAGCAGTTATTATTCTGCCATTAAAAGCTTGCCCTATACTTTGATGACCTAAACAAATGCCTAGAATAGGTTTTATTTTATAAAATCTTTTAACTACTTCTACCGAGATACCTGCTTCATTTGGTGTACAAGGCCCGGGTGAAATTACAATTTTCTCAGGGTTAATCTTTTCAATTTCAGATATATCTATCATATCATTTCTATGAACAGTTAGTTCTGCTCCAAGTTCACCAAAATACTGAACTATGTTGTATGTAAATGAATCATAATTATCTATCATTAAAATCATTCTTTTTCTCCCTGCATATTGTAATACGCCTGTAATATAGCCTTACCCTTGTTTATTGTTTCTGTCCATTCAGATTCAGGATTTGAATCATTAACAATGCCTGCTCCACATTGTATATTTAAAACCTTATCTTTAATCACACAGGTCCTTATTGCAATAGCTGTGTCCATGTTACCATTCCAACCTAAATAACCAATAGCTCCAGCATAAATACCTCTTTTATGTGGCTCTAATTCATAAATTATTTCAATAGCTCTTATCTTTGGAGCTCCACTAACTGTGCCAGCTGGGAAAGTAGCTCTTAAAACATCAATCATAGTTAAATTTTTCTTAATTTTCCCAATTACATTAGAAACCATATGCATAACATGGGAGTATTTTTCTATAATTCTATTCTCAGTTAATTTAACAGAACCAATTTCTGAAACTTTCCCCACATCATTTCTACCAAGATCAATTAACATTAAATGTTCTGCATTTTCTTTCGGGTCTTGAGTTAATTCATGTTCTAATTCATTATCGGTTGTTTTATTAACTCCTCTGGGCCTAGTGCCAGCAATTGGTCTGACTGTAACTATGTTATCCTCTAGTCTGACTAGTATTTCTGGAGATGAACCTATAATAAAAAAATCTCCAAAATTTAAATAATACATATAAGGCGATGGATTAATATTTCTCAATTCCTGATAAAACTCAACTGGTTTTTTATCAAACGGCATGGACATTCTTTGTGACAATACAACTTGCATAATATCTCCATTCACTATGTAGTTCTTAATTTTTTTTACTGCATCTATAAAATCTTCTCTCTCATAATGATGTGTTACAGGTTGCTGAGATTTATTTCGTTTAGATATATTTCTCTCTTTAGGAATAAATTTTTTCAATATCTCTTGTATCTCTCGAAGCCTATCTGTTTTTTCTTTAAAACTAATAATTGTATTATCGGCATATACAATGATATGAATTAGATTTTTTGTTTTATCAAAAATTAAAATCTCTCTAGATATAATAAGTGATATATCGGGTGTAGCTAAAGAATCTTTTTGTTTTGGAATAGATAGTTTTGGCTCAATAAATTGAACAGTATCAAATCCAAAAAAACCAACTAATCCTCCTTGAAAATTTGGAAGATCCTTATCATGTAAAACTTTAAATTGACTGTGGAAATCTTCAATCCAATTGATTGGATCTTCTGTTTTAATATTTTTTGTTTTTTTACCATCTTCATATAAATTAATTTCATTCCCAAAAACATCTAAATAATCATTCGATGGTAAGCCAAGTATTGTATATCTGCTCCACTTTTTTTTGCCTTCCAATGATTCAAAAAAATATGATTTAGGTTTATCTGATAAAGATTTATATAATTGGAGAGGATCAATATTTTCAATGGGGATTTGTTCCTTTAGAGGAATTAATCTATATCCATCTTTGACATAATTTAAAAACTCTTTTTCTTCCATTAGAACTTCAAATGGCTAAGAATCAGATTTTACTCAACACTGATCGCATCTGAGAAATAGTTGATTTATAGTCATCTGAATTAAAAATTGCTGAACCAGCAACAAAAGTATCAGCTCCGGCTTCTGCTACATTCGCAATATTTTCAAGATTTATACCTCCATCAACTTCAAGCCTGATTTTTCTACCCGATTTGTCAATTATTTCTCTAACTTTTTTTATTTTCTCATAAGTACTTTCAATAAATTTTTGTCCAGGGAATCCTGGATTAACAGACATTAATAAAATCATATCTACCTTTTCAATACAATGCTCTAAATAAGTCAAAGGTGTTGCTGGATTAAATACTATACCTGGTTTACATTTGTGTTCCATAATAAGACTTATAGTCCTATCAATATGGTCAGTTGCTTCAGGATGAAATGTTATATAGTCAGCTCCAGCTTTTGCAAAATCTGGTATTATTCTGTCCACAGGCCTAATCATTAAATGCACATCAATTATCTTATCAATCCCAAAATCTCTAAGAGCAGAACAAATCATGGGGCCAAATGTTAGGTTTGGCACATAATGATTATCCATTACATCAAAATGTATAAAATCTGCACCAGCATTTATAACGTTTTGTACATCCTCGCCAAGGCGTGAAAAATCTGCTGATAATATTGATGGTGCTATCTTATAATCTCTCATTTTCTTAAAGGTATGCACATACTTTTGTATCGCACAGTATATGACATAAGACTTATTAATTATATTATTATTTTCATGATATCATGTATAGGGTAATTTATAAGTTTATACAGGGAGAAAAAGAAATGGAAAATTTTAAAATTTATTTTTTATGCATTTGTTTGCTTCTGACCAACGATATATATTCAGCTGAGCATCAGATAAAGATGTTGAGCTCTTCAAATGGCCAGATGATGGTTTTTGAACCACCGGTTCTAAAAATTAACAAAGGGGATACTGTTAGATGGATCTCTACTCAACCAGGTCATAATTCTGTTTCAATAAATGAGATGTTGCCAGAAGGTGCCATGAGTTGGGAGGGTGGAGTAAATGAAGAAATATCTGTAGATTTTAATGTAGAGGGCGTTTATGGATATAAATGCACACCTCATTATATACTAGGAATGGTAGGCCTCATTATAGTTGGTGACCCAAAACATAATTTTGACTCTGCGAAAAAATTTGCTACAGAAGCAGAAAAAAAATTTGCAACAGGTAAAGATCGGTTCACAAAGTATTTCTCTGAAGTAAAATAAATAGATCAATTTGAAATGGATGATGCGTGAGTAATTTTCTACAAATACCAGAATTAGTTCTTAGTCACCAAGGGAAAGTAAGAGATATTTATGAAATTAAAAATCAAAAAAATTTATTAATTTATACATCTGATAGGATTTCTGCTTTTGATTTTGTGTTCGACGATACTATTCCTGGGAAGGGAGCATTATTAAATAAATTATCATTATTCTGGTTCGATAGAACAAAAAATATTATAAAAAATCATATTGTAGGCTTTCAAGAAATAAATATAAGTAGTCTTAGCAATGAAGATAAAGAGTGTTGCATGTTGGTGAGAAAAGTTAAAGTTCTACCAATTGAAGCAATTGTTAGAGGCTATCTTGCTGGTTCAGCATGGGAATCTTATAAAAAAACAAAAACTATTAATAACAAAAAAACAGATATTGTTTATAAGGAATTTGACCAATTCAAAGAACCCATATTTACGCCATCTACCAAAGCGGAAAAAGGTCAGAGAGATCAAAATATTTCGTTCGAAGAAATGAAAAGCCTAATAGGTGAAAAGCTTTCAGAAAAAATCATGGATATTAGTATCAAACTCTATACTTATGCACACTCTTTTGCGCAAAAAAAAGGAATAATTATTGCTGATACAAAATTTGAATTTGGCCAAGATGAAAATGGAGAGTTAATACTGATTGATGAGTTATTTACTCCTGATTGTTCTAGATTCTGGTTGTATGATATTAAAACAAAGGAAATTAATTTTGAATCATTTGATAAACAGTTTCTACGTAATTACTTGATCAATATCAACTGGCAAAATCAACAAATTTCTCTTCCTTCAGATATAAAACAGGAGTTAATGCTCAGGTATAAAAGCGCCTATAATCTTATTACCAACTAAGATATAAATGAAGAGACATTTTAAATTTTGAAGATAACAAAATATAAAACAAAAATTTTCGTAACCGGCAGTGACACAAATGTTGGTAAAACTTACATTACAAATAATCTATTAAAATATATAATTTCACAAAATTATACTGTAATGCCCTTCAAACCTGTAGAAACAGGATGTAGAAAAATAAAAAATAAATTAATCCCTAATGATTCAAAAAAGTTTTTTATAACTATTAAAAAAACAATTGATATTGATAAAATAAATCCCTACAGATTTATTGAACCTATTTCACCAAATAAAGCTATGATTCTAAGTAAGAAAAGAATTTTAATAAAAAATTATATTAAAAAAATAAGTGAGTTAGAAAAAAAAGACTTCTTAATTGTAGAAGGTGCTGGCGGCCTTCTATCCCCTATATCTAGAGATGGATTGAATATAGATTTAATTAATGCTTTACATTCAAAAGTAATTCTCGTTGTAGAAGATAAAGTAGGAGCTATTAACCACACCTTATTAAATCTAGAATCTTTAAAAAAAAGAAATATAGAATTAACAGGCATTATTTTAAACAGGAAATTGAAAGTTATACCAAAAGGTATGGATAATTTAAATGAACTAAAAGCATATACAAAAAAACCAATTTTTCAAACCTATAATAA
>JAYZKL010000066.1:0-2966 GCA_036163455.1 Pseudomonadota bacterium
CCACGATGTTCCATACTATTAGCCATTTTAACAATCGTATTATCATTAATTTGAGAAGTTTGATTTAAATTAATATATCCGCATATTCCGCACATAATTTAGCTCACTATAATTTTATGTGTAATAGATTCACCTGAATTAAAATTTTGAGAAATATAATACCCAAAACTTTCTTCTAACTCACCATATTGCCTTGATATGTAATATAAATCTTTATTACAAGCACTATTTTTATATTCAACGCAACTATTGTTAGAAATAAACCTAAATTTATTTTTTCCATTAGTTAATAAATTTATCTTTTTATCTACAATCTCTAAATTATTATTAAAATGAAAAAAGTTTTCTATTAAATAAGGTTTTTTAGCTTCAGATATATCTTTTATTACAACCCTATCTTTATATAAACTAACTTCCCTTTTGAAATTTATTTCTTTATCTATTCGATTAAACCCATTAGTAAAAATTGTAACCTTTAATTTTTCATCTAACTCGTCAACCTTAATATCATGAATATGATTTATATATTCTGGAGGATAAAGCCTCATATTATCTGGTTTATAACCTAATCCATTTATTCTTATGCTATTATGATATTCAGGTAAATATGATTTGCTATGAGCGCTAGTGTCGCTATAAGAACCTCTTCCGGCATCAATTAAGATTGGTATTTGATCATAATTTAAATTTAAGTGTAAAAAATCATGATGAGAATGATTATAAAATCCAATCTCATCTTCATTCTCCTTAAGCACTAAGCTCCATAATCCATATTCTACTTTTTTCCACATCTTATAATCTTTTATAAAGTAAATTAAGTGAATATTCTTTTAAAAATAACTTTTTGTCATCTAATAGTGTTAATAAATAATTTGGAGGATAATCTGGCGAAATATCACCTGTAAATATCATATTTTTGTTATTTTTCATCAGAAAGGTTTCTAATCCTGATTTTAGATAAAAATTATAGTTGGATAATAATTCTGAAATTGCTTTTTTCTTATATTTATTGCTAAACTGTTTTAAATCTTCAAACCAATAATATAATAATAATTGATAATGAGATGACCCATCGCAAGTATACTTATTTATAACAAAGCTCTCAGTTGAATATCTTAGTAATTGTATAGCGTAACTTAATAGTTCTTTGTCATCAAAATATAGAGCGTAATATAATAGCGCTCTTGAGTTATTGATTAGATGATTGCCATGACCATAATTATAGAACTCTAATCTTTTTATAAGTATAGACAGCATAAAATGTAGATTTTTCTGAATACTTATGGGCATTTTTCTATTTGAAACTACATAAAAAATTATAATATTTATAATCCTTTCAGAGAGCGTGTAAGGATGCCAAACTAATGATTTATCATTAAAACACTCATGAATAAATTTATTTGACCAGGAGAATAAGATGTTTTCAACAAAATTTATTTCTTCAGTTGAAATAGATTTTTCAGATGATAATAAGTATCTTAACCAAATAAACCGATGTAATGATTCATAATCTTCTTCATCATCAAATTTAATATTCCAGTCAGTCTTTTCATCAAGTAGATAAGGTTTTGTTGCAAGAAGAATTTTATATTTTTTAGCTGAACTATTGATTTCATTTTTAAATAAATCAAATTTTTTATTACAACCATATCTTTTAAAAATAGATTTAAAAAGCTTTGTGTAATTATGATAATCATTTTTTCTAAAACATTTATTATATAATTTACGAATTAAAAATTTAAGCGTGTTAAAGATACCGCTAAACGTAAATAAATATTTTATAAAGCATCTATTTTCTTTATTTAATAACATTATTGGTTTAATAACGAATCAATAAATATTTTTATTTGTTCCTTACATTCATCCAAACTTTTTATTGAAGTGTTGATTTTCAAGGAAGGATTAGTTGGTTTTTCATATGGAGAGTTTCTTGAATATCCAATTAGATTATCTATTACTCCATTATCAGCTTTTTTATATAAGCCTTTAACATCGCGCTTTTTTAATACATCTATATCAGCATATACATATACAAAATGAATATTATTATTTAGTAATGATTTAATTTCTTCTCTTAATTTTTCATACGGAGAAATAACAGCTACAAAAATAAAATCATGCTTTTCTGAAATTGACTTACATAGCGATGCAACTGATCTATTATTCATACAGATTTCATCATAAGAAAATCCAACTGGAATTTTATATTTGTTTCTAATTTGATCTCCATCAATACAAGCCGTATTCATTTTTTTACTTTGAACATATTTGTTTGCATATTCAAGAATCGTAGATTTACCAGCTCCTGACATTCCTGTAAACCAAATTATTTGTGACATTTCTAAATTAATTATTTATGATTCTTTTTATATACTTTGGCAACTTTAGAAATCATATTTATACACTCTAATGGATAATTACCAATGGCAGTTTCAGCAGCAAGAACTAATCCATTTGCTCCATCAATTAATGTATTGTAAATATCATTAACTTCAGCTCTTGTTGGATCTCTTTTAATAACCATTGACTCGAGTAGATTAGTTGCTACATATACTGGTTTTTTCATTTTTTTTGCGACATTTATAATATTTTTTTGTGTTTGTGGGATGTTTTCTAGTGGAACTTCTCTTGAAAGATCTCCTCTATCAATTAATATTCCATTTGATTCACTTATTATATTCTTTAAATTTTTTAAACCTCTTTTAGATTCAATTTTTGATATTATGTTTATGGGATATTTGAATATCTCGCGTAGTCTTTTCACATCCTGACCAGTTGATGCAAATGATAAAGCAATATTCTTAATTTTAAGATCTTTTGCAATTTTAAATGCTTGAATATCTTTCTTGGTGAATGAAGGCAGCTTAATCTGTCTATTTACTGATATTCCTTTGTTGATTGCAATGCTACCTCCTTGAAGAACAGTCGCTTTTAACGATAAATTCTTTTTCTCAATAATTTTTATC
>JAYZKL010000067.1:0-8184 GCA_036163455.1 Pseudomonadota bacterium
TGTTAGCTGGTTATCATCTTGAAGAAGCTCAGATGCTGTAGTTACAGTTTTTTCTCCTTCGGCATTTTTTCTTTCTCTTTCAATAATTATATCTGGTTCTATACCCTCAGTATGTATATCTCTACCATTTGGAGTAAAATATCTAGCCGTTGTCAGTTTTAATGCTGTCCCATCACTAAATTCTTGAATAGTTTGTACAGATGCTTTTCCATAAGATTTTGTACCCAAAACTTTTGCTCTTTTATTATCTTGCAAAGCACCAGCAACAATTTCTGAAGCTGAAGCTGAACCCTCATTTATCAAAACTATCATAGGTATATCATCAATAATATCTTGTGATGTTGCAAAATATTCTAAATCTGAATTACTGGTTCTCCCCTTTGTATAAACAATTTTTCCTTCACTTAGAAATAAGTCAGCAATGCCAACTGCTGATCCAAGCACGCCTCCAGGATTATTTCTTAGGTCTAAGACCAATCCTTTCAATTCATTTCCGCTATCCTTTTTTAATTTAAGTACACTGTCATGTATATGTTTAGTTGATTGTGATTGAAAACTACTTAGCCTTATGTAACCGATATTGCTATCAATCAATTCTGACTTAACTCCCTTTGCAACAATAATTTCTCTTGTAAGGTCAATAATCAAAGGTTTTGTTTCTCCTTCTCTCACAACAGTGATTGTTACTTGAGAGCCTGGTTTACCTCTCATTAATTTCACTGCTTCACCTATAGTTAAACCTTTAACCAATGTCTCATCAATTTTAGTTATGAAATCACCTGATTTTAAACCAGCTCTACTAGCAGGAGTATCATCTATGGGTGATATTATTTTGACAAAGCCATCTTCCATAGTAATCTCTATTCCCAATCCACCAAACCTTCCGGTTGTCCCTATTTTTAGTTCATTGAAATCATCTTTTGAGAGAAAAGAAGAGTGAGGGTCCAAACTAGAAACCATACCTTGTATTGCGAAATCAAATAAAACTTCATCATCAATATCATCAACATATTGTTCTTTAACTCTTTTAAATACTTCTACAAATTGTTGTATTTTATCTGCTGGTATTGCATCTTGATTTTGATCATCAGCATAAAGGGTTTTTACGGGCCATAATAAGCCACATAAGACTAGCATCAGAACTGGTAAATTATTTCTAAATTTTATCATCGTTAATAATAATATCACTTAATAGTAATATTTTTTATTAGATTTATCTAATATAAGTGTATAATAATATTTAATGGAAACTGAAAGCACACAAATAGCGACAGAGGAACATCTTACAAAAGCTGACCAAGATGAAAAAGATGTTGAGTTAGCGTCACGTTCTTTGAAAGCAATGTCTCACCCACTAAGACTAATGATATTGTGTAAACTTGGTGAAAAAGAATTCA
The DNA here is from genome assembly GCA_036163455.1 of Pseudomonadota bacterium. Lineage (GTDB taxonomy): Bacteria > Pseudomonadota > Gammaproteobacteria. Next base: position 1,398 of record JAYZKL010000067.1, read on the forward strand.
GTGTTCAAGATATAGTAGACAATGTTGGAACATCTCAAAGCAATATTTCGCAACATTTAGCAATACTTAGAGATAAAGGAATATTGTCAGCTAGAAAATCTGCTAATAAAGTTTTTTACAAAGTTAGTGATTTAAAAACTTTGAAACTTATAGAGATGATGAGAGAAGTTTTCTGCCCACACAATAAATAAAAAAATTAATGGAACAACTAATAGAGTTTTTTGGTAATCATCTAATCTTATCGTCATCATTTTTTATTGTTTTATTTATGATTTTTTTCCTTGAAATTGGCGCTTTAACCAATAAGTTTAAACCATTAACCTATTCTGAGTTGACCAATTTAATCAATAAGGACAAAATCACTTTAGTTGATTTTCGTGCTGAAAAAGAATATATGAGTGGACATATTATCAATTCAGTTAATCTTAGCATTGCTTCCATTAAGACAAATAATTTTAATAAACAACAACCCATAATTGCATATTCAGACAATGATAGAGATTCAATCAATGCAGCAAAAGAATATGTGAAATTGGGGTATCAAATGGTCTATTATTTACAAGGCGGTATCCAATCTTGGATTGAAAATAATATGCCTTTAACTGGAGTTAAAAATCATGGCAAACGAAGAAACTAAAGAAATAAAATTTACAATAAAAAGACTCTATGTAAAGGATTCATCATTCGAGTCTCCACAATCACCAAAAATTTTTAATGAAATTAATGCAGCACCTAAAATAGATTTTAATATGAATAGCAATATGGAAAAGATCTCTGATAATTCATATGAAGTTGTTATAGAAATTAGGGTTAAGGCAGAGGTAGAAAAAGATACGGTATATTTAGCTGAAATTAAACAAGGAGGGATGTTTGAGATAGAAGGTGCAGATGGTGAAATTCTTCAACAATTTTTAAATGTTAAATGTTTAGAAATAATTTTTCCTTATGCAAGAGAAAATATCTCAACATTGATACAAAAGGGCGGATTCCCACCTTTATTTTTAGCACCAATTGATTTTAATACATTATTTCTACAAGAATTAGAAAAAAGAAAAAATAAAAGTAAATGAGCTCGAATGTAAGAATATTTGGAGCAGGAGACTGGGGACTTGCTTTTGCTCTGCATTTATCTAAAAAGCATAAGATAGATGTTTTTATAAGAAATAATAAAAAATATCTAGATTTTTGTAAAAAATTTTCTATTGGTCAAGAGTCATTAATTAACAGGCATGAATCAAATACTGGTAATTGGTCTGAAACATCAGCACTTCAAGATAATTCTCTTGCTGACATTGTAGCTTGTTCTAGTGCTGGATTTTTTGAATTAATAAGTGAAAATATAAATTATTTTTCAAAATGTCAGTCTGTTGCATGGCTAACTAAAGGTATAGATAACAAGACAGGAAAATTATTTCATGAAATTATTGATCAAGCTTTAGGTGATAACGTTGGTATGTGTGTGTTATCTGGCCCTAGTTTTGCGGCTGATTTAGTGTCTAATAAAAGTATTGAAATAAGCATTGCTTCAAATAAAAGTGATTTATTAGATAAAATGACTAACTTAATTTCTTCAAATAATTTTACACTTATACCAACTCAAGATCTAATAGGCGTCCAAATATCTGGCATTATCAAAAATATAGCAGCAACTATGGCTGGTATAGTTACAGCATTAAATTATGAGCAAGAGTCAAATATGCTTATAATTGAAAAAGCTAAAGAAGAAATATATAGAATATCATCTAGCATGCAATCAACCTCAGGTCCATATACAGTAGAAAAATCAGAAATCTTGAAAACACTTGATAGTCCTGCTTGCCATGGTGATTTAGTTTTAACGTGCTTAAATGACATATCAAGAAACCGTCAGTTTGGTTATAGAATTGCTAAAGGTGAAAACATTAATTCAGTTCTAAAAGATTTAGGTACGGTGGAGAGCTTTTCAGCAACTAAAACATTGCATAGTAATAGAGAAAAGTTTAATTATGGTGAAATTACAGATTCTATATATAAAATTTTATTTGAGAATTCCAACCCAGCACCTATTGTAAAAAAATTAATCAATCCGACGTTTTAATTTTTCTTGTCAAAGTATTTCTCCCCCAACCCAGGAGTTTAGCTGCTTCAATTTTTATGCCTCTTGTAGCAATTAATGCTTCCTTGATAATAATGGTTTCAAAGTCTCTACTAATATCTTTCAATGCATTATTATCAAGAGGAAGTGATTCTCGAATATGCTTTTGCACCGCTAATTTCCAATCTGTATCAAGTTTTTCATTAGTGTGTATAGTTTTTAAGATATCATCTGGTATGTCATCAATAGTAACTATTGCTGACGAACACATAACTGTTAAATATCTGCACATATTTTCAAGCTGTCTAATATTACCTGGCCATCTAAAGTTTATAAGATAGTCCATAGCTGCCTTATCTATAATCTTTTTTTCAGTTTTTAAATCTTTAGAAGATCTCTTTAAAAAATATTCAATTAAAGATGGAATATCTTCAGTTCTATCTCTTAAAGGAGGGAGTTCTATTTTAAAAACATTCAATCTATGAAATAGATCTTCTCTGAACTTAGAATTATCTATTAGTTTTTCAATAGATTGATTTGTAGCTGCTATTATACGAACATCTGTTCTAATAGGGCTGTGCCCTCCAACACGATAGAATTCTTCACTAGATAGAACCCGAAGCAAACGAGTTTGTAATTCTGGATGCATATCACCTATTTCATCAAGAAATAATGTCCCACCTTGTGCTTGTTCAAACCTGCCTTTTCTCTGTGATTGAGCACCCGTAAATGCTCCTTTTTCATGTCCAAATAGTTCTGACTCAAGTAAGTCATGAGGAATTGCGGCAACATTAATTGCAACAAATGGCATGTTAGCCCTGTTACTGTTATTGTGGATTGCTTCTGCAATTAACTCCTTCCCTGTTCCTGACTCTCCTCTTATAAGGACGCTTATATCTGATTTAGAGATTTTTCCTATTGCTTTAAAAACATTCTGTAACGAATCTGCTCTCCCAATAATTTTTGACCCACTTTCAAAAACATCATTATTTCTGTTTATTTGTGACTTAGAATCCTTAAGTGCTTTTTGCGCTAAATTTCTAATCGAATCAACATCAAATGGTTTTGGTAAATATTCAAAAGCACCACCTTTATATGCTGATAGAGCATTATCTATATCAGAATGGGCTGTTATAACTATTGTTGGCAGCCCAGGATGTTGACTTGAAACTTTTTGCAGAAGTTCCAATCCAGACAATCCTGGCATTCTTATATCTGTAATGATTAAATCAGGCTTGCTAGAATTTAATGCAAGAAGCGCTTCTGATGCATCTTTGAATGTTTCAATATTAAATAAATCCTCTAGTGCGCTAGAACAAATAGTTCTAATACTTTCTTCATCATCTACAATCCATAAATTAGATTTCATCAATCTTGACTCCATGGAAGGATTAAGGAAAACACGGTTTTGCCTTGCTTGCTTTGGCATTCAATTAATCCTTTATTTTGAGTTATTAAAGATTGTGCAATTGTTAAACCTAAACCCATTCCCTCATTTTTAGTTGTAACCATAGGAAAAAAAATTTCATTTATTTTTTCTTCTGGTATACCTATTCCATCATCTATACAGTCTATTTTGACAACTAAATCATATTTAATATCACCAATCGTGTATTTAAGCATTGTTCTTGTTTTGAGAGTAATTGTCCCAGAACCCACTATTGCTTGAATTGCATTTTTAACTACATTTATTAGAGACTGTATTATTTGATTTTTATCTAAAATAATTTCAGGGATGCTAGGATCATAATCCTTTAAAAAAGTAATATTTTCAGTTTTATCATATTTAAATAAATCAATCACATGGTCGGTGATTTCATGTATACATAAAATTTCTCTCTCATTAGATGTTGATGTGGAAGTTAAACTATTAATCATTTTTAATAATCTTTCAGATTCTTTAGATATAATCTTTGTAAATTTTATTACAGATTTATCTTTTAAATTTTTGTCTATTAATTGTGCTGCACCCATTATTCCACCTAAAGGGTTTTTGATTTCATGTGATAAGCCTTTTATCATTTCTCTAGTTGCTTTTTGTTGTTCTAAAAGGCTTTTATCAATTGATATATTATATAAGCGTGCTGTTTCATTTAGTTCTACAAGCACATATTTCATTTTATTAACGTAGTAAGTTGATATATTGCAGTCAACTATTCTTTCTGATGAATCAAAATTTTTAAACTTTAAATCTCTTAAAATAATTGATTGATTATTACCAAATACCTTTTTTAAATATATTTCTAAATCTAATCCTTCACATTCAAGGTTTGTTATTTTTGGTAAATTACTACTTATACCAAGAATTGCATAAGCAGCAGAGTTAGAGAAAATATAATCTAAATCATGATCAAGTATCAATATGCCAGTTCTTAAATTATCCAAGACCTCATAATTAAATCTTGAATAGTTGTCAGAAGGCTTTCGTTTTGTATTTAGTTTTATAGGCATAATATTTTAGGTTGCCCAGTTAAGGGCAACCTAGATTTTATAGACTATAGTACATTTCAAACTCGCAAGGATGTGTAGATTGTCTCAATCTTTGTACATCATCCATTTTGAGTTCTATATAAGAGTCAATGGTACTATCAGTAAACACACCACCTTCTTTTAAAAAGTCTCTATCTTTATCAAGTGCTTCTAAAGCAATTTCAAGAGAAGAGGCTACCGTTGGCAGCATTTTTTCTTCATCAGAAGATAATTCATACAGGTCCTTATCGATTGGGTCACCTGGTTGAATTTTATTTTTAATACCATCAAGTCCTGCCATCATCATTGCAGAAAATGCAAAATATGGATTAGCCATTGAATCAGGGAATCTAACCTCGATTCTTCTTGCCTTATCGCTAGTTACATATGGAATCCTGATTGATGCGGATCTATTTCTTGCTGAATAAGTAAGAATAGTTGGCGCTTCAAATCCAGGTATAAGACGCTTATAGCTATTAGTAGCAGGGTTGGTAAGAGCATTTAAAGCTCTAGCATGTTTTATAATGCCTCCTATATAATGAAGCGCATCTTCAGATAAATTCCCATAACCTTTACCAGCAAAAACATTCTTATCTCCCTTAAATAGTGACTGATGGACATGCATTCCATTTCCATTATCACCAACAAGAGGTTTAGGCATAAAAGTAGCAGTCTTGCCATATGCATGTGCAACATTCATAACTACATATTTATAAATTTGTACTTCATCAGCTTTTCTTACCAATGTGTTAAATTTAGCTCCTATTTCTGCTTGTCCAGCAGTTGCCACTTCATGGTGATGGACTTCACAAGGAACTCCCATCTCATTTAGTGTAGTTACCATTGCAGACCTGCAATCTTGTAAACTATCAACTGGAGGAACAGGAAAATAACCGCCTTTAACAAGAGGTCTATGGCCACTATTACCATCTTCAACAACTTTACCACTGCCGTAGCAAGCTTCTTGTGAATCTACACTAAAGAAACAGCTGCCAAGTTTGTCCTCAAATCTGACATCATCAAAAACAAAAAACTCATTTTCCGGACCAAAAAAAGCTTGATCAGCAATACCGCTATCTTTTAAATATGTTTCAGCTTTCTTAGCAACAGACCTAGGGTCTTTTTCATATGGTTTGCCATCAGAAGGCTCTATAACATCGCAGCGAATATTTAGTGTTGGTTCGTCAAAGAAAGGGTCCATAACCGCAGAATCTGGGTCTGGCATCAAAATCATATCTGATTCATTGATACCTTTCCAACCAGCAATTGATGATCCATCAAACATTTTACCTTCTTTAAGATCACCTTTAACACCATCTTCATCAGCAGTCACAGTTACATGTTGTTCTTTGCCCTGAGTATTAGTAAATCTATAGTCAATAAATTTAACTTCCTTTTCTTTTATTATTTTAAATACATTATCACCACTCATAATTAATCCTCATTTTTGTTTTATCCACTTTCAATAAAAGCGTAAAAAGCCACATTTTATTTTCCAATAAGATGTGTTTTTAGCTCATTTTGTATAAAAAATGGTATATATTTACATATATATGCACCATTATATAACATTAGTATTATTAAAAAAACCCCAATGTTCATAAATAGTGCAAAATATTAATGATATTTAGGTGAATAAAATAGCTCAAATTAAGTATTTTTATAATTATTAATACCCATATATCAACTTCGTTTAATCATCCATGAAATATCATCTATAATTGAACTTACTGATGAAGAAAATATCTAGACGAATCTCTAATTTTTTATATATCAAAAATAGGGGCAAATATTGACTGCTCATACTATGGATGATTTGGTGTCGCTTTGTAAAAGAAGAGGCTTCATATTTCAATCAAATGAAATTTACGGTGGCGTACAAGGCCTTTATGATTATGGACCTTTAGGTGTTGAATTAAAAAATAACCTTAAACAGTCATGGTGGGTTTCAATGGTCTATGCCAGAGATGATATTGAAGGTTTAGATGCGTCAATCTTAACTCACCCAGAAGTTTTACAATATTCTGGTCATCAGGAAACATTTTCTGATCCAATGATAGACTGTAAATCTTGTAAATTAAGATGGAGAGCTGATGATTTAACAGATAAAAAATGCCCTGCTTGTGGCTCAACTGATTTAACTGATCCGCGCCCATTTAATCTAATGTTTAAGACTAGTTTAGGGCCAGTTGATGATGGTACTGGGCTTGCTTATTTACGACCAGAGACAGCTCAACAAATTTT
>JAYZKL010000068.1:0-16230 GCA_036163455.1 Pseudomonadota bacterium
GGACGAGTTTTTAAAGGAAAAAAAATGCCTGGCCAGTTAGGAAATAATAAAGTTACAATACAAAACCTTACTATCGTCAAAATAATGGCAGAGGAAAATATACTTTTAGTAAAGGGCTCTATTCCAGGTTTTAAAGGAGCAAATGTAATTATCAAGCATACCAATAAAAAATACACGCCTAAACCAATCCTTAACCAAGAAGTAAAAGAAGAAGAGATTAAACAAAAAACAAAAACAAAAGACCAAAAACAAGATTCAGAAAACAAAGAAACCAAACCTGCAGAAAACAAAGAAACCAAACCTGCAGAAAACAAAGAAACCAAACCTGCAGAAAACAAAGAAACCAAACCTACAGAAAACAAAGAAACCAAACCAGAAAAATAATTTAAAGCGATGACAAACACAGATTTAAAAAAAATTTTTAATAAAGACTACAATGAATCTTTAGTTCATCAAGTCACAGTTGATTATTTATCTAACAAAAGAAGCGGAACAAAAGCTCAAAGAAACCGTTCATCAGTTAGTGGAGGAGGCGATAAACCGAGACCACAAAAAGGTTCTGGTAGAGCACGAGCAGGAACAATTAGGAGTCCTATTTGGAAAGGTGGTGGTGTTACATTTGCAGCTAAACCAAATAAGAGTTTAAAAAAAATTAATAAAAAAATGTATAAATCTGCTCTCAATTGTATATTTTCTGAGTTAGTTAGAAAAAAACGATTACATTTTGTAGATGATTTTAAAGTTGCTGAGCCTAAAACTAAATTATTTCTATCTCAGCTAGCTACCCTCAAATTAACAAACGCTCTTTTTATAATAGACGAAAAAAAGATCAATGTTTTTTTAGCTGCTAGAAATATTAAAAACATTGAGGTGGTAAGCCCAGCTGGCGTAAACCCTCATAATTTAATGAAATACGATAATGTAGTTTTAGATTCAAAAATTGTAGAAATAATTCAGGGGTTAACAACATGAATGAAGAAAGATTAATGAATATAATAGTAGCTCCCCATGTATCTGAAAAGGCAACATCACTTGCAGATACACAAAACCAACATGTTTTTTCAGTATCAAAAGATGCTAAAAAATCTGAAATTAAAAAAGCAATTGAAAAAATGTTTGAAGTTGAAGTTGCAGAAGTAAAAATTTTGAATGTGGGTGGAAAGCTCAAGAGATTGGGGAAAAATTTTGGGAAAAGAAAAGATTGGAAAAAAGCCTATGTCAGACTTAAAGAAGGCTTTGATATAAATTTTGGTGAACAGGAAACTAAAACATGACATTAATAAAATCAAAACCAACATCCCCAGGCCAACGATTTAAAGTTAAGGTGGTAAACAGTGAACTGTATAAAGGCAAGCCTCATCCGTCATTAATAAAGAAATCTAAAAAAACTGGTGGTAGAAATAATCAAGGACGTATTACAACTAGGCATATAGGTGGAGGACACAAAAGAAAATATAGAGAAATTGACTTTAAGCGTGACAAAGATAATATTTCAGCAAGAGTCGAGAGGCTAGAATATGATCCGAATAGAAATGCACATATAGCATTAGTCCTTTATGTAGATGGAGAAAGAAGATATATAATTGCCCCTAAAAATTTAAAAGTAGGGGATGTAATAAAATCTGGTAAAGACTCTAATATCGCAATAGGTAATTGTTTGCCGTTAAAAAATATTCCTGTAGGCACTCAAATTCATTGTATTGAAATGAAGCCAGGCAAAGGTGCACAAATTGCTAGAAGCGCAGGAACGGTAGCTCAAATTATGGCTATGGAAGGCGATTATGCAACGGTAAAACTTAAGTCAGGTGAAATGAGAAAAATTTTTTCAACCTGTAAAGCCACGATTGGAGAAGTTGGAAATAGTGAGCATAGCTTAAAATCATTTGGTAAAGCTGGTGCTAAAAGATGGTTGGGTATTAGGCCAACTGTAAGAGGTGTAGCAATGAACCCGATTGATCATCCTCATGGTGGAGGTGAAGGTAAAACATCAGGTGGAAGGGATCCGGTATCTCCATGGGGAACACCTACAAAAGGATATAAAACTAGATCAAATAAAAGGACTGACAATATGATTGTACGAAGACGGGTTAATAAGAAGAGAAAATAATTATGAGCAGATCATTAAACAAAGGACCTTTTGTAGATTATCACTTACAAACTAAGATAGAAAAATCTCTGAAGGATAATAATAAGAAACCAATTAAGACTTGGTCTCGAAGGTCTGTAATTACACCTGAAATGGTTGGGCTTACTATTTCTGTGCATAATGGAAAACAACATATACCTGTTTATATAACAGAAAATATGGTTGGGCATAAATTAGGTGAGTTTTCACCAACAAGATTGTTTAAAGCTCATTCAGGCGATAGAAAGGTAAAGGCAAAATAAAATGGATACACAGGCAATAATAAAATATCAACGTATATCTGCTCAGAAATGTAGATTGGTTGCGGATTCAGTGAGAGGACTGAAAGTTGATAGAGCATTAGAGTTCCTTAATTTTACAAATAAAAAGGCTTCAAGATTAATTCTTAAAGTCCTTAAATCTGCCGTTGCTAATGCTGAAACGAATAATTCAGTTGATATAGATGATTTAAAGATAAAGAACGTTCTTGTTGATGAAGGACCAGTACAAAAAAGATTTATGCCAAGAGCAAGAGGACGTGTTAACCAGATATTAAAGAGAAGCAGCCATATTACAGTAATTGTAACTGATGGTAGAGAGGAGTAATTATGGGACAAAAAGTACACCCAACAGGAATAAGACTTGGAATTTCAACAGATTGGAATTCTAAGTGGTATGCCAGTAAAACTGAATTTTCTAAATATTTATTAGAAGATGTAAAAATAAGAGATTATCTGAAGAAGAAACTAGCTCATGCATCTGTAAGCAAAATTGTGATTGAAAGGCCTGCAAAAGAAGCTGTTGTTACTATTTTTACAGCTAGGCCAGGTATAGTAATTGGAAAAAAAGGAGAAGATATTGAGAAGTATAGAGAGCATGTAGCATCAATACTTAATATTTCTAAGAATACAGTTAAACTCAATGTTCATGAAGTTAGGAAGCCTGAACTTAATGCACAACTTGTTTCTGAAGGTATCGCGCAACAACTTGAAAGAAGAATTATGTATAGAAGAGCCACAAAAAGAGCTGTAACTAATACGATGCGTTTAGGAGCTCTTGGCATAAAAGTAAATGTAGCTGGAAGATTAAATGGGGCTGAAATTGCGAGAAGTGAGTGGTATAGGGAAGGTAGAGTACCATTACATACACTTAGGGCAAATATTGATTATGGTTTTTCGGAAGCTCAAACAACATATGGAATAATTGGAATAAAAGTTTGGATTTTTCTTAAAGATGAAAATGAAAAAAATAATGAAGCTGCCGATGCATCGAAATCAAACAAAAAAAATAACGAGGAAAAATAAGAATGTTGCAGCCTAAAAAAACAAAATTCAGAAAGCAAAGAAAAGGTAAGTTACGTGGATTTGCAACTTCTGGCACAAGAGTAAGTTTTGGAGAATTTGGATTAAAAGCTCTCACACGTGGACGTGTTACAGCAAGACAAATAGAAGCAGCTAGAAGAGCTATGACAAGGCATATAAAGCGTGGTGGTAAAGTCTGGATCAGAATATTTCCTGATGTTCCAATTACAAAAAAACCAATTGAAGTTCGCATGGGTAAAGGAAAAGGCAATGTTGAATATTGGGTAGCTAAAATACAACCAGGAAAAGTTTTGTACGAAATGGAAGGAGTTACGGAAGAAATAGCAAGAGAAGCTTTTAGATTAGCTTCAGCAAAATTACCAGTCACAACAACTTTTGTGACCAGGACGGCAATGTAATGAATATTGATGAGTATAAAAAGAAAACTAAAGAAGAACTAGTTAAAGAATTACATACTCTTATAAAAGAGAGGTTTGATTTACGTATACAAAGAGGTTCTGGATTATCTCCAAAACCCCATCTTTTTAAAGTTAATAAAAAGAAGATTGCAAGAATAAAAACTATTTTAATTGAGAAGAAATAAATGAGTAATGAAACTAAGAAAAATAAAGTGTTAATTGCTAAAGTTTTAAGCAATAAAATGAATAAATCTGCGGTTGTGGTAGTTGAACGACAGGTAAAACATCCTATTAATGGGAAATATATAAAAAGGTCAACCAAATTACACATACATGATGAACAAAATGAATGTCAAATTGGGCAAAAAGTTAAAATTCATCAATCTAAACCAATATCTAAAACAAAGGCTTGGACCTTATTTAAAGAGTAACTAGGAATTATTAATCATGATACAAATGCAAACAATACTTGATTCAGCAGATAACAGTGGAGCTAAGAGACTTATGTGTATCAAAGTTCTTGGCGGTTCACATCGAAAGTTTGCAAAGCTTGGAGATGTAATCAAGGTTACAGTTAAAGATGCTATACCTAAGGGCAGAGTTAAAAAAGGAGAAGTATATAATGCTGTGATAGTGAGAACAAAGAAGGGAGTTAGAAGATCTGATGGATCAGCAATCAGGTTTGACAGCAATGCTGTGGTGTTATTGGATAATAAGCTTGAACCATTAGGTACAAGAATTTTTGGCCCTGTTACTAGAGAATTAAGAGCTTTAACTTTTATGAAAATAGTTTCTTTAGCTCCAGAAGTTATATAAATGGTGATTGAAAATGAATAAGTTAAAAAAAGGAGATACAGTAATAATTAAAGCCGGAAAAGACAAAGGCAAAAAAGGAGAAATAATGAAAGTTATTGATGAAGAAAACTTAGTTGTATCTAATATTAATTTAGCTAAAAAGCATATAAAAGGAAATCCAAATAAAGGAGTAGATGGAGGTATTATTGAAAGAGAGATGCCTATACATATATCAAATATTATGATTTTTAATCCATTGACAAAAAAAGGAGATAGGGTTGGATTCAAAAAGTTGGATACAGGAAAGAGAGTTCGTGTATTTAGATCTAATAATGAGGTTATAGATATTTAAATGAATACATTCAATGAATATTATAGAGATAATGTTATCCCTAGTTTAATGGAGCAGTTCAAATATAAGTCTGCAATGGAAGTACCTAGGCTAAAAAAAATTACTCTTAACATGGGGTTAGGTTCTGCTATAAATGATAAAAAAATTCTTGAGACTGGTGTAGTAGAATTAACTCAAATTAGTGGACAAAAAGCTATATATACGTATGCAAAAAAATCAATAGCAAATTTTAAATTAAGAGAAGGGATGCCAATAGGTTGCAAGGTAACTCTAAGGAAAGAGAAAATGTATGATTTTTTTGAAAAACTTATTAAAATTTCTCTACCTAGAGTTAGAGATTTTAGAGGATTGAGTCAAAAATCATTTGATGGGAGGGGTAATTATACGCTTGGAATTAAAGAGCATATTATTTTCCCAGAAATTGATTTTGATAGAATAGATAAGATTAAAGGTTTAGATATAACTATTACTACAACAGCTAAAAATGATCAGGAGGCATTGGAATTATTTAAGCAATTTAATTTTCCATTTAAATAATATGGCCAGATTATCCATCATAGAAAGAGAAAAGAAAAGAGAAAAGCTTATACTTAAGTACGCAAAAAAGCGTAGTGATTTAAAAGCAGAATTAAGAAAAACAGACTTAAGTTTTGAAGAGAAGGCAGCATTAAGAAAGAAACTACAAAAATTACCTTTAAATTCTATTCCTGTTAGAAAAAGAAATCGTTGTGGAATAACAGGTAGACCTAGGGGAGTTTACAGAAAGTTTTCTTTAAGTAGAACAAAGCTGCGTGAAATTGCAATGAGAGGAGAAATCCCTGGTTTAACAAAGGCAAGTTGGTGACATTATGAGCATGAGTGATACTTTAGCAGATTTAATTACAAGAATTAGGAATGCCCAAAGGGCTAAAAAGCAAATGGTTAATGTACCTTATTCAAAAATGAAATTGTCAATTTGTAAAGTCTTAGCTGACGAAGGATATATTCTATCAGTGGAAATAGAAGGGGAGATTAAGAAAAACTTAAATATAAAACTAAAATATCATGATGGAAAACCTGTTATAGAAAACATTAAAAGAATTAGTAGGCCTGGACTAAGAATTTTTAAACCTACAAAAAATGTGCCCCTTGTAAAGAATGGACTTGGTATTTGTATAATTTCTACATCTAAAGGAATTATGAGCGATAAGATGGCAAGGGAACAGAATTGTGGAGGGGAGATAATATGTTATGTTTCATAGAGGTATTGAATGTCTAAGATAGCAAGAAAGCCGATTACAATACCTGATCAAACAAAATTTTCTATAAACGAAAATCAGATAACTATTGAAGGCCCTAAAGGAAAACTTTCCTTCGAGAAACAATCCGATATTTTAATTAAAGAGGAGTCTGGGCGAATACATGTAGCAACCTCGAATGATAGTTCTATCCCTTTATCTGGCACCACTCGAGCTTTAATTTCCAATATGATTAAGGGAGTATCTGAAGGATGGGAAAAGAAATTAAAACTAATTGGAGTTGGTTATAGAGCAAAAGCAGATGCTAAAAACTTAGAACTAACAGTTGGTTATTCACATCCCGTGGTTTATCCAATCCCAGAAGGCATTAAGATAGAAACTCCATCACAAACAGAAATAGTTATAAGCGGAATGGACAAACAAAAAATTGGACAAGTTGCATCAGAAATAAGAATGGTTAGATCACCTGAGCCTTATAAAGGTAAAGGGATTAGGTATGATGATGAAAGGGTTGTAAAAAAAGAGGCTAAAAAGAAATGATAAAAGCTAGTAAAAATAAAAAGGATTCTCGCTTAAAAAGAGCAGTTAAATCTAGAAAAAGAATAAGTGAGACAGTTAGTCACAGAGTAAGTGTTTTTAGATCTGGAAAACATATATATGCTCAATTATCAACATCGAATGGAGAAAAAGTGATAACTATAATTTCTACAAATAAAAAGAATCTTAGGAAGAAGTGTAGCTCCAATAATGTAGAAAATTCTAAAATAATTGGCAAAGAAATGGCTGAATTTATAAAAAAACAAAAGATCACAAAAGTTGCATTTGATAGGTCAGGTTATAAATATCATGGAAAAATAAAAGCTTTAGCAGATGCTATTCGTGAAAATGGAGTGAAAATCTAATGCATCCAGAAGATATAAAAACAGATTTTATTGAAAAACTCGTTGTTGTAAATCGTGTAGCAAAAGTTGTTAAAGGAGGTAGACAGTTTGGGTTCACTGCATTAACTGTTGTTGGTGATGGTAATGGCAGAGTTGGTTATGGATATGGAAAAGCAAAAGAAGTTCCCATTGCTATCCAAAAAGCCATGGAAAAAGCAAAGAAAAATATGATTAGTGTTGCTCTTAAAAAAGGGACGCTACACCATCCAATAACATCTTCACATGGATCTGCAAAAGTATATATGCAACCTGCGGGAGAAGGTACAGGGGTTATTGCTGGAGGAGCTATGAGAGCAGTATTTGAAGCAACTGGAATACACAATGTGCTAGCTAAAAGTATCGGCTCTACAAATCCAATTAATGTAGTAAAAGCAACTATAAAAGGTTTAGAAACAATGTATTATCCAGCTTATGTCGCCTTGAAGAGAGGAAAGAAGACAAGCGAGCTATAAAGATTATGAATAAGAAAAATATAAAAAAAATAACAGTAAAACAAATTAAAAGTTTGATTGGAAAAACAGGTAAGCAAAAATCTAGTTTAAAGGGATTGGGTCTGAAAAGGATTAATCATAAAGTTGTGCTTGAGGATACACCTGAAGTACAAGGAATGATAAAAGTAGTCAAGCATATGATAGAAATTGAAAATTAATTTGGATTATGAGTATGTTAAATGAGTTAAAACCAAACAGTGATAGTAAAAAAAATAGAAAGCGTGTTGGCAGAGGTATAGCCTCAGGTACAGGTAAAACTTGTGGCAGAGGACATAAGGGTCAAAAATCACGTTCCGGCGGTAAAATACAAATTGGTTTTGAAGGAGGACAAATGCCTCTGCAGAGAAGATTACCTAAAGTGGGATTTACATCGCAAAAGAATATTTTTACAGCAGAATTAAAATATGACCGCTTAAAAGACGTAAAGGAATCTGAAATAACTCTAGAATTGCTGAAAAAGCATAACCTAGTGAAGAATAAAATAAGGAAAGTTAGAATTATTGGGCCTTGCACAATAAAAGTTAAGAAATCTTTTAAAGATATATATTGTACAAAATCAGTTTTAGATTATGTGAAAAAGTAATTAATTATGGTAAAAAAAGCAAATGACATGTCTGCTGGATTGGGTGGACTAACAAAATCAACAGAATTAAGGCAAAGAATCTTTTTTGTAATTTTTGCTTTAGTTATTTTCCGCCTTGGTAGTTTCATAACACTTCCGGGAATTGATCCATCAATTATGAAAATACTATTTGAGCAACAAAGGGGAAGTATTTTGGATATGTTTAATATGTTTTCCGGCGGATCTTTATCAAGAATGTCTATTTTTGCATTAGGTGTAATGCCATATATTTCTGCTTCAATTATTATGCAAATGATGACACACATATCAGCTCCTTTAATTCAACTTAGAAAGGAAGGTGAGCGTGGTCGTAAAAAAATTACCAAATATACTAGAAATTTCACAGTAATACTAGCAACTCTACAATCATTTGGAGTAGCAAATGCACTTGAGAATCAAAATACTTCCTCAACAACTTTAGTTGCAGAACCAGGAGTCAGTTTTTTATTCATTGCAGTTATCACACTTGTTACAGGAACGATGTTTCTTGTATGGTTAGGAGAACAAATAACTGAAAGAGGTGTAGGGAATGGAATTTCAATTATAATTTTTGCTGGTATTGTAGCAGGTTTACCATCTGCAATTGGCAACACTGTTGATTTAGCACGAAATGGTGAACTTCAGAATTTTACTGTGATATTAATTTTCTTACTTGTTATCCTTATAACAGCCTTTGTAATATTTATAGAAAGGGGGCAAAGAAAAATACCTATAAATTATGCAAGAAGAATGCAAGGTAGAAAACTTTATGCTGCACAAAGTACCCATCTTCCCTTGAAAATAAATATGGCAGGAGTTATTCCTCCAATATTTGCTTCTGCAATAATTTTATTTCCAGCTACAATTGCTAGTTGGGCAGGAGCTGGGTCTGAAGGTGGCATAATCCAACAAATAGCTCTAACGCTATCTCCAGGACAACCTGTATATATATTATTTTATGCTGCAGCAATTATTTTCTTTTGTTACTTTTATACCGCACTTGTTTTTAATTCGCGAGAAACAGCAGAAAATTTAAAAAATAGTGGTGCATTTATACCAGGGATAAGACCAGGGGATCAAACCGCAAACTATATTGATGATATTACTACAAAATTGACTACAATCGGTGCAATCTATATAACTGCTGTTTGTTTACTACCAGAATTTTTAATTCTATACTTCAATGTTCCATTTTATTTTGGTGGCACCTCACTATTGATAGTAGTTATTGTAGTTATGGATTTAATGGCGCAGGTTCAATCACACTTGTTATCCCATCAATATGAAGGAATGATGAAAAAAGCAAACCTTAAAGGAATTGGGGGTGGAGTAAGGTAAAAATGAAGATAAAGGCATCTGTAAAAAAACTTTGTAGACACTGTAGAATTATACGTAGAAACCGTGTTGTTAGAGTTATATGTAAAGACCCTAGACATAAACAAAGACAGGGATAATAGAGGTTGTATTAATAACAAATGAAATATAAAATCACCTTTCAAGAGAAATAAATGGCAAGAATAGCAGGCATAAATTTACCAAATACCAAGCATATATGGGTGGCATTAACTTCTATTTATGGAATTGGTAAATCTAGAGCAATTAAAATTTGTTCTGATGCAGGAGTTGATAAAGCAAAGATAGTGAAGGACCTTAATGAGAAGGATTTAGAAATTTTAAGGAATTTTGTTTCAAAATATCAGCTAGAAGGAGATTTAAGAAGAGAAATCTCCATTAATATTAAGAGGTTAATGGACATAGGTTCATACAGAGGAATCCGTCACCGTAAAGGATTGCCACTAAGAGGACAAAAAACTAAAAATAATAGTAGAACCAGAAAAGGACCGAGAAAACTTTTAAAAGCTAAATAATTATGATTACAAAAACTAAGAAAAAGAAAGAAAAAAAGATTGTTAATGAAGGCGTCGCTCATGTCTTTGCATCCTTTAACAATACAATCATTACTATAACAGATAAACAAGGGAACACTCTTTCTTGGGCAACTTCAGGAGGTTCAGGTTTTAGAGGTTCTAGAAAAAGCACTCCGTTTGCCGCTCAAATTGCTGCAGAAAGAGCAGGACAAAAAGCGGCTGAGTTTGGTCTGAAAAGCCTCGAAGTGCTAATAAAAGGTCCTGGGCCAGGAAGAGATTCAGCAGTTAGAGCCCTTAATAGTTCTGGTTTCAAGATTACAAACATAACTGATATTACACCTCTTCCACATAATGGGTGCAGGCCACCGAAAAAAAGAAGAGTGTAAAAGATATAGGTTTTAAATATGGCAAAATATACAGGATCAAAATGTAAATTAATGAGAAGAGAAGGAACAGATCTTTATTTAAAGTCTGGATCAAGAGCATTAGATACAAAATGTAATCTTGAAAAAAAACCTGGTCATTCCTTAATTAAGTCAAAAAGCTCCGATTATGCTCTACAGCTTAGAGAAAAACAAAAGGTCAAAAGAATTTATGGAGTTCTTGAAAAACAATTTAGAAACTATTATAAAAAAGCTGCCAGTAAAAAAGGTTCAACAGGAGAGAACCTTTTAATGTTGTTAGAATCTAGATTAGATAATGTGGTATATAGAATGGGGTTAGGTTCAACTAGATCAGAATCTAGACAATTAGTAAACCACAAAAACATACAAGTAAATGGAAAAGTAATCAATATTCCTTCTTATCAATTAGCGCCACAAGATAAGGTTGCTGTTAGAGACAAATCAAAAAAACAATTACGCATTAAGTTTGCAATTAGCCTGGCAGAACAAAGAGGTTTTGATGACTGGTTAGAAGTTGATACCAAAGGTTATGAAGGTGTATTTTCTAGACTTCCTGAGAGAAAGGAGCTGCCTCCAGAAATAAATGAATCTTTAATTGTTGAATTATACTCAAAATAGGTGACACATGAAAAAAAATGACTTTCTTAAACCCAAACTAGTAGATATAGAAGTAGATCAAGAAATACCAAATCAGGCAAAAGTAACTATTGAGCCACTCGAGAGAGGTTTTGGGCATACGCTTGGTAATGCGCTTCGTAGAGTTTTACTTTCTTCTTTACCAGGGAGTGCTGTTATTGAAGTAACTATTGAAAATATTTTGCACGAATACAGTACCATCGAAGGCGTAGAAGAAGATGTTTTAGAAATTTTGTTAAACATTAAAAAGTTAGCGTTAGTCTTACATAATAAGGAAAAAACAGAGATAACTCTCAGAAAAAAAGGAAAGGGACCTGTTTTAGCATCTGATATCTCTGATAATCCAGATGTAGAAATCAAAAATCCAGAATTTTGTCTGGCTAATATAACCAATGATAATACAGAGCTTGTAGTACATATGACTGTTGCAGAAGGGAGAGGTTATCAACAGGCTCAAAAAAGGAAATTTAATGAACAAGATAATTTAGGTATCGGTAAAATGCAAATAGATGCATCATTTAGTCCAGTTATACAAGTTTCTTATAATGTCGATTCAGCAAGGGTTAAACAGAGGACTGATTTAGATAAGTTAATAATTGATATAAAAACAAATGAAACAATTGAGCCCGAAGATGCTATAAGGAGAGCTGGAAAAATTTTGAGAGATCAATTAGAAGTATTCACACATCTAGAAATAAAAGAAGCAGAGGTTGAAGATTCTGACGTTCCACAAATTGACCCAGTTTTATTAAGACCTGTTGATGATTTAGAATTGACAGTTAGATCAGCAAACTGTTTGAAAGCTGAAAACATATATTATATTGGTGATTTAGTGCAACGAAGTGAAATGGAGTTACTAAAAACACCAAACCTTGGTAAGAAATCTTTAACGGAAATCAAAGATGTTTTAGCAACACATAGTTTATCTCTAGGGCTTAAATTAGAAGATTGGCCTCCTAAAAATATAGAAAAAAGATCATGAGACATCATAAATCAGGAAGAAAACTTAATCGTAACTCATCACACAGAAATGCGCTGATGAAGAATTTAACAATTTCTTTGTTTCAATTTGAAAGAATTAGCACATCCTTGTCAAAGGCAAAAGAGCTAAGAAGGGTTGCGGAACCATTAATTACTCTTGCAAAAACTGATTCTCTTATGAGGAGAAGATTAGCCTATTCTAAAATAAGGAGTAAGAAAGTTGTAAAGAAACTATTTGAAGATCTTGGACCAAGATTCAAAAATAGACCAGGCGGTTATTTGAGGATATTGAAATTTGGTTTTAAGCTTGGTGATTCCTCTCCAAAAGCTCTTGTCGAATTAACAGATAAAGTTGAAATTAATCCTTAATCTTACTTTTTAGAAAAACACCTGTATAAGATTTTTTACTTTTGATTATTTCATTTGGTGTGCCGGTAGCGATTATTGTTCCTCCCTCATCACCGCCTTCTGGCCCTAAATCAATAATCCAGTCAGCTGTTTTTATTACGTCAAGATTATGTTCTATAACTACTAAAGTATTCCCTCTATCTCGAAGCTTATGTAGAACTGATAATAATTTTTCAACATCATAGAAATGTAGTCCTGTAGTTGGTTCATCTAAGACATATAAAGTTTTTCCAGTATCTCTTTTTATCAATTCCCTGGCTAGTTTTATTCTTTGAGCTTCACCACCTGACAAAGTTGTAGCGTTTTGTCCTAATTTAATATATGACAAGCCTACTTCATCTAGAATTTCAAGTTTACGTTTTATATTTGGAATATTATTAAAAAAATCCAGTGCTTCAGAAACAGTAAAATCTAGAATATTACTTATATTTTTTTTCTTATAAGTAATTTCAAGTGTTTCATTATTATATCTTTTCCCATTACATTTATCGCACTTTATATAGATATCTGAAAGAAAGTGCATTTCTACTTTAATTACACCTCCGCCTTGGCAAGTCTCGCATCTGCCGCCCTTAACATTAAAACTGAATCTGCCGGGTTTATAACCCCTAGATCTTGCTTCTTGTGTTTGGAAAAATAACTCTCTTATACTATCAAAAATCTTTGTATACGTTGCTGGATTTGATCTAGGCGTTCTACCTATGGGGCTTTGATCAATATCTATTATCTTATCAATTTTATCTACACCGGTTATTTTTTTGCATTCGGTTTGAGTATTGTCTTTCTCATCAAATTCATTCACAACATAATTAAAAAGCACATTATCAACAAGAGTTGATTTACCTGAACCAGATACACCTGTAACACAGGTAAATAAACCAAGCGGTATGTCTACATCTATATCTTTTAAATTATTAGCATGCGCTGATTTTATTGAAAGTGTATTTTTGATATTAAATTTAGATATTTTCTTTGGGACAGAAATTTTTCTTTTTCCAGATAAATACTGGCCAGTATAAGATTGCTTAATGGATGTTATTTCCTTCGGATTTCCTGAGAAAACAATTTTACCGCCATGCTCACCAGCCCCAGGTCCAACATCAATAATATGATCTGAAGTTAAAATTGTATCTTCATCATGCTCAACAACTATAACCGTATTACCTAAATCTCTAAGATTTTTTAAGGTACTTAAAAGCATATTATTATCTCTTTGGTGTAAGCCAATAGTTGGTTCATCTAAAATATACATCACTCCAACTAGACCGGACCCTATTTGACTTGCTAGCCTAATTCTTTGTCCTTCACCACCTGATAAAGTTTCAGCGCTTCTATCTAGTGTCAAATAGTTCAATCCAACATCAATTAAGAATTTGAGGCGATTTTTAATTTCTGAGATAATTTTATTTGATATTTCTTTCTTCATTCCTTGCAGATTTATTTGAGAGAAAAAAGAAAAACAATCTTTTATGGTAAGTGAAGTAATATCATCTATAGATTTATTAGAAATAAAAACATTTCTAGCTTCTTGATTTAGCCTAGAACCATCACATACACTACATTCTTTATCGCTTAAGAATTTTGATAACTTTTCTCTTACAGCAAATGAATCAGTTTCATTATATCTTTTATCATAAATATTTAATATTCCATCAAACTTATGTTCTCTTATATTGTGTCCTCCACCAGGAATAGATCTTTTTATAGAGGCTTTGTAGTATTTAAATTTGATAACCTCATCATCGCTTCCATAAAAAAGCATTTTTTTAAAGCTATCTGGCAATTTTTTGTATTTTTGATTTATATCAACTTTATAGTGGTTACCCAGCGACTCTAAAAATTGATAATAATATAAGTTTCTTTTATCCCAATCTCTTATTGCGCCATTTGATAAACTCAATTCCTCATTTACAATAATTTTTTCAGGATCAAAAAATTCTCTTACGCCTAATCCATCACAAGCATTACATGCTCCTAATGGACTGTTAAATGAAAATAATCTTGGCTCAAGCTCAGTTATAGAATATCCACAATGCGGGCAAGAAAATTTAGTTGAAAAAATATAATCAATTTGATTAGTTTTCAAATCCATTATATAAATGATTCCATTAGAAATATTTGAAGCCGTATCTAATGATTCAATAATTCTAAGCTTATTTTCATGATTAGATTTAATTCTATCAACAACAATTTCTACATCATTTTTTTTCTTCGAATCAATTTTGAAGTTTTCAGAAAATTTGTAAATAGTTCCATTCAGCCTCATCCTTACAAAACCTTGTTGTTTAAAATTTTTGATTAGTTGATTATGCTCACCCTTTTGTTGCTTTATTATAGGCGCCAGTATTGCAATGGTTCTTTCTTTACATTCATTTAAAATTTTTTCTGTTATTTCACCAACTGAATTAGCTTGAAGCTCAATTTTATGTTCAGGACATCTTGGTACACCAACTCTAGCAAACAGTAATCGTAAGTAATCATATATTTCTGTTACTGTCCCAACAGTTGATCTAGGATTATGTGAAGAAGGTTTTTGTTCTATAGATATTGCTGGAGATAGTCCATCAATTGAATCAACATCAGGTTTTTCCATCATAGATAAAAATTGACGTGCGTATGATGATAAAGATTCCATGTATCTACGCTGTCCTTCAGCAAAAATTGTATCAAAAGCAAGAGATGATTTTCCAGAACCTGATAGCCCTGTTATTGTGACCATCTGATTACGAGGTATTTCAATATTGATATTTTTTAGGTTATGTGTTCTTGCGCCTTTTACAAAAATATTTTTTTTCATCCAAATTATCATATCACTAAAAAAGAAAATATTAATCTTTTTAGATTTTAATTTTATATAAAACGATAGACAGAATAAGATTATGTTTATATGATATAGTTCCTATTCAAAAATTAATATGCAGAATATTGGATTATCACAATTAGAAGTCAAATCAACTATCATTATTTTTTTGATTTATATGTTTAGGATGTTAGGGATTTTTATGATTTTTCCTATCCTCTCAATCTTTTTAAGTGACTATGATGGTGCTACTCCATTCTTAATTGGGATAGCTTTAGGTATATGGGGGTTAACAAATGCAATTTTTCAAATACCTCTCGGGATATTATCTGATGTAATAGGTAGAAAAAAAGTTATTTTACTTGGTCTTGTTATTTTCTTTATTGGCTCATTAGTTGCTGCAAATGCTAATGATATATTAAGTGTTATTTTAGGCAGAACCCTTCAAGGTATTGGTGCAATTGCTGGAACATTAATGGCATTAATTTCTGATGTCAGTTCTGAAAAAAATAGAACTATGATAATGGCGTTTATTGGAATGGGGATTGGTTTTTCTTTTTTTATTTCTTTTTTACTAGGTCCAATTATTGGTCACGCTTTCCAGCTTTCAGGAGTTTTTTTAGCAGCAGCTATTTTTACACTGTTAAGCGTTATTCTCATATTATTTTTTCCTGACGGAAATGAGACTAAATTATCTACAAGATTTGAATTTACTGAAATAAAAAAATTATTTAGAAATAAAGAGATAGTAAATCATTTCACTGGAATCTTTATTCTGCATTTAATTTTAACAGCATGTTTTGTAGCAATTCCGATTACTCTAACAGATATTCACGATATAGCTAGCAATGAATACCCACAAGTTTTTTC
>JAYZKL010000069.1:0-2747 GCA_036163455.1 Pseudomonadota bacterium
GAACATTTGTTAGATACAAATTTATTTTTTTCATTTAGCAATAAACACTTGGACAATTATAGTCTTCCAGATGGAGCTTTATTTGAAGATGGTGTTAAAAAAAGAACAAAATCTAATTCAGATAATAAAAACCAAAATTTTAAATTAGGTCTATCCTTTCCAAGAGAATGGGGCTATTTTGGAATAGCTTTTGAAAATACTGATGGTGTTTATGGAATACCATTCCATGCTGAGGAAGAAGAGGAAGAGGAAGAGGAAGAACATAGAATCTTTTCAAAAGTAGAGTCAGAAACTTATACTTTTAAAGGTAAATATAACGAAGTTATGTTTTTTAATTCTATTGATTTTTTCTACAGAGACTCTAATTACTTCTTAAAGGAGCATGAGGAAGATGGATCTGCATCTCTAAACAATAATAGTAAAGAACTTTCTATGAAACTTAATTTAGATGATGATGGATATGAAAAGAAGTTGCTTTTTCAATATAATCATAGGAAGTCTCCAATGACGGGCGCTTATCTTCCCTCATCAGAATCCTATGAGAGATCTATCTCTTACTTTGCAAGAACAAAAAATAAGCCATATGAAATTGATTTTGCTGGACGGTACGATTCTAACTCTAGAGATACTATTGATCAAAGCTATGGGGATACATCTTTGAGTTTTGCAACAAGTTACTACAAAAAACTTAGCCAATCTCTTTCCTATACTATTGGGTATGCTCATTCATCAAGAAGTCCAGCTATATCAGAATTGTTTGCTGATGGTTCGCATGGACCGACTCAAAGATATGAGAGAGGAGATAATAGCCTCACTAGGGAAGTTTCTAGGAACGTTGAATTAGGTGTACAGTATGCTGTAAATGATATTGATATAGGTTTTAATTTATATAGAAACAATATTAATGATTTCATTTTCTTAGCTGACCAATCTACTTCAACAAATGGTAAAACTGATGCTAATTGGAATCAAAAAAATGCTGTTTTCCAAGGGTATGAGATATCTTTGTCTCGAGAATATTTCACTGATAAAGGTTCGATTGAAATAACATTAAGCAGAGATGATATTTCTGGAATCTTTGATGATAATACATATGTTCCAAGAATGACCCCAGCAAGAAATATCCTGTCAGCTAAATACAAAGATAAGGATAATACTAAATACTCATTAGATTTAATTCATGCTGAGTCACAGGGTGATTTCTCGTCAATTGAATCAAAGACAAACTCTTATGTAAATCTAAATATAGGACTATCCAAGACATTGCCTATAAGATCTAATCAAAAGATCATTCTAGACATTCATGCTAATAATATTCTAAATAAAACTGTTAGAAATCATGAATCATTTGTTAAAGATAATGTTCCTATGCCAGGTTTTAATCTAGGGATGTTTATAAGTTTCGAATATAACAACTAGTCAGGAATAGTTGTAGTGGAGCATCTTACTTTCATGAATATAACATGAGTAAATGCTCCACCATACCCATGCCATTGATAGTTATGATTAATAGAAGTAAACTTATCGCAAGAGTAATTTTTTATTATATAGAGGGGCAAGATGACTGAAATAAACTATGAAGAATTAATTGGCCAATGGCATAGAGACAGAAACCTTATTGATGGCAGTACTGATAAAGACCAATACATGAAACTAATACAAGAAGCAGGAGAATTATCTGATAGCTTGTGTAAAGGCAAAGATATTCGCGATGATGTTGGTGACATGATGGTAGTTTTAATCAACATCATGGTAAGAAATAATTTAACAATGAAAGAATGCCTATCAGCCGCATATGATGATATTAAAGATCGCAAGGGCAAAATGGTTGATGGTGTTTTTGTAAAAGAGGGTGATGGATAAAAAAAACAAAGAATTTGCTGTAACTGACATTCTTAGAAATAAGAGCTATGCTGAGCCCTCAGTATTTCAACCTACAAATCTCTTGCGTGAATCAAGAAGACAGAATGAAATCCCTTTAGGGAAAGTACCAAGTGTTTGTATTCTAGACCCAGATGGTAATTTGGTAGATTATCTAAATAATAAAAACAAGGCGACAATAAGTAAATATTGGGCATGCTACCACTCGAATCTATATACATTTAAAGTTGGTAAATTAACAGCAGGAATAATTCCGCGCGCTGTAGGAGCTTCGTACGCCGTATTAATAGCCGAACAACTATTTGTATCAGGTTGTGAACTTTTAATTAGTGTAACTTCTGCTGGTATTATTAAAAAATTAAATCCTAATAAAAATTTTGCTCTAATTATAGAGGCAATCAGAGATGAAGGAACAAGCTATCACTACCTACCAAAAAATGAATCGTCTGAGCTTTGTCAAACATTACTTAAAAAACTAAAAAATAACGAGAATCTTTGGTCAGAGGTAAAAAGTTGGACTACGGATGCACCTTATAGAGAAACACTATCTGCAATAAATGAGATGAAGAAAAACAATGTAACCTGTGTAGAAATGGAGGCTTCTGCATTATATGCATTCGCAAAAGCAAAAAACAAAGAAGTTATTTGCTTTGCACATCTAACCAATACAATGGCACAGAAAGAAGGTGACTTTGAAAAGGGAGAGGATCATGGAAGCCCAGAAACAATTAAGCTGATTGAAGAGGTCATTAAAAAAATAAACCCTTAATTACTCTTCATTTACCACAATATTAGAATCCAATTGTTTTGTAATCTGTTAGCTTGCAAAAGGTATTTAATAATTTCATCTCTTTAATATTGCTGCA
>JAYZKL010000070.1:0-4553 GCA_036163455.1 Pseudomonadota bacterium
TATTTCTTTGAGTAATATTTTCTTTATCTCGGACTCTTTTATAATATAACCTAGATAATCAAAAGAAATGGACTGAGAATTAAATGTTACTTCGCTCCCGGAGAAAGAATCCCAAGCAATAATTTTATTAAAAGGATTAATAAATTTTTCATCAATAAATTCCCAGACTCCATGAGACATTAAAACATGCTTTGAAAGTAAATTAATAGAAAAATATCTTTCTATCTTAGAGTCCTTATTAGCTTGTTTTCCTATATTGATGAGCGTGACGTCATGATTATATTTAGCGCTAGTTAAAGCTGATAATAGCCCTACAATTCCATCACCAATTACTATTACTTTTTTCATTTTCTTAGCCTTTGATTGTGAGGTATGAGCAATTATCTATTCCTAAAACTTTTTTAAGGAATTTGAGTTTGGATTTTTGAGAAATTTTTAAAAAATTAATCATTAATGAGCTGATGATTCTTGGTATTGATTTTGAACTTGCCAGAAAATTTGTAGCTATATCTGTCATTTGCAAAATATCCTTTCTGTCATTTCTAATAATAACTCCAACTTGATTCATTTTTTTAGAGATATCTACATCCTTAAGATTAGTTTTTCTATTTAGAAGGTCTATTACTGATTCAATATTTCTTAAACCCAAATTAAATCCTTGTGCACCAACAGGATGTAAAAGTTGTGATGTATTTCCTAACAGTAATACATTGTCCTTGATTATCTCTTTAGATTTACTAGATTTTAATTTATATGAACTTATTATCCGCATCTCTTTTATATTTTCCAAATAATTTGAAAAAATTTTGTGAATGTGTTCCACGGAAACTTGATTTTTTTCATTGATATATTTGTCTTTATTTTCGTCATTAAGACTTAAGATTAAACTGGTTTTATTAGTGGAATATGGTATCAATGCAAATATTCCATCTTGATTAAATAATTGTACAGCAGCGCCAACTTCAATTTTTGCTTCACAATCAATCATATAAGAAGTTTGGTTATGGTAGTCATAGCTGGTTTTAAATCCAAGTTTTTCTTTGAGCTCTGATGGCTCTCCATCTGATAGAATAGTAAACTTAGAATGTATTTTTTTTAGTTCTTTTGATGAAGTTTTTATAAGACACGACGTCTGATTTTTAATATATTCAAGCTCTGTAACTGAACTATTTTCAAATATATCTAAACCCTCTTGTTTCTTTGCTATATCAATAAAATAATTGTGCAATAAAAATTTATTAACTATATACCCTAAATATCTTAAATTTACATCTGATGATGAAAATTTTAATCTATTTAGACTATTAAAACATTTCATTGTTAAATTTCTAATCGGAGAAGCCTCAATAACTTCTTTATCCCAGAGATCAAATTTCTTTAAGATTTGGATAGAACGGTAATTCAATGAAAGAGGGCTAAATTTTTTTAAGCCAGACATCTTTGCTAAAGAATTACGCTCTACTAAACAACACTTGAACCCATTTCTTGATAATAATACTGAAACCAAGCTTCCTATTAACCCACCACCGATTATAGTAAAATCATATGTTGTATTTTTCTTATCCATTGCTACTCATAATCCTTTCTATGTCGTTTGTCTCTTTCGGCAAAGATGAAGTAAGCACGACTGGCCCATTAGAAGTAATTAATATATCGTCTTCTATTCTTATTCCTATATTATGAAAAATTGATGGAATTGATTTTTGTGGTTTAATGTATATCCCTGGCTCGACAGTAAATACCATGCCAGCTTTAAGCTTAAGTGCTTTTTTACCGTCTGAATATTCACAAGGATCATGTACGTCCAAACCTAACCAGTGCCCGGTTGAATGCATATAAAACTTTTCATACTTTTGTTTATTTATAGCATCAGCTAACTTACCCTTAATCAACCCAATATCCATTAACCCTTTTGTCAAAACTCTTACAGCTTCTCTATGTATATCAGACCAGTAGTTCCCAACTACACATTTCTTTATGGCCTTTTTTTGAGCATTTAGAACAATTTCATAAATTAGTTTTTGTGATTTATTAAATTTACCACTGATGGGTATTGTTCTAGTGATATCTGATGCATAATTTTTATATTCAGCAGCAGCATCTGTTAGTAGTAGTTGGCCATTTT
The DNA here is from genome assembly GCA_036163455.1 of Pseudomonadota bacterium. Taxonomy (GTDB): domain Bacteria; phylum Pseudomonadota; class Gammaproteobacteria. The sequence continues at coordinate 2,126 of JAYZKL010000070.1, forward strand.
TAAGAAGAGAATTATTTTTTGTGTAATGTAATATACAAGCATTCTTACCTGATGCAACAATACTTGGATAAGCTTCTTTAGCATCAGAACTATGAAATTCATGCATTAACTCAGCCTCTATTTGATATTCTGTCATTCCTGGAGAACAGTTTTTCATTAGTCTTTTATGGGCCTTCACAGAAATTAAGCATGCTTTTTTAATTTCTTTAATTTCTTCCTGTGATTTAATCAACCTCATCCGATGGAGAATCTTATCAAGTGAAAAAATCTTGGATGGTGAATGAGCTCCCTGCCTATATTTCTTCTCTAAAGACTTAATAGACTTATTGACTAATGTATACAAATTAGATGATGTAGATAAAGAATGGTATACGTTGTCTGAACCTTGGATAATATCATTAACCATGTCTTTAATTTTTGGCAAATATTCGCATATATTTACAGATAACTTTTTCTTCAATTTTGCTGCATTATCTATTGGGCCTGTCCAAGTTTCTTGAATTTTTGAAGGCTCCTTAGTAAAAAAAAATGAAAAATTTTTACCTTTTTTTTTGGTTAAAATTAATACTGCATCTGGCTCATCGTGGCCAGTTAAATAAAAAAAGTTACTATTCTGTCTATAATCATAGAATACATCATTATTCCTTATCTTTTCAGTAGCTGATTCAATTATGGCTACTGATTCTTTTTCCATTAAACCTAAAAGCTTGGCTCTTCTTTTTTGATATATATTGCTTTTCATTGTCAACTCATATAATTTTTATTTACAAATAAAAAAATTAAGAAATCACTAAAAATAGACGAAATCTATAATTACAATAATAAAACATTATTATCACTATCAGCAAGAAACAATAGAAATTAATAATAAAAATATATAAAGGTTGACCCACAACTTGATGAATTTTATATTATTGTTATGTCAAAAATAAATGATCAATTACAGAGTCTGAGGGCATCCATAGAAAATATAAGAAAGAATATGGATAAAGTAGAAATGGAAAATGCTTTACTTAAAAAACAACAAGAAAGCCTAGTTTCTGAAAAAGCAGATTTAGTGAAAAAAAATGAGTTAGCAAAAACAGAAATACAGTCCATACTGAATAGAATAAAAAATATGGAGATAAGTTAGGATGGAATATGAGGAAGTAATTGTAGAAGTTCTTGATGAAGAATATAGGATAAAATGTAAACCAGAAGAAGTTGGACTACTTCAACAATCAGCTGCGTATTTAGATACAAAAATGAAAAATACAAAAGAAGGTGCTTCCAATCTTACAAAAGAAAAAATAGCAGTGTTAACAGGCTTGAATATTGTCAGTGATTATTTAAAACAAGAAAATTTATTAAAAGAACTTGATGTTGTTTCAGATGAAATTACCGAACTTCAAAACTTTATTGATTCAGGAGAAAATTTTGAATGAAATATTGGTTAATGAAAAATGAACCTGAAGATTACGGTATTGATGATTTAAAAAAAGACAAAATTGAACCTTGGGATGGAATAAGAAATTATCAAGTCAGAAATATGATAAGAGATGATATGAAAATAAATGACTTAGCTTTTTTCTATCACTCAAATTGTGAGATTCCAGGTATTTATGGGATTATGAAAATACATAAAGAATGTTACCCAGACTATACAGCCTTTGATAAAAAGAAAAAGTATTATGATCCGAAAAGCAAAAAAGATAAGCCAACATGGTTTATGGTTGATGTTAAATATGTTAGAAAATTAAAGAATCCCATCACATTAAAAACCTTAAAATCACATTCCCAATTATCCAATATGAAAGTAGTTCAAAAAGGAAATAGATTATCAATTACAGAAGTTAGCTTAAAAGATTGGAATTTCATTCTAAAACTTGAATAAATAATAAAAATACAATCTTTTTTAGTTTTTTTTGCTAAAAATTAATAAAAAAACAATCTTTTTTAGTTTTTTTTGCTAAAAATTAATAAAAAAACATAAAAAAAACTTTAAAAGCAAAAAAACTATTTAAAAACATAAAAAAAGAGTAAAAAAGAACTTGTTTTTTTATATTTATGTTCATAAACTTAAAAAAACCACCAAAACTGCGGAGGACTACAGTATGGTTGCAAAGAAAAAAGCCAAAGTTGCTAAAAAAAGGAAAGCAACTAGAAAGAAAGCTTCTAGAAGAAAAGCTTCTAAGAAAACCTCTAAGAAGAAAGCAACTAGAAGAAAGAAGAAAAAAGTAACAACTACTCGTAAGAAAGCTAGAAGGAAGAAAGCTTCTAAGAAGAAAGCTACTAGAAAGAAATCTAGAAGAAAAGCTTCTAAGAAGAAAGCTACTAGAAAGAAATCTAGAAGAAAAGCTACTAAGAAGAAAGCTACTAGAAAGAAATCTAGAAGAAAAGCTACTAAGAAGAAAGCTACTAGAAAGAAATCTAGAAGAAAAGCTAAAAA
>JAYZKL010000071.1:0-5733 GCA_036163455.1 Pseudomonadota bacterium
TCCCTGTAAATTTATTTTTTGGTCTTCTTGAAAGCATAGTATTATTTGTTAAATCATCTGCTAATTGATATGTATAATTAAATGAATAATCATATTTATCAAATGATGTATTATAATTAAATTCTATTCCTGTAATTCTGGCCTTGTTTATATTTTGCATTTTTGCCCCATCAGACTCAATTAGATTAGTAATTGAATTATTGAAAAATGTCATGACAAAATCACCATTTTTTGTGACACGGCGTTTTAAAGAAAGTTCACTAGAAATTGACTTTTCGGGATTTAAATTCTCATTACCACCATATCCAAATTTATCAGTTCCATCTGGAGGCCTAAATGATTTTCCAATGCCTCCAGAAAAAATTGTTTTTTTATCAATTAAATAAGAAAAGTTCATATTTCCAGTAAAATAATCTCCATAGGAATCATGATTTATGAATCTAGAGCCAAAATTAATGTTAGTCACCGCATTGATTAAATACTCTGACTGAAAAAATAATTCTCTAATATTGTTAGTTTCTCGAAAAGAAGTTCCATATGACAATTCATAAACAGCTTCATCAGTATAGGAGACACCGAGTATTGTATTGGTATTTAACAAATCATAATAGTTTTTCTCAAAAACAAATTGATTTACTTTAGTATGCGTATAATCTGTTGCTGACAAATCAGCTTGATCTATTTTATTTTGCTTATCAATAAAAGCTAACTTTGAAAGTGAATCTTTATTATTTCTTGTCCATGACAGCTTTGTGTTCCTATCCTTATGGTCCTGACTCAAATTACTGCCGTAACTATCGTACTCAGTTTTTCCATCGCTTTGGTAAAAACTTATTTTAAAAACATCATCTTTATTATTATATGAGTAATTTGCGTTTATATTGTCATTTTTATATAAATGATTTTTATTAGATGTGGGTTTTGCCTTAAATCCATCCGATTGGGTTTTTGAATAATCTATAAAAAAAGTATGATTATTTTTAGAAAAATATCTGAAAATATTTATTCTATTTGTTTCATCACGACCAGAACTAAATTTTATTTTATTTGATTCTTCTCCTCTATTGCGCGTTATAATATTAATAACTCCACCAATTGTATTTTTTCCATAGAGTGTAGACATACTGCCATTAGATATTTCAACTCTCTCAATCATATCTGTAGAAATATGTTGTATTGATGGCACACCTAGTGTACTTGGATTTAATTCTATACCATCTATGAGGACTTTTGTGTGATTACTCTCTGTTCCTCTCATAAAGATAGATTTAGTTTGCCCATGACCACCATTACTTCCTATGCTTATAGAGCTTATTGAGTCAAATATTTCATGTACATCCTGGAAGCCAGAATTCCTAATATCTTCTTTTGTGATTACCTGTACGGATGTTAGTGAATTAAATATTGTTGTTGGTCTTTTTGATGGTGTAATGACAATCTCATCCAATTTTGACTCAGCAAAAACTAAATTTCCTAAAAAGAGAAAGGCGTATAAAAAAATTCTCAAAAAATATTTTATCATCAATTTTCATCCATCATTATAGCAATGAACTATATAGATGATGATCCTGATAAAAAAAACAAGATACTTGATACCCATCTATAATAAAGCATCCACCGCTTCATGGGCTTCTTATCATGTTGGTATTCGGACTTTTGCTATTTTACCGTTGCGGGGGCAGTGTTAGATTATTTATTCACTAACTTTCCCAACTTCATAAGATTCAGTCAATTTTTAATCCCTATTCCTCTAGATAAAATAACTAGAGCAATAAAAAATAATATAACTATTAATGTAATGATAATCAATAGTGATAAGATTAAATCTGTTTCTACCAGATTTAAGAAACCATATCTAAATGAACTCACTAAGTATGCTATTGGATTAAAGGCAGAAATATCTTGCCAAATTTCAGGAAGGGCCTCGACTGGATAAAATGTTCCGCCTAAATAAGTAAGAGGAGATAGAACAAAAGTTGGTATTATATTTATGTCATCAAAACTCTTAGCATAAACCGCATTTATAAATCCAGCTGTTGAAAAGAGAAAAGCTGTTAAAAATGTTATTAATAGCGTATAACCAATATTTACAATTTTCAGTTCAGTAAAGAAAGTTGTAACAAAATATACGGCTATACCAACACAAAATGCTCTTAAAATACCTCCTGTGATATATCCTAAAAGAATAATATAATTTGGAACTGGTGAAACTAATACCTCCTCAACACTTTTTTGAAATCTTGCACTATAAAAAGAACCTACGACATTCATGTATGAATTAGTTATTATTGGCATGATGACCAAACCTGGGATTATATAATCTACATAATTATAATCTTTTATATGTCCAATCCTATCTCCAATAAAATTACCAAAAATTGTAATATATAAAAAGATAGTTATAACAGAAGGAAGTATTGTTTGTATCCAAATCCTTGCAAACCTAAGTGTCTCTTTTACAACAATTGTTTTGAATGCGATAAAAACTTCGTACGTCATAATTCTGCCTTCTCTTTTGTAAGCTCCATAAATAACTCTTCTAACATATTTCTCTTGTTCCCCATGCTAACAACATCAATATTATTTATTTTTAGTTTTTCAATAATTTCAGTTACAGAAATATCATCTGAAATTGTAATTTCATAGGTATTTTGATCAATGGTAATAAATTTTAGATCACTAACTATAGCTTTATTATTTATTGGCTCAGATGTTTTTAAAATATAAGTGTGTGCTTTTCTCATTTCAAAAACCTGATCCATTGTAGAATTTTGTATAATTTTTCCCTTGTGTATAATTGCAAGATTTTTACATAACCTTTCAGCCTCTTCTAAATAATGTGTGGTTAAAATTATTGAAACTCCGCGTGAATTTAATTCTTTTAAAAAATCCCACATATATAATCTTAGTTCTGTATCAACTCCTGCAGTTGGTTCATCTAATATTAAAATTTTTGGCTCATGAATTAGAGCTCTTGCTATCATTAACCTTCTTTTCATCCCGCCTGATAATTCTCTTGGAGTATTTTTTCTCTTTTCCCATATGCCAAGTTTAATAAATAATTGTTCTAATCTTTTTTTTGCAATATCTCTAGTTATACCAAAATAGCCAGCTGTGTTAATCATGGTTTCTTCAATCGAAATAAATTGATTTAGATTATATTCCTGAGGAACTAATCCAATATTTTTCTTAGCAAACTCTGGGTTTTTTTGAATATTTTTATCAAATACTAGTACTTCCCCAGAGGAGATTGTAACTAATGATGAAATGATTCCTATTACAGTAGACTTACCTGCTCCATTAGGCCCCAAAAAAGCGAAAATATCACCCTTTTTTACAGATAGATTTATATTGTCAAGAGCTATGACTTTGTTTCTATAAACTTTGTTTAAATTCCTTATATCTATTGCGTTTTCCATAATAATTATTCCCTAAAGAGACCATGTAATTATTGTTAAATTATTGACAATATTATATAGTTGCGTAAACTTATCGAGTTATAGCAGATAATCAATATCATTATCAAGTCTATTTAACTATTATTAAGAACATGAGTCATACATCTTACAAAAACGCCAAATTTAGATTACAAAGAAGCGAACTTGCTGTCCCTGGATCATCCCCCAAAATGTTTGAAAAAGCACTTAATTCAGATGCCGATTATATATTCTTGGATTTGGAAGATGCGGTCTCTCCTAATGATAAGGAATCTGCAAGACAAAATGTTATACAGGCTCTTAAAGAAATGGACTGGAGAGGAAATGGTAAAACTATTTCAGTAAGAATAAATGGATTAGATACACATTATATGTATAAAGATGTTGTTGAAATAATGACTCAGGTAGGCGAATTTGTTGATACCTTATTAATTCCAAAAGTTGGCGTAAGAGACGATGTCTACATGGTGGACTGTTTAGTCTCACAAATAGAGCAGGAAAAGAAATTAAAGAATCCTATAGGGTTAGAGTGTTTGATTGAAACAGCACTTGGCATGGTAAATATAGAAGAAATTGCAAAATCCAGTTCACGATTAGAAGCTCTTCATTTTGGAGTTGCTGATTATGCAGCAAGTTTAAGGGCTAGAACTGTAATAATAGGTGGCCTAAACCCTGACTATCCTGGCGATCAATGGCATCATGGTCTAGCAAAATTAGTAGCAACATGTAGAGCATTTGGTTTAAGACCAATTGATGGTCCCTTTGGCGACATAAAGGATCCTGCTGGTTATATAAATGCTGCAAAGAGAGGGGCTGCTATAGGAATTGAAGGAAAGTGGGCTATCCATCCCTCTCAAATTGAACATGCAAATAATGTTTTTTCTCCACCCGATAGTGAAGTTGAGAAAGCAACAAAAATTTTAGATGAATTAGAAAAAGCTGCTCAAGAAGGTAGAGGAGCCGCTCAATTAGATGGGCGGATGATTGATGCAGCATCCGCAAGAATGGCTGAGAATATTGTTAACATTGATAAGCTTATTAAGTCAAAAAAATAATGAATATACATGAATATCAAGCTAAAGAAATATTAGCTAAATTTGGCGTATCGATACCAAGAGGTGGAATTGCCTACAGTCCTGAAAATGCAAAAGATAGAGCCGCTGAATTAGGTGGTGAAATGTGGGTTGTTAAAGCACAGATTCATTCCGGAGCTAGAGGTAAAGCTGGAGGAATAATTGTCTGTAAAAGCTTACAAGAAGTTTCTGATGCAGCTAACAAATTATTAGGAAAGACTCTTGTTACTAATCAAACTGGACCTGCTGGTAAAACTGTGCAAAGAATTTATGTTGAAGAAGCAACAGATATTAAACAAGAGTTTTATCTTGGTTTAGTTTTTGATAGAAGCTCTGAAAGCGTCATGGTTGTTGCTTCATCTGCTGGTGGTATGAGCGTAGAAGAAATTGCTAAAGAAAAACCTGAAACATTAATAAGAACCAAGGTAGAAGCAGCTGTAGGCATACAAAATTTCCAAGCTAGAGAAATAGCATTTGGTCTTGGCATTGAGGCAAAGGCGATATCTAGATGTGCTGAAGCAATCTTAGGCTGCTATAAAGCATTTAGTACTTCAGATGCAACGATGGTTGAAATTAATCCTTTAGTGCTAACTGGAGATGATCATATTTTAGCATTGGATTGTAAAATGTCTTTTGATGATAATGCCTTATATAGAAATCCCCAAATTGCTGAGCTTAGAGATAAATCACAAGAAGATCCAAAAGAAACATATGCCGCTGATAGAGGGCTAAATTATATCGCGTTAGATGGTGATATTGGTAATATCATTAATGGTGCTGGGCTAGCTATGGCATCAATGGACATGATTCAACTAGCTGGTGGACAACCTGCTAATTTTCTTGACGTTGGTGGGGGAGCTACTCCAGAAAAATTCGTTAAGGCTTTTAAACTTATATCTGGCGATCCTAAAGTTAAAGTAATTTTAATCAATATTTTTGCTGGTATTAATAGATGTGATTGGGTTGCTCAAGGAATCGTAGATGCCTTAGATCAGTTAGAAATTAAACAGCCTCTAATTATAAGATTGGCTGGAACAAACGTTGAAGAAGGAATGAAAATTTTAAAAGAAAGTAAAATAAAATACATTGAAGCTTCAACACTTGAAGAGGCCGCAAATAAAGCTGTTGAAGCTCTTGCAAGTCTAGGATAAATCAATAATGGCAATTTTAATAAATAAGGATTCAAAAATAATTATTCAGGGTTTTACTGGAAAAATAGGCAC